>NZ_JBITPM010000007.1:0-33891 GCF_050467905.1 Pseudalkalibacillus sp. NRS-1564 | reverse complement strand
GTTTTGTCCCAGCCTCTTTTAACTTTCTAGATTAAGGTTCTAGAGCAACATTGTGGCGACCATCTTGGCCAATTGCGCACAGAGAACCGCTGCGTAGCTACCGACAACGTTACCTACAATTCCCATCAAAAGTCCAACAGGAGCAAGTGAAGGTTGGAAAACAGAGGCAACGATTGGTGCCGAGCTTGTCCCACCAATATTTCCTTGTGAACCTACGGCTACAAAGAAAAGAGGGGCACGTAATAAGCGCGCTGCGATGAAAATAACAAGAATATGAATACTGAGCCACACAATGCCCATTAGAACATATTGTGGTGAATCCACTACATAAGTAAGATCCGCTCTTGCCCCTATTGTTGCAAGCAAAAGATAAATGGCTGTATAGCCGACTTTACTAGCGCCATAACCCTCTAGCTTTTTAATAGGAGTGAATGAGAACAAAATACCGATGGCAGAAATAATCATGACTGTCCATGTTGTTGTAGAAAGAACAGCTGATTGTGGAAGATTCTCGGAAATTTTCAATACAATATAAGAGACACCAAAGCCAAGTCCAAGTAATCCTAGTAGCTGAGGTACTTGAATTGGGCGTTCATTCTTACGTTGAATATCATTCATTTCCTTATTCACACTTTGAATAACGGAATCGTCCGCTTTGTTCCATTTGTTAAACTTGTGCTGGAATCCTGCTAGGAAAATCATAATCCCCATCCAGCTATAGCCGACAACAGTGTCAACGACAATAATTGGGGAAAGAATTTCTTTCGGTGTCCCCACTGCTTCAATCATTGCAGCCATATTCGCTGAGCCGCCAATCCAACTTCCTGCGAGAGCAGCAACTCCTGTCCATGCGTCTGCAGGTAGCCAAGGTTGGAAGATGGCTAGCGCAATCGGCCCGCCGATAATAACACCTATTGTTCCTGCTAGGAACATTAATAAGGCTTTTGGTCCTAATCTTAACGTAGCTGGGACGTTAGCTGATAATAATAACAGCAGGAGCCCAACTGGAAGAATATACGTAGAAACGAAGCCATATAAAGTCGACTCTTGCGGAATAATCGCAAATGTCGTTGATAGCATTGGGATAAAGTATGTCCAAATTAACGGTGGGGCATAATGAAATATCTTCTGCAGAACGTTGTTTTTTGATTCGCCAAGCATGAAGATTGCTCCAACTACAACCGTTAGATAGACAAATACAGCCATCGGATCCTCAATTAATGGATTAGCCTTTGACCAGGCTAGTGCAAATGTCATTATTGTTCACTCCTTGATGTTAGACTATAGTCGCAAATAGACATTATATCATCTAAATGACTTTCTTCGCTTTTAAAATTAATTAAAGAAAAATTGCAAGGATTAGAAAAATTCATAGCTTGTATTAATGAAGCATACATATTGTGTAGAGCGAGGATAAAGGAGTGAATTTCCATCGGTCTATTAAATGAATTTCGTCATTTCGCTATTAGAGGTAACGCGGCTGATATGGGAATTGGAATTGTCCTAGGCGCAGCGTTTAGTAATTTTATCGATTCGCTTGTTTCAGATATAATACTTCCACCTGTAGGTCTACTATTAGCGAGAATTAATTTTTCCGATCTTTTTATTAGTTTAAATGGGCATTATTATCCTTCTCTCTCTGATGCAAAAGAAGCCGGGGCGGCAACAATCAATTATGGAGTTTTCCTTACAACGTCCATTCGCTTTTTAATCATTTTCTTTTCGGTGTTTCTTGTCGTTCGTCAGTTGAATAGATGGCGAAAACCAGGACAGGATCCTATTAATTCTATGACTAGAAAAGAATGCCCGTTTTGCTGTACACCGATACCTTCGAAAGCGGTGATTTGTCCGAATTGCTCTACATCTCTTCGTGAAGAATTTGAACCGCCTTCACTAAAGGTTCATGTTCGGAAAGATTCAAGAACATCATTTAAGTAATAGGAATGATATGTATGGGCAACAAGCGATTAACTTTTTCTTCTGATGGGAATATAAAGTGGTAACGACAGAAGGAAAGGTGAGAGGACAAACATGATTGGTTGTTTGCTCATACATGGATTTACAGGGTCACCATTTGAGGTTGAACCTTTGGCAAATTATTTTCGAAGTCAAACGGATTGGGTTGTAGCATCACCGACACTTCCAGGACACGGTGAGAACGATTCACTTAAAGGGATTACCTTTCAACAGTGGGTAGATACAGCTGAGGAATATTTAGTACAGTTATTAGAAAGGTGCGACACGATTTATCTCATTGGGTTTTCAATGTGGGGCGTTCTTGCAGGCTATTTAGCAACGAAGTACCAAATCGATAAATTAGTATTATTAAGTGCAGCTATACAGTATATCCATCCTTTTCAAATGGTGAAGGATATAAGAGAAATGATGACTGATCTATGCAGAGGAAAGCTTCTTCAGAATGAGTTATTCATTCGCTATAGCAAAAAGGTAAAGACAACGCCGCTCCTTGCTTCATTAGAATTTCGAAAGCTTGTCCAACACCTCAAGCCATCCTTCGAACAGGTCTCTATTCCAACGATCATTTTACAGGGAAAGCTTGATGGAATGGTACCTTATAAAACCGCTGATACGATTTATCAGTTGATTCGTTCGGATGAGAAACAGGTTAGATTGATGGAGAATTCAAAGCATTTGATCTGCCACGGGGAGGATCGGGATGAGGTTATTCATACGGTGTACCGTTTCCTTACAAACTAGCGGGATGATTGTTTATAAAACAAAGAACTTGCTTTTAACTATAAAGAACAGCTTCATACTTGCTAGCTCCTTCTTAGGGTCTCGGTGAAAAGGAGAAAAAGAGATGCGAAATCCACTACTTACTCCAATAATGATTGAAAAATACGCTAAACGACTTGTTGTCCGATTGAAACAACCATCGTTATCTGGGATTGTTTTGACTGGTAGCTTTGCTAGAGGAGAAGCTGGTCCATATTCCGATCTGGATATCTGGTGTTTTTATAAGGAGCTCCCAAGTAAGTCGCCATGTCTCCCTGAACTAACGGGTATTTCACTTGATCTAAGAGAAGTTAGTCTACAGGAATTTAGTGAAATGGCTGATGGGTCAAAAGAGTATGTGGCTCCTTGTTTTGAGCAATTAAATGTATTTGGAGAAACACCTTTTGTCCTTCCTTCAAGAAATAAAATCAAGGTTGGTCTTATGAGCCTGCTACAGTCTATTGATACTCGCTTGCAACAGTGTGTGCCACCAATCAACCACTACGAATTATTAAATGACATCATGTACGCCCTTCGCATCGAACAGTTCTTCAAGACTTCACAATACCCCCTCACCCTATCTGAACTATACGCTATACAATTTGAAGAGAGCGATCGCTTCCTAGTAGAGTGTTATTCTTCATTCTTATTTGGAGAGCGACACAAAAGTGAGGATGAAATTCATAGCGGGATTCATCTTTTTATGGAGAAGAGATTGGAATAAGAAGGATTTTAAAATCATCTCGAGAAACAAATGGTAGAGGTATTGAAAGAAAATGATTCTATACTTAGATGAAAAGGCAGGGTGGATGAAGTGGCGACGTTTGATGATTTTATGAAACTTGATATTCGTGTTGGGGAAATTATTGAAGTGAATGATTTTAAAAAGGCTAGAAAACCAGCTTATCAATTAAAGGTAGATCTGGGGGAGGAAATTGGTATCAAGAAGTCCAGTGCACAAATTAAGGACCTGTATAACCAGAATGATTTAATCGGTAAACAGGTGATGGCAGTGGTGAATTTCCCCCCACGGCAAATTGCAGATTATATGTCTGAAGTACTTGTATTAGGCGTATACGGAGATGAAGGAGTCGTGCTAATACAGCCTGATCAAAAAGTGAAAAAAGGTGATAAATTAGGATAAGGAGTGCATATAAGCATTCTTTTTTTTCTTGTCTATTTACTTCCAATCCCTATATAATGATTTAATATCTAAAAAATGTAAAAATGAGGTGAGGGAGTGAAGCAAGAAGAAGCAGTTCGACTGATATCTAACAGTCTGGAGCAAGATCCTCTCGTAAAAGCAATTTTCCTTAAAGGATCTATGGGGCGAAACGAACATGATGAAAATTCGGATGTTGATCTTTATTGTCTTGTAGAAGAGAACGATGTGGAGTTGTTTCTTAAGAATCGAAAGCATCATTTAGAAGCATATGCTAATCTTCTCTTTTATGATGAAATTTTCATTATTGCTCCCCAGATCATCGCTGTGTTTGATAATATGCTCCATCTTGATTTATTTACAGTGACAGCGGAATCGTTGATAGAGAAAGATTATTGCAAAGTGATTTATGATCCCAACAATCGGTTGAGTCATTTTAATGAGCAGTTAACCTTATCGAGGCAGGAGTTTATTAATCATGTGGATGATACGGCTTTTTTCTTATTTCAATACGAGAAGTCGAGAAGAAGAGGAAACGATATTTGGTCTGTTCATATGTTAAATCAAGTCATGCTTCATTATTCAAGAGTGATATTGCACCGTTATCATCCGGATCGAGCTCAGCTTGGTTTAAAAGCATTGGTTGGAACACTGGGGGAGAAAGAGGTCGAGAAGTCGAAAGAAATTTTTCAGTTTATGACGATTGAAGAGCATGAGAAATCTGCTAAGTTTATTCGAAACTGGTTGAAGGAAGAGGAAGATTGGATCATAGAGCAGTTAGAAGGTACGGTTTATAGTGTGCCTTTTCTTAAACGTATGATTTGGAATTGATATAGAACGAAAAGAAAAGGCGCTCTCTGGCGTCTCTTCTTTTCGTTTTGGGACCTAGCTAGTTAATCGATATGGTTTCGGGTTCGAATGCGATTTTAGCACCTTCATAAATGGCGCGTTTCGCATCAAGCTCACCAGCAAGACGAGCGCCACCGATAACTGCGATTTCAACACCTTTTTGTGAAAGTAATTCGCATTCACGGGGTATATTCGATTCCTGCCCAGCTGCGAGAATGATGGTGTCGGCTTCGAGAAATTCTTTCTCGCCTGTCTCTGCATTTCTGATCGTAAGACCATCCTTTGTCATTTCTTCATATGAGAGATTCGTTCGAAACTTCACACCATTTTTCTTTAGATCCTGCAACATCGCCCATTTAGTTGTTTTGCTAAGGCCTTCACCCATTTTTCCATTACGTCTTAGAAGGAGAATGTTATTGATTCCTTTTTCAATTAAGAAATGAGACACATCGCATCCGATGCCACCGGCCCCAATGATAATCACATTTCTGCCCACAGCCACATTACCAGAAAGAACGTCTGGATAAGCGATGGAGTGTTCAATACCCGGAATAACCGGTTGCCGTGGTGTCACACCAGTTGCTACCACAACAAGATCTGGTGAATGATTTAAAAGCTCTTGTTCTGTTGGTTTATGATTTAAATAAATCTTAACGCCTAATCGGTTTAGTTCCGTTGTATAGTAGCGAATGGTTTCATCAAATTCTTTCTTGATTGGAATTTTTCTAGCCAGGTTAAACTGCCCACCAAGCGCAGAGCTCGCCTCATAAAGTATCACGCTATGACCTAATTCAGCATGAGCTCTTGTAGCTTCCATGCCAGCGACGCCTCCACCGAGCACAATAACTTTTTTTATATTTTCAGCTTTCTTAATGGTCCACTTGTGCTCTCTGCCAGCCCTGGGATTAACAAGACAAGAGACGGCTTTGCCTTCGAAGGCATGATCAAGGCATGCCTGGTTACAAGCGATGCATGTGTTGATCTGATCAAGTGCTTGTTCCTTCGCCTTCACTAATAGATGTGGATCGGCCAGGAAAGGTCTAGCCATTGAGACCATATCGAGTTTCTGAAGTAACTCTTCAGCTAGAACCGGGTCATTAATTCGATTACTTCCAATCACCGGGATGGTCACCGCTTCTTTAATTTGTAGAGCGGGTTCAATAAAACCAGCACGAGGCACCATCATTGAAATCGTTGGGACTGTTGATTCGTGCCAACCGATTCCAATGTTTAGAATATCAGCGCCATGGGCCTCTAATTTTGTAGCTAGTTGAACGGTTTCCTCTGGTGTTGAGGAGTCGGGTACTAAATCGAGTCCAGACATACGAAAAATCACTGGATAATCCTCTCCGACTGTTTTTCGAACTGCTTTAAGGACTTCGATTGCAAAACGGGTGCGATTCTCAAAGTTTCCGCCCCATTTATCTGCTCGCTTATTTGTTCTTGGTGATAGGAATTGATTGATTAAATATCCTTCAGAGCCCATGATTTCTACTGCGTCAAATCCAACCTCTTTCGCTTTCCTGGCAGCTTCTGCATAGGATTCAAGTAAATTAAGAATATCTAGTTCATTTAGTTCCTGGGGAGTTTCTCTGTGTATGGGCGATTTGATAGGAGATGGAGCGACAGACGGAATGCCGTTCATCTCAGAGTAAGCATATCGTCCAGCATGAAAAAGCTGTGCCGCAATACGCCCATTTGCTGTATGCACGCTGCTTGTTAATCGTTTCATGACTCGAAGATCATCGTCTCGATAGAATCCTAGAAAATGGTGTCCACCATCGCCTTCAGGTGAAACAGAAATCCCTCCTGTGACAATGAGACCTGGCCCGTTCTCTCCTGACCGTTCAGTATAAAACGAAATGAGAGCATCCTCTTGATCCTTATTACCTTCCATTCCAAGGTGCATGGATCCCATCATTACTCTGTTCGGCAGGGTTAATCTCCTTAATTGAATTGGTTTAAATAATTTTTCCCATTTCATAACTGCTCACCACACTTCTTTGTTTTGAACACATTTCGATGAATGGTCATTCATTTCCTGTAAAGAAAGCGTTTTTTTATTTTAAATTTTTATTTTATTCAAGGCAATGGTAATGAATGTTATTGATTTTTGGCTCATTTGAGTAATCAACAATATGAGCAAACATAGATTTATCCAAAAAAAAGAGCGCAAAATGCGCTCCTAAATGGATATTAATTTTTCTTGAATGCGACAAGAAGGCCACCTTCGCCAGCATAAGTGCCAATAAGCGGCCCCATCGTCGAAAGGATGACGTTTTTAAATTTATAGCGTTCTTGAATTTGCTCGATTAATGCTTTTGCTTTATCCTCACAATTACTATGAGCTACAGCAATGACTTTATCCTCAAAATTATGCCCATACTCGCCAATTTTTTGTATGAACTGGCGTACTGCTCGCTTGTTTCCGCGGATTTTATCAAGGACCTCAAGTGAACCATCGTCATCACTTGCCTTCATAAGTAATTTAATATTCAAGGCAGAAGCAATCGTTCCTCTTACACGATCGAGGCGTCCCCCCTTGATAACGTTCTCAAGGGTGTCTAATAAAAACATTGTTAGCGTATCTTCTGTGTATTCATATGCTTGTTCAACGATGGATTCAAAGGTTTCGCCGTCACGAGCCATTTCTGCAACGTGATAAACAATGATCCCAAGACCTGATGAGGCTGTTTTTGAATTGATGACTTCGATTTTCCTGTCAGGATGTTCCTCATGAAACATTTTCTTTGCAAGTACAGCATTGTCATAAGTAGTGCTTAATGCTCCGGACAGCGCTATAACAAGAATATCGTCCTCAGGACTTGCTTCTTCAAATTTTGTAAGAAAGTCCTGTGGTGCTGGGGCAGAGGACTTAGGAAGTTCTTTCGATTTTTTTAGTTTTTGGTAGAACGTTTGCGTATCAAGATCTACTCCAGCTTTGTATTCTTCTTCACCAAAGAGAAGGTTGAGTGGAACGACCGTTACGTTCAATTCATTTAGCAGTTCTTCAGGGAAGTCGACGCTGCTGTCAGTAATGATTCGAGTTGCCATACAATTACCCCTTTTTTGTTATTACCCGCATCCAGGTATTATGTCTATTGTACCACGCTTCAACGTCTAATCGAACGTAAGTTGTGGCTAATGAATTAAGAATGGAATGGAGAGCCTAATAGAAAGATGTTTGGAGGTGAGAATGGAATGACAATTATTCGGCTAGGGTATGTCGCAATGAGTACAGAACTGAATAACAGCTCTCCGTCTCAGACGATGACATATGCTCAATTTCAAAAAATCCAAGATAGAGAAGCTGCTATTCGGAAACTGGAGCGGATTGCAATTTCAAATCTTGAGAACTGCCTACGTCTTCTTAAGCACAATAAAGGGAACGAGATTCATTTTTTTCGCTTTAGCTCAAGGCTAATCCCGCTTGCCAATCATGAAGCCCTTGAAGGGTGGGATTATCTTTCTCCACTAAAGAAATCGTTGAAACAGGTAGGTGATTTTGCAATTAGAGAAAAAATGAGGGTGGACTTTCACCCGGATCATTTCGTCTTACTTAATTCACCTAAGAAAGAAATTTTACAAGCATCGATTCAAATGCTTTCTTTGCACGTGCGTCTTCTTGAAGAAATGGGACTTCCTTCAACACATCGGTGTGTCCTTCATGTAGGAGGAGCCTATGATGATAAGGAGAAATCACTTGAACGGTTTATCCATAATTGGATGTATACCCCACACAAAATACAACAAACCATTATTTTAGAGAATGATGATACAACGTTTACGCTCCTAGATACTCTTTATTTATGTGAGAAGTTAAACGTGCCGCTCGTTTTTGATTATCATCATCATGTGGCGTGTCATAAAACAAAAGATTGGGTGACAGAATGGGGGAGAGTGGTTAATACTTGGAGAGACTCTTCACTACCTGTTAAGATGCATATTTCTTCTCCTAAGAGTGAAAAGGAATTTCGAAGTCATGCTGATTATGTAGATGTTGATTGGTTCTTTTCTTTTCTAAATGAAGTCAAAGGTAGCACAGACCAAATTGATTGTATGATTGAAGCCAAGCAAAAAGATGCAGCGCTCTTTCAACTGATGGAGAGAATTAGACAAAGAAGTGATGTTGAACTAATTGATCAATCTACGTTTAAACTAAAGTAAAACCGGGCGTGCTTGGCCCGGTTTTACTCTGTGATTTTTTTGCTTTTTTGTTTAGTGGAAGGCTTTGTTTGGTTGGCATGTTCAACAGACTGAGACAGCTCTTTTTTCATGCCGCGTTTTTTCTCCTGAGGCAAACGTCATTCCTCCTTTACTTGATGTTAGCTTGTCCTTTCTCAGTTGTTTTATTAATAAGAGTGAAAGGCCGACTTGTTTTTTGAGAGAATGAAGTTCAATAGGAAATGTGGAGCTTTTCATTGAAAAGTAGCACGGGTCGAAAAGTAGCAAAAGTTAGTTTTGTATATAGGAAAGCACGCTCCTGTAACAAGCTGTTTTATATGCGCTATGTTGTATATGGTCACCCGTCATCATCCATTGAATCATATAACCGTCTATCATGGCCCTAATTGTTCTCCCTGCCTCTTCGTTATCAATCGTACGAAAGGCGCCCTCTTTCTTCCCTTGCTCGAGAATCACTTTAGAGATGGATGAACAATTTTGATAAAAGCGTTCATTTATTTCTCTGTACCGTTTGTTTTTGGTTGCCTGCGCAAGAAAATCTAAATATACACGGTAGAATTTCTCATTTTCTTTAGGACCTACAAACACTGTATTTAAATATGCCAGAAGCATGTTAGTTGAAGTTGTTTCTTTTTCAACAGCCAGCTTCTCTTTTTCGTATATGCGATCGGTAATTTGAGCGAGCAGATGAGCAAGTACGTCCTCTTTGTTCTGGAAATAATAATTCGGGACGCCTTTACTTACGTCTGCATAATCAGCTATGTCTTGAAGTGTAACCGCCTCATAGCCTTTATCAGAGACGGCTTGATAGGCTGCTTTAATAATCTGCTGTCGCTTTAACTCAGCTTTACGTTTCATCTCATTCCTCTCCTTACAGTGCTCATTATACACAAACCATATGTGTGATTAAAGAATTCAGATTAATTGACCAGTCAGAATAATTTCTGTTAAGATGAATCCGAAAGAAAGTTGAAGGAGGGATCCTAGATGGATCAATTTAAAGCTTTAGTTGTTGATAAGGTTGATGAGAATACAGAAGTATCGATAAAGAATTTAACGAAAGACGATCTTCCTGAAGGAGATGTGTTAGTTAAAGTTCATTATTCTAGCGTGAACTATAAAGATGGGTTAGCTACTCATCCAAAGGGAAATATTGTTAAGAAGTATCCCCACATCCCTGGTATAGATCTTGCAGGTGTTGTTGCGGAATCGGATCATCCAGATTGGAAGGAAGGAGATCGGGTCATTGTTACTAGCTACGAGTTAGGCGTGTCACACTACGGTGGGTTTAGCGAGTATGCAAGGGTGAAATCAGATTGGATCGTCCCACTTCCTGAAGGGTTGTCTTTTAAGGAAGCAATGGTATACGGGACAGCAGGATTTACGGCAGCTCTTTCCGTGTATCAACTTGAACAAGCTGGTGTGACGCCTGAAAAAGGACCAGTTCTTGTGACAGGTGCAACGGGTGGCGTAGGAAGTATGGCTGTTGCTATTCTAGCTAAAAAAGGGTATGAAGTGGCAGCAAGTACAGGGAAAGAATCAGAATACGATTACCTGAAGCAACTTGGTGCGACACATACAATCGGTCGAGAAGAAGTAGCCCCTGAAGGATTTAAGCCAATTGGCAAGCAGAAGTGGGCAGGCGCAGTCGATCCCGTTGGAGGAGAAACGCTTGCTGCTGTTTTAAGTAATACAATGTACGGTGGCGCTGTTGCCGTAAGTGGTCTTACTGCAGGCGCTAAAGTTCCTACAACTGTTTTTCCGTTTATTTTAAGAGGAGTTAATTTACTTGGAATTGACTCTGTCTATTGTCCAATGGAAAAACGGAAGGAAATTTGGAAGAAAGCCGCTGACGAGTATAAACCGTCTGAGCACCTTGAAGCGATTCAAAATGAAGTGACACTTGATGAACTACCTGATGTGTTGAGTTCTATTCTAAATGGCAAAGTACGTGGAAGAACAATCGTAGCATTCTAAATAAGAGGGCGATGTTAGGCGGTTTCTTCGCCTTTCAGCTAACAAAAAAGAAGGGAGAGCAATGCTCTCCCTTCTTTTTTGTATATTTCTTCTAGTTAAGGTTTTACTCTACAAATCGTTAAGCCATCGCACAAAGGCAATAGAATGGACTCAACTCTATCATCAGTTGCTATTTGTTTATTAAATGTTCGAATAGCTTCCACATTCTCACTATGAATATCTTCATCGAAAACTTTATCACCTTGAAGGGTATTATCAGCTACGATGACTGCTCCGGGAGTTGCTAATTTTAGTGCCATAGTAAAATAGTTAGGATAGTTCACTTTATCAGCATCAATAAAGAAGAAATCGTATTGCTGGCCGGCATTATGGAGAGATTCCATATTTTGAAGAGCGGGTCCTATGACATACTTCACTTTATCGCCAAGTCCAGCTCTAGTGAGGTTGTCTTTAGCAACATTGGCGTAGGTTTCTTCTAACTCCAGGGATGTGAGGGAGCCTTCTTTCTCAAGAGCACCTGCGAGCATGATGCCACTATAACCGCCAAGTGCACCGATTTCCATTACGTTTCGAGGTTTTGCAATACTTACGAGTAGAGCTAGGAAGCGTCCTACTTCAGGTTTAATTGAGATTGCGGGCATACCATTTCTACGAATGCTTTCATTGACTGATTGAAGTGCTGTGTCTTCATTTCCAAATAAATTGCGAATATACTCATCATGGTTGCGTGCCAAGTGAATCTCATCCTTCCTGAAATTAGTGGATTCGTAATCATTGTTATGCAGAAGAGAAAGGGTGTCAAGGTAAAAGTCGTCATACTACTACTGTTTATTCACTAGTAGTAAAGAGAGCATGTCCCGGTTAAGTAGCTTGAATAGGGATTAAAGTCCTAGTCCATTCCACAATACTTGGGAAAGCAGGAAACAATTCGCTTAATTAATCCGACGAAAGTTATTGTTATTTCCCAATACCCCCTTGACGAATTGTTTGTTAAACTAGTACTAACAGCAAGGATCGGTTATAAATATCTATCCTTTTTCCTACTTGCCTAAACGGAAGAAGGCAGCTGATTATGAAGGGAGAGTTTAGAATGCCGTTAGAGCAAGGGAACAAAGCACTTAAATCCGGTGAAAATGCCCATCACAATACTAAAACATCTGAGCGGGTCAATGTACCCAAGCTACCAATCGCAAGTGAAGAAGGCTTTTCTAATGTTGTAAGGGATTCAAACCAGAATTATTGGTTTACCAAGCAACTTTCATCTAACCATGTCGAGGTTTATGTCTTTGTTCACCACCTTGCTCAATTGAGAACATTTCAAGTAAACGGGAAGCCAAGTTTCTATGAATACCCTGAGTCAGTTTGCATTGCTTGTGAAGGGGAAGAATGGAATGGATGGATTTATGAGTTCGCAAAGGAAGACCCGCGGATCACACACCAGTGGCATGTGAATGGCATTTTCTGTGATTTAAAAAGAAAAGGAAATCAGCTAATTGTTTCTTCTTACCATGTTGAAGGAAATGAAGCTCTTTTAACAACATTCGGTGACAAAGGAAAAAAAGTGATCCCGCTAGAAGCTGGATATTCTCCAGTTAATATGATGATCGCAGAGGAAGGCATATATATTGCTGCACTATCGATCTCAGCTTCTTATCAAGATCAGATTCTTCTTCTAAATGATTCTTATCAGATAAAAAATTCCTTTAAGCTCGACTTTTCTCCAAGAACGATTCACTCCTGGAACGGGAGCTTAATTGTTCATGGCATCAATGGGCGAACAGGGAAAAGTGATCAGCTCGTTTATATATGCTCCAAAACAGGACATCAAGAAAAATTCCCTATCCCAAGTAGTGAGCTTGTTCAATGTTCAGATCAACATCTAACTTTCTACAACGCTGACTCAAAAATACTATCGATTTGGGATCATGAACAAAAAGAAATCATTAGTATGAGAGAATCCGAACGACCTTATGTATCAAAGCATTTTTAATTCTGTCATGCTCATAAACGTTATTAATTTATTGGGCCTTTATCCTTTATAAGGACTTTTCGCTCGAAATGAGCCAGAATCGAAAAATCAACATTATGGACTAATATAGTTTTGATTTTAGAAAAAACTTGAGCTGAATGTCGCTCAAGTTTTTTGTTTTGTGAGATTTTGATGAAATGAAAAGGTGAATGAAGAAGGAACAAAGAATACAGTTAGAACTAGTGATAGAGGACCTTAATAAACATGATATACTAATTTAAAGAAAATAGAAGATACGAGGTAGAAAGGGGGAAAAGAATGCGACTGGAACCTTCAAAACAAATTGATCCACAAGGATTGAAAGTTTGGCAAATTACTGGTGGACTGGCTTCTTTACTAGCCATTGCTCTCCTATGTGGCCTGTTTGTTATTCATTTAATGATAGTACCAATTCCTTTATGGACATTGGTGATAAGCTGCATACTTGCTTTGCTCTTTTTCCTATTACAAACCTGGATTTTACCGAGATTACGATGGTCAAAATGGCGGTATGAAGTAACAGAACATGAAATTGAGCTTAAATATGGCGTTATTGTAGTGAAGCGAACGTTGATTCCAATGGTTCGAGTTCAACACGTTGATACAAGACAGGGCCCACTTTTAAGAGCTTATCGTCTATCATCTGTGACTATTTCTACTGCAGCAACGACTCACGAGATTCCAGCTCTATCAAATGACATAGCAGATGAGCTAAGAGACCGTATCTCCGTGCTTGCAAGGGTGGCGGAAGAAGATGTCTAATAAGAAACGTCTTCATCCAGTGGCTATGTTATTATCCCTTTTAAGATACGCAAGAGAAGCGGCGCTCCCTCTTATTTTCTTTGTTTTTGTTGGGGGCGGAAGCGGCTATGAATGGTGGCACGTTATAGCAATAGGGGCACTCTTATTGTTTACGATCGGAAATGGTGTTCTTGGTTGGTTTTTTTATACATATCAAGTCGAAAACAATGAGCTTCGAATTCATCAAGGCTTTATATTTCGAAAGAAAAGATTCATTCCACGTGAAAGAATTCAATCCATTGATTTTTCTGAAGGTCTTATTCAACGTTTGTTCAGTCTTGTGAAAGTTCAAATTGAAACCGCTGGTGGTGGTGGCGAACCTGAAGTGGTTATGTCCGCTCTAAGACGTGAAGATGCAGAGCTATTAAGAAGTGAACTTTATGATAAAAGAAAACCAAAATTAGATGAAGAAGTGGAAGAACTTAAAAATCCAAAGACATTCGAATATAAGCTTTCATGGCAAGAGTTACTTATAGCGGCATCCACGTCGGGCGGTATTGGCGTAGTGATCTCGTTCGTTGCAGCCTTTGCTTCCCAAGTGGATGATCTTCTTCCTGATGCATTTTATGAGAGTATGACAGAGCGAGTGATGGAGGCTACCCTTCCATTTGTATTACTTGCTGTTGCCTTTTTATTATTAGTCTCCTGGATCTTCTCTGTTTTGGGGACTGTTTTGAAGTACGGAGGGTTCATTCTCACTCGAATGGAGAATGATTTAATCATTAATAGAGGGATATTAGAGAAGAGACAGTTAACGATTCCTGTGCATCGTATTCAGGCCATACGCATTGTAGAGGGGGTTCTTCGTCAACCGTTCGGCTTTTCTGTGCTTTATGTGGAGAGCGGTGGTGGCGGTGGAAAAGATGAACAGTTTTCAACGATTTTATTTCCGCTTATAAAGCGTCAGAAAGTTACCGAGTTGCTTGCAGAAATTCTACCTGAATTAGCGATCCATGAAGAATATGTCTCCTTGCCTGTTCGTGCTAGGAGAAGGTATTTTTTTCGATTCTGTATCCCCGTTCTATTACCAATAGGTGTCATTAGTTACTTTGTTCCATATGGCGCTATGTCGATATTGTTGCTACCGATCTTTGCTCTGATTGGTTATCTTCATTATCGAGATGCTGCTTCTGGTGTGAAAAATGACGTGGCGCTGTTACAATTTAGGCAAATTGGGAGAACACGTGCCTATGTTTCTCGTAAGAAGGTTCAATCGCTGGAAATTGAGACGAATTTCTTCCAAAAGCGTCGAAAATTAGCTACATTTAAGGTATCGATTTTATCAAGTCTTGCTGGAAAACAGTTTAGAGTGAAAGACATCGGTCATTCTCATGCAGAAGAACTGTTAAATTGGTATTCCTATCGTTCAAATAAAAGTAAGGATAATAAAGAGTGAACTTCTTCTTGCAGAATGTCAGGTCATATGAAATAGCAATACTTTTAGAGGGATCATTCATCTTATAGAAAGGGGTGTGAACATGGCGATCAATATTGAAATGTTAACAGATGACTTTCTTGAAGGTGATCAAAATCAAGCATGGGGAAGAATAATGGAGCATTCTGAGTTGCTGGAAAACAGTTATTTAACCTTCGAAGTTCTTACAAAAGCGATGCATCGTATTGGAATACTATGGGAGGAAAATAAAATATCTGTAGCGGACGAGCATTTAGCTACAACAACTTGTGATTATGTTCTATCACGATATGCGCATTTTAGAAAGATGGCGAATCGGAATTCAGAAGGACCAAAGGCTCTTTTTCTTTGTATTGAACAAGAGCAGCACTACTTGGGAGTGAAAATGATTTCATTGCTCTTTGAGGAATACGGATTTCAAACAAAGCTTTTTGGAGCAAATTTACCTCTTGAGTATACTTTAGATCAAGTTAAGAAGTGGGAAGCATCAGTAGTAGGGATTTCAGTGTCTATTCGTTACCATGCGGAACGCTTAAATCGATATGTAACCGAACTTGAAGATTTGCCACATTCACCTGAGATAATAGTAGGAGGTAGGCTTGCATCACAATATGATTTGTCTAGCTACTGCTCTGAACAAACTACGCTAGTAGCTGATTTGTATCAGGTACGTGAATGGCTTGAAAGTTGGAAGGATAGTGTACAGTATGATTTATGATATAAATGATCATCCTCTTCCAGCTTTTTTAATTGATGAGAAATTGACGATCCTTTCACAGTCCGAAAATGCTGTGAAAGCTTTCTCATTTCATTCGTCTTTCTTAGATCTAGTTGATCTTGATAGCAGAGATAAAGCGGTACGTATGTTGAGCCCCTCTCAAGATGAAGTTGAGTTAGAATTGGTCATGAATACGGTTCAGTCGCCCTATTCTCTTTTTCAGGTTTTTGCAAAATGGTCAAGCGGGACCGGGCAGATAGTTTGTATCAGACAGAATGATCGTATTGAGAAGTTGTCCACTATGCTACAGAAGCAACAGGAGAGACTAGCAGATACAAACTTTGATTTATTAGATAAAAAGGAGGAGCTTGAAGCTGCTTTATTGAAAATAAAGCAGCTATCAAGCCCCTTCTTACCAATATCTAATAATATAGGGATTATTCCTTTGTTTGGTGAACTTGAAAAGGAGCTCTTTCTTGTTAACGAATTAAATCTTTTGCAAATTTTGAACAATGGAAAGTATGAACGTGTGATTCTGGACTTTAGTGGTATTGGAGAAATTGAAAATAGCGGTGTTCTTCCGCTGTTATCGTTTTGCTCAATGCTCGAAGTTACTGGCGTTTCCGTGGTTTTATGTGGGTTAAAACCGAATCATGTGCTTCAATTAATGAAGTATGATTTTGAATTAAATCAAAACTTTGAGGTTACGGGAAGCTTAAAAGATGCTGTAGATTATTATTTAAAACAGTCTTTCATGTAAAAAAACCAGTGATTAGTTATAATATGTACCCTATAGAGTAGACACTTAAAAAAAGTCTGCCCTATAGGGTACTTTTATGTATAATGAGGACAAATTCTACGATGGGAAATGATTATTAATGAGTAAGAAAGTATTCTCAGAGGAAGATGTCAAAACACTTGCCTCTAATAAATTTGTGAAATCAGTTAGTGAAAAAGGAATCACATACAGTGATGAATTTAAGCGAATATTCATTACGGAGTATGAAAAAGGAAAACTACCGAGTCAGATTTTTAAAGAAAATGGATTTGATGTCGATACTCTCGGACACGAAAGAGTACATTCTGCCGCGAGAAGGTGGAGACAGGGTTATAAAAACAAAGGGATTAATGGACTTACTGACACTCGTAAAGAAAGCTCCGGAAGATCCAAAGATAAGGAACTGTCTTTAGAGGAAAAATACAAACGTTTAGAAGCTCAAAATAACCTATTAAAAGCAGAGAATGATCTCCTAAAAAAGCTCGAAATGATGGAAAAGGGGATGGGAAAAAAGAGATAAAATTAGCTGCTTCTCTCAAGTTTGAATTAATCCGCCATATCATCCATGAGTATCAACTTAAAAATATGGTCCGATACTTATGTTCCGTAGTGGGTGTCTCACGATCTGGTTATTATCGTTATTTCACTGAAGGTGCTCGAAAGCGTCGAACAGAAAACGAGGCGCGAGACCAAGTTTTAAAAGACTGGATCCTAAAAGCCTATGCCTTTAAAAAGCGAAAAAAAGGGGCACGTCAAATCAAGATGACGCTAGCTAACCAGTATCAAATAACCTATAACTTAAAACGCATACGCAGAATCATGAAAAAATACGGAATCGTATGTCCGATCAGAAGAGCGAATCCCTATCGTCGTATGGCGAAAGCAACGAAAGAGCACAGCGTTGTACCAAACAAACTTGAGCGAAACTTCAAACAAGGCATCCCAGGGAAAGTACTTCTAACTGACATTACCTATTTGTTTTATGGAAATAAGAAGAAAGCGTATCTATCTACCATAAAGGACGGCTCTACGAATGAGATCCTAGCTTATCATGTGTCTGACCGAATTACGCTCGATCTAGCGACAGATACGTTAGTAAAACTTAAAAACAACCGTAAAGCAAAACTAGATGCGAATGCCTTTATTCATTCTGATCAAGGCTTTCACTATACTCACCCTACCTACCAAAAACAGCTAAAGAAATACGGTTTAGATCAGTCTATGTCTAGAAGAGGAAACTGTTGGGATAATGCCCCACAGGAATCTTTCTTTGGTCACTTTAAAGACGAAGCCTCAATAAAACCTTGTCAAACACTAATCGAATTAAAACGTGAAGTTAAGAGTTATATGATGTATTACAACCTGGATAGATGTCAGTGGAACTTAAAAAAGATGACCCCTGTTCAATACAGGAATCATCTTCTTAATGTTGCCTAGTCTTTTTTAAACTGTCCTTTACACAGGGTACATATTATTAAAATCACTGGTTTTTTTGTGTGAACTTCGTTAAACAAATCTTGCTATAAAACCAATTACGACGAGGAAAATGAAAATTCCCCATAGAATTTTTCCGCCGCGACCAGACCCTGTACGGATTTTCCTCCGTTGCCAACGATTTGGTTTAAACCGTATTTCTCCACTGTCTGCCGTTCGTCTGACGCGAATAATGCCGCGATTGATAAATGGCTTAGCTCCAATCAAAAGAATAGGTGCCAGAGCTGCCCCGCCTATAAACCCAAAGAGATGACCAAGAATGTTGATATTAGGACTTACAAATGTCATTACGAGTCCTATTCCAAGAATCATTAAAATCAATTGTGAATTTGCTTGATCAATTAATTCTTTGCGATAGAAAGCCATATAAAAATATATCCCAAAAAGCCCAAAGATTGCACCAGAAGCACCCACGTGACTGAAATTACTATCTTGCAAATAGAAGGTGGCAATATTGGCGATAATTCCAGCCCCGAAGTAGCCAACCAAGAACTTGGCTTTCCCTAACATCTGTTCTAAAGCCGGACCAAAAAGATAGAGTGAAAAGGAATTGAATAAAACGTGGGCAAATCCACCATGTAGGAAGATCGGCGTAATGAGTCTCCAATATTCACCAATTTCAATCGCTCGATTGTAGCCCACCCCAAGTCTTAAGATCGAATACAAACCAAAAAGGTTTACGAGAACAAAGAGGAGGATATGTATACCAATAAGTATGGAAATGATAGGATAATAACGGATAAATGAGCGAAAATCTTCATTTCGCACAAACATAATTCGACCACCTTTTTCAGAGAATTTATTATGAATTCAGTTCAATGGAATGTTGTAGGAGTGGCTGGTAAATTAAGCTCACTCGTTTTCTTATTAGTTTAGCATAGCTAGAGGTATAATCACTATTGAAAACACTATGCAGGCTTGTGACGAATTAGTACGAAGGAGTATAGAGATGATTAGAGGAATCGGAATAGATATGATTGAGATTGATCGTATCAAACAGGTTGTTCAGAGGAATGCTGCATTTGCTGGGCGTATCCTAACTGAACGTGAACGTAGAGAATATCAGCAAATAAGTGGGCATAGAAGTGTGGAATTTTTGGCGGGACGTTTTGCAGCTAAAGAAGCGTATGCAAAAGCGAGGGGTACTGGGATTGGTAGACTTAGCTGGCAAGACATTTGTGTGCGGAAATTGCCAGAAGGTGCGCCGTATATTGAATCAGCCGATCAAGATGAGAAGATACATATATCCATTTCACATACGAAGCAGCATGCTATTGCACAAGTAATTATTGAGTGCTCGTCAAGCTAGTCTGCATAAGGTGGAGACTTGCCTCATATAATTTACCACGGTCAGGAGGGACCTGTTGTGAGAATCGTATCCGGAGAAGAAATGTATGAAGCAGACCGTTTTGCCATGGAGGAAATCGGGATTAGCGGTGTGATGTTGATGGAAAATGCGGGGAAAGCTCTATTTGAGGCGATGAAGAGCAGAATTCCAAAAGAAAAGCGTGTGGCTGTATTAATTGGCACAGGGAATAACGGAGGCGACGGTTTTGTTCTGGGAAGATATTTAAAAGAGCATGGATATGATGTAGATATCTGGTTGATTCCACCATATTCAAAGATCAGGGGAGACGCTAGAACTCACTTCGATATTTATCGTAGCCTCTCGTATTCTTACAGATCGTATGAAGACGGAGTTGCATTCGCTCGGGACATTCAAAACTATTCTGTAGTTATCGATTGTCTTCTAGGACTTGGCTTATCAGGGGCAATTCGTGCTCCATACGATGAGGTGATTAGGCAATTGAATCGGTCTTCTGCAACGGTTTTATCTGTTGATCTTCCGAGCGGTCTACATGCGAATGGAGGATACGTGGGCGAAGGCGTTCCGGTTCGTGCGAATAAAACTTATACGATTCAGTGTCCAAAATTAGGAGCCTTCCTTTATCCAGATGCCGATTTTTATGGAGATTTAGAGGTAGTTGATATTGGTCTACCACAGGCTGCTTTTTCATCTGTATTCAATAGAGAACTCTGGCAAAAGTCAGATGTACATCGCACGCTTTCTGATCGATCGGCGTCCTCTCATAAAGGAAGCCATGGAAAAGGGCTGGTGATTGGAGGATCAAAGGGAATGGTTGGAGCGCCTGTTATGACAGCGAAAGCTGCCTATAGGAGCGGAGCGGGGTTAATTCAGGCTTCAGTACCTGATGAAATTCTTTCTGTGGTGGCTGGAACAGTCGTTGAAACAATTTTCCAGGGGTGGTCATCTCGCGAAGGATTTTTCTCTGGAGAAGTGCCGGAGGACCTTTCTTCTTTCGATGGAATTGCTGTTGGTCCAGGTCTTGGGAGAAAACCGGGGTGTAAATCAGTCGTTGAAGCAGCGTTATCAACAACTTCCCCCCTCATTCTGGACGCAGATGCTTTGTACCACCTGGCAGAATTGAAAGGATGTCTGAAGGCAAGGGAAACACCGACTGTGCTAACGCCCCATCCTGGAGAGATGGCAAGGTTAACTGACTTGCCAATCGAGGAAATTCAGCGTAAGCGATTCGAGATCTCTCGTTCATTTGCTAAAGAATTCGGTGTTTACCTTGTATTGAAAGGCCCGAATACGATTGTAACTTCCCCAGATGGAAGTCAGTTCGTTAACACAACAGGTAATTCAGCGCTTGCTAAGGGAGGAACCGGTGACGTCCTGACTGGTATGGTACTTGCTTTCGTTATGCACAGTTCGTCCATCCAAGAAGGGATAAGCAATGCGGTATTTCTACATGGGCAAGCAGCAGATACCCTTGTTCAAACGACTCACACTACTCTTGACGTACTGGCGACTGATGTTATTGCTACGATTCCAACCGTTCTGCATTCATTTCTTAACCAACATCACGGATAGGTTTTTCACATGACAGGAACCTCCTTTGTCGTTTTAAATGAGGCAAAGGAGTTGGATAGAGTGAAAAAGTTCGGAGTCGTTTTTCTTATCGGAGTACTGATGCTTGTGGCACTATCGGGATGCGGACAGAAAAGTCAGCAGGATGTTGTAGATGCTTTAGACAAAAAGTTGAATGAGATGGAGAGCTATAAAGTAAATGCCAAAATGACGCTTGAAACAGGTGAAGAACCACAGCGTTATGATGTAGAGATCTGGTACCAAAAGCCCTCTTTTTATCGTGTTGAGTTAAAAAACGCTTCAAAAGAACAGAGTCAAATTATCTTGCGTAACGATGAAGGGGTATTTGTTCTGACTCCTGCTCTTAATAAAAGTTTTAGATTCCAGAGTGATTGGCCGGAGAATGGTAGCCAGGCCTATCTCTATAACACGCTTGTTCTAGATATACTAAATGATTCTGGAGCAGAATTTGAAGCAAAAGAAAATGATTATGTGTTTACAACGAAAACAAACTACCAGAACAAGAACTTATCAAAACAGTCTATCCAATTAAATAAGAAAGACCTTGCGCCAGAGAAAGTAACCATTATGAATCAAGATCAGAAACCTCTTGTTGATATTGAATTCTCTAATATGAAATTCAACGCTTCATTCGATAAGGGTGCATTTGATATGGAACGAAATATGACAGCTGCTCAGTTAGAAATACCTGTCATTGCTACAACAAATGAACCGTTTGAAGTTGTGTATCCAATGTATGAACCACAAGGCACAGGTCTTACAGATGAGAAAGAAGTAGCCACAAACAAAGTTATGTTAAGCTTCACTGGTGAAAAGTCCTTTACGTTAATAGAAGAGAAAAGTGAGGCGGTGCTCGAAACAAGTGCTCCTGTCTCGGTAGGTGAGGGTCAACCGGTGGACTTAGGCTTTACAATGGGTGTCATGACAGATACGACAGTTACCTGGAACCATAATGGTGTTGATTTCTTCCTGGCTTCAAATGATTTAACTCAAGAAGAGATGGCGTCTGTGGCAAGGTCAGTGTATGGTATGACGGAAATTAAATAACACTTCAAAGAGGTTCAGCTATGATTACATGGCTGAACCTTTTTTAGAAATAGCTATTGTAAACCATATTTAATAGCTTCCAGCGCTTGTCGGAATTAACGAGACACTTGCGCTTTTATTGTCTAGCTCCAGTGTCTAGGTCCTCGAGTCGCTTCAGCTTTTCCCCAGAACACAAAGGGCGTGTTCAGGAAAAAAGCTTCCAGCGCTTGTCGGAACTAAACGAGACACTTGCGCTTTTCTTGAAATCTCCTAAAATAGAGGGCAGAGTGATTTGTTTTAGGAGGAAGTTGGAATGGACAATCAGGCGTTTTATCGTGAAACTTGGGCTGAGGTTAATCTGGATGCCATTGAACAGAATGTAAAATCATATAAGCAATATGTGCCGAAAGATGTTTCCATCATGGCTGTTGTGAAAGCAAATGGGTATGGACATGGAGCTGTTGCGACAGCTAAGAAGGCTTTAAGCGCTGGGGCTAAATACCTTGCGGTGGCTATTCTTGATGAGGCACTTGCACTTCGTGAAGAAGGAATTGATGCTCCCATTCTTGTATTGGGATGGGTGCCTCCTGAGTATGTGAAAATGGCAGCAGAACATGACATTACCCTTACTGCTTTCCAAAAAGATTGGATCGAACAAGCTGCGAGAGTACTAGGGGAATTACCACTTAATATCCATTTGAAAGTTGACACTGGGATGGGGCGTCTTGGGATAAAAAAGGAAACAGAAGCAACCATGATTATAGAAAGTTTAAGAAAGCACACTTCTTTTATCGTTGAGGGGATCTACACTCATTTCGCGACAGCAGATGAACCGGATAATGCTTTCATTGAATCTCAAATAGCAACTTTTAAAAAAATGAAAGATTATTTTCGAAGAGAAGGTATTGAGCCTAAATGGGTTCATCTTGGAAATAGTGCAGGAGCGATTCGCTACCCTGATCGAATTGGAAATTTAATTCGTATCGGTATTTCAATGTATGGATTGATTCCTTCTCAAGAGATGAAGTCCATTCAACCTTTTGAGCTTAAACCTGCATTTAGTCTTCATAGTCAGCTAGTTAACGTGAAGCAAATGAGCACAGGAGAGCCGATTAGCTACGGGTCTACGTATCACACAGCTGAAGGGGAATGGATTGGAACAGTTCCTATTGGATATGCTGATGGATGGATACGTAAACTAAGTAATGCTTATGTTCTCATAAATGGCGAGCGTGCACCTATTGTGGGCCGTATCTGTATGGATCAACTCATGGTTCGTCTTTCTTCTGAAGTTGAAATAGGAACTCATGTGACGCTAATTGGAGTACAAGGTTCAGAGGAAATTACAATAGATGACATTGCTGAACGACTTGAGACGATTAACTATGAAATTCCTTGTATGATAGGACCGCGCGTTCCGAGACTTTTTCGTGAAAACGGAGAAAAAAAAGGCGTAATGAATACAATTTTAAAAAAATAGTAAAATAAAAGAAGGATTTTGGAAGAATATGATGAAATAGTCTTGTGGAAAGTTGTTTTGCAATGCGTCGTTTGCAATGGTAAGATTAATGGTGGAATACAATATGAGTAGCAGTGCTTCGGAGGTGTATGTTTGTGTCAGAGGCAAACAAAAAATCGATTGTTGTAACTCTCCCACAACATATTTTAAATGAGGTGGATGGTATTATTCAACAGGAACAGCTTGATCGTAACGAGTTCATATCACAGGCCACGACAATGTATATTCGCGAACGAAAGAAGCGACAAATTCGTGACGCCATGCGCCAGGGGTACATGGAGATGGCTAAGATTAACTTGAACCTTGCAGCAGAAGCCTTTCTTGTTGAGGAGGAAGCAGAGCACACCGTGGACCGCTTAGTAAGCGGGGTGTAGTGGCTTGATTGTCAAACGAGGTGATGTGTATTTTGCTGACCTTTCTCCTGTTGTAGGTTCTGAACAAGGTGGGGTAAGACCCGTCTTAATTATTCAGAACGACATTGGGAATCGTTTTAGTCCTACTGTCATTGTTGCCGCAATTACTGCGCAAATCCAAAAAGCTAAGCTGCCCACACATGTGGAAATTGATGCCAAGCGTTACGGGTTTGAACGTGATTCGGTTATCCTGCTAGAACAAATTCGTACCATTGATAAACAGCGTCTAACTGATAAAATCACTCACCTTGATGAGGGTATGATGCAAAGAGTGCAAGAAGCTTTGCAGATCAGCCTTGGACTCATTGATTTTTGAAAACGTATAATACCCAAACGAAGCTGCTCCTATGAGCAGTTTTTTTGTATCATATAAATGTCTTTAGGTAGAGTGGTTCCTTGCAACTCTTGGTCTGCTCCCCCTTTTATTCACCACATTTCGTGTAGCTCATAGCAGGGAATTTTCTAGTTATGTCGAAAAGTGTGTTAAGATGAAAATGGTGTGATGCGCTAAGACTAGTAAGGCATAATAATTGCGAGTGATTTCTTGCAATGAGAAGATAAATGAATGAAGAAAGATCGTAGGGAGGAGCACGATGGACAAGTTAGTTATACAATTATTGAACGAAAGCCGAGAACGTATTTACACCAGATGGATGGATGAGATGGAGAGAGTACGTGATGAACATCGGCTTCAATCAATAACAGATAATGCTTATATAGAAACAAACAAAGAGTTGTTCGAAATTATTTACACGCATATTGAACAAAACGTTCATAAACCAACAGATCGAATGACGGAGTTTGCAGAGCGTTTGATGAAGATTGGGTGGAGACTGAGTTATGTCACTCAGGGATTACAAAACTTCCGTCGAATTATTCTAGGTGTTCTTCTTGATGCGAATCAATCTAATGATAGAGTGTTTAGCATGTACGATGAAATCGATCGTTGGATCGATCCAATTGTTAATCAATTAATTAATGAGAGCGCAAAAAATTGGGAGAACACTGTATCTATTCAAAAAGTTGCTCTTCAAGAATTATCAGCACCTCTCATCCCGGTATTTGAGAATATTAGCGTCATGCCACTTATAGGCACAATTGATACTGAGCGGGCGAAACTTATAATGGAAAACTTGTTAACTGGTGTTATTAAACACAGGTCTCAAGTTGTTCTTATTGAAATCACTGGGGTTCCAGTTGTTGATACGATGGTCGCTCATCATATTATACAAGCAGCAGAAGCAGTGAGACTTGTTGGCGCTCAGTGCATTCTTGTAGGGATTAGACCAGAAATTGCTCAAACAATCGTTAACCTAGGAATTGACCTTGGACAATTCCCAACGAAAAGTACGTTATTTAAAGGCATGAAAACTGCATTAGAAATGACAAAACGTCAGATGATTGAGATTGAGTAAGGGGGGAAGACAATGCGAATTCCTATATTAAAATTAAATGAGTATTTACTAATTACCATACAAATAGACCTCGATGACAAAACAGCACTTCAATTTCAGGAGGATTTGCTCGAAAAGATTCATGAAACAGGAGCAAAGGGCGTTGTAATTGATTTAACTTCTGTCGATATGATTGATTCATTTATTGCCAAAGTTTTAGGTGATGTAGTGCGCATGTCGAATTTAATGGGGGCAAAAGTAGTACTGACAGGAATTCAACCTGCCGTTGCTATTACGTTAATTGATTTAGGAATCATGATGAAAAATGTCCCGACTGCATTAGATTTAGAACAGGGGTTAGAGAAATTACAACAGGAATTGGGGGGATAAGTTATGAATATCCAATCCTGTGTGGAAGTACGAAATGAATGGGATATTGTGAAAGCGAGACAGTCTGGTAGGAATATAGCAAAAGAGCTAGGCTTCGGTACTGTTGATCAAGCTCGTATTACGACGGCTATTTCTGAACTCGCTCGTAACATATACCTCTATGCCGGAAGTGGCGAAGTAGCCATTGAACGGGTAGAAAACGGGGGGAAGTTAGGACTTAAAATCGAAGCATCTGACTCTGGCCCGGGAATTAAAGATATTAGAAAAGTAATGGAAGATGGTTTTACAACCTCTGGTGGTCTTGGAGCTGGTCTTCCTGGGGTCAAACGATTAATGGATGAGTTTACGATCGATTCGAAAGAAAATGAAGGAACTGTTATCACTTCTATTAAATGGCTCCGTTAAGGAGGATAGACAATAATGGACGACCGAGATCTTCAATATCAAAAATACAAAGCAATATTAGAGAATTATTTAGAGGAGCAGTCTGAGCAAACCTTATATAAGGGACAGCAGTTTAGTCGAAAGATGATCGAACAAAAGATATCTCCTGAAGAAGCTGTCAGTCTCCATGTGAGCGTTCTTGAGGAACTGTTCCCGGATATACCTGAGCCGCTTAAAAATTCATATGATTTTCTACTTGAGATGATGATTGGGTATGGATTTGCATACAGAGAGCATCAGAGTCTTCGTAGTCGTCAGCAACAATTAGAATCCGAAATTGAGATCGCGGCCAACATGCAGCAAACCTTGCTTGCGGGTGATAAGCCAGAAGTTCAGGATCTTGATATTGGTGCTATTAGTAAACCCGCCCAGAAAATGAGCGGGGATTACTATCATTTTGTTCAAGATGAGAACAATTGTGTTAGTGTAGCGATCGCTGATGTTATAGGCAAAGGTATTCCAGCTGCTTTATGCATGAGTATGATTAAATACACAATGGATAGCGCACCAGAGCAGCGAATGCAGCCGGGTGCGGTTCTTGAAAATCTAAATCGAGTAGTGGAACAAAATGTTGACCCTAATATGTTCATTACGATGTTTTACGGATTATATGATCCTAGGGTACATTCATTTTATTACGCTGGTGCCGGTCATGAACCGGGCTTTTTTTACGACGCAGAAAAAGATGAGTTCGAGGAGCTATTTACAAAGGGACTTGTCCTAGGGGTTTCAAAGAAAACGTCATATCAAGAATACCAACGTGTCCTTAATGGAAATGATATGGTTATCATGCTTTCAGATGGTGTAACTGAATGCCGCTCCACTAATGGTTTTATTGAACGTGATGAAATTGTTGCGTTAATTCGTAAATACATCCACCTCTCTGCTCAAGAAATTGTGGATGAGGTTTATCGAGAGCTTGAGCGCTTACAGGAGTTTGAACTCAGAGATGATTTCACCCTTGTTATTTTGCGTCGTGAGGTTTAACTTCTTTCTAAAAGTGGAATAAGGAATTAATGGATTTAACTAATAATTAGAAGCAACCTACAGGGGGTAATGTTATGAATTTGCAAATCAAACAAGAAGACCATGAAAATACACATCATTTACATATAGCTGGTGAAATAGATGCTTATACAGCACCTCAGCTCCGTGAAGCTTTGCTTCCGTTAACTGGAAAAGAAGGACATGAGACACTTGTTCATCTTGGTGACGTAAACTATATGGACAGTACTGGTCTTGGTGTTTTCGTAGGTGCACTGAAGTCATCTAAAGAGCACGGTAGCTCTATTAAGTTGACTGGAATGACTTCACGCGTACAGCGTCTTTTTGAAATCACTGGATTAGACGAAGTGATCGATATCGAAGACGTAAAGGGGGGATCGAAGTGATCAATATTTCAGATTTTGTTGAAATGAAAATCCCTGCACAAGCAGAATTTGTTGGCGTTACGAGATTAACGGTTTCAGGAATTGCGAATCGCATGGGGTATTCTTATGATGAGATTGAGGATATCAAAATTGCTCTTTCAGAAGCTTGTACAAATGCAGTGAACCATGCCTATAAAGAAGATGAAAAGGGTCAAATCACAATTGGATTCGGTATTTATGAAGACCGACTTGAGATGATGGTGCTCGATCGCGGTCAAAGTTTTGACTATACAAAAGTTTCCGAAAAGCTTGGACCAGTTGATAGTGACAAGTCTGTAGAACAACTCAGTGAGGGAGGATTAGGGCTCTTTCTGATTGAATCACTGATGGACAAAGTGGAAATCAGTGGAGAGGACGGAGTAGTAGTCATGATGACAAAGTTCCTCCACAGAGATGGGGTGGAAGTAGATGCCGACACAATCTCATCATCCCCGCAATAATAACAACAATGAGGTATATGAGTGGATTGAGCAATATCAAAACGATCCGACTGATGAAGTTGTTCAACTAAAGCTTGTTGAGAGGTATCAGGATCTTGTGCAGTCACTCGCTCGTAAGTTCTCGAAGGGGAAAAGCATTCATGACGACCTTTCACAGGTTGGGATGATTGGGTTGCTTGCAGCTCTTCGTCGTTACGACCCTGAATTTGGTAGAAGCTTTGAATCGTTTGCAGTTCCAACGATTGTCGGTGAAATCAAACGGTTTATTCGGGACAAAACATGGAGTGTTCATGTGCCGAGAAGAATAAAAGAGCTTGGACCCCGTATTAAAAAAGCGGTTGAAGAATTAACCAATGAACTTCAGCGTTCTCCAAAGGTGGATGAACTTGCAGAGTACTTGAACGTGTCTGAGGAAGAAGTGCTTGAGACGATGGAAATGGGCAAAAGTTATCAAGCTCTTTCGGTTGATAGTTCAATTGAAGCAGATCAGGAAGGAAGTACAGTTACTCTACTTGATCTAGTTGGTGATCAAGAGCAAGGGTTTGATCTTGTGGATCAGCAAATGCTTCTTAAAAAGGCTTTTGCAGTACTCACTGAGCGAGAACAAGAAATCTTGAATTGTACGTATTTTGAAAATATGAGCCAGAAAGAAACTGGAGAGAAGCTTGGTATTTCACAAATGCATGTTTCCCGCTTGCAGAGAAGAGCTCTCGAAAAATTAAGACAGGCTATTCGCATTGAACCAACGGAGGCTTTTTAATCATGATTCATCATCATGATTTTAAAAAGCTTACTGTCGCAGCCTATCAGAAACCAAAGGCAGGTAATCAGATGTGCGGGGATAGCTATTATGTAGCTGAAAATTCTGATTATTTCATTTGCGCTGTAGCGGATGGGCTTGGCAGTGGAGATATGGCTAAAGATTCTTCCCTAGCCGCTATCAATGTAGTAAAAGAATATCAGGATGAAGATGTAGAAACTTTGATGAAACGTGCAAATGAAGAGATGAGAGGGAAACGCGGGTGCGTGCTTTCTATTTTTAAACTTGATCTTAAGACAAGACAGCTCGAATATAGTGGTATAGGAAATATTAATTTAATTATTTACCAACCGGATGGTAAGATTATTCGTCCTATCTCTTATTCAGGGTATCTCTCAGGAAAGCTTCAGAAGGTGAAGGTGCAATCAATTGATTATCCTTCAGGGTCCTCTTTCGTTACTTATTCTGACGGTGTTCAAATTAGTTCTAAAAACTACTCAATGATTGCTCGATTTGATTCAGTAAAGGAATCCTTTCAGCATTTAACAGACGCGCTTCCATCTACAAATGATGACATTACTCTCCTTGTAGGGAAAACGGTATAAAAAGTTCTTCCAGATAAATCAGGGAGAGCTTTTTTATTTTGGTTTAAGTTTCTACTACTAATAGTAGAAACCGTCTGAAGTGTTTTAGTGATTATGCTTGCGCGCTTTTAACTAATCAACTTATCCGGTAAACTAATAGTATTATCGAATGAGTCCCGAGGAGGAATTATTTTGGAAATGACAGCAGATCAAAAGCAAGCGGAACATTTTCATAAGGTAGCGCAGAAATTGCAGCTTGCTGAACGAAGTGTACGAGAAGTAATTACACTTTTAAATGATGGTAACACGGTTCCGTTTATTGCGCGTTACCGTAAGGAGTTAACAGGTGGGCTTGATGAAGTTCAATTGAGGGATATTCAGGAAGCTTGGCTTTATCTTCAAAACCTCGCCAATCGAAAAGAAGAGGTTATTCGTCTCATACGGGAGCAAGACAAACTAACAGATGAATTAAAGAAGCAACTAGAGAAGGCTACTAAGCTTCAAGAAGTAGAAGATCTATATCGACCTTATAAACAAAAGAAACGAACGAAGGCTACAATTGCAAAAGAGAAGGGATTGGAGCCTCTTGCTCTTTGGATTCTAAATGATGGAACTGGAGAAGCCTCCGAAGCGGCTGTAGAATACATATCAGAAGAAAACGAAGTTCCTACAGTGGAAGATGCCATCCAAGGAGCGCAGGATATTATTGCTGAATGGATATCAGATGATGCGGACGCACGTAAGTGGATTCGTGCAAAAACATTTCAACATGGTATTCTTCAAACCGCTGTGAAATCTGAAGAAGAAGATCCTAAAAAGATATTTGAAATGTACTATTCCTACCAGGAACGTATTTCAAAAATCGTTCCACATCGGGTTCTGGCGATTAATAGAGGTGAGAAGGAAAAAGTTTTACGTACATCAGTCACCCCACCTACTGATTCAATCCATGATTATTTAAATAGGAAAATAATAAAAAATCAGCAGCAAAGTTGCGTCACTCTATTAGAGGAAGCCATTATTGACAGTTACAAACGTCTTATTCAACCTTCTGTAGAAAGAGAAATACGTAAAGAATTAACTGAGCGAGCTGAGGACCAAGCCATTCATATTTTCTCAGAAAACCTAAAACATCTTTTGCTACAACCCCCTTTAAAAGGAAAGAGAGTACTTGGGGTAGATCCTGCCTTTCGAACAGGGTGTAAACTAGCTGTTGTTGATGATACCGGTAAAATGCTTAATGTGTCTGTTATCTATCCAACACCGCCACGCTCAGAAGTCGAGAAAGCGAAAGCTATAGTGATACAAATGATAAAAGACTACGATATTGAGATGGTTGCTATAGGGAACGGGACGGCATCACGTGAAACCGAACAGTTTATTGCAGATGTGATAAAAGAAGTGGAAGTAAAAGTGGTCTATTTAATTGTTAATGAAGCAGGAGCGAGTGTTTACTCTGCATCAGACCTTGCAAGAGAAGAGTTTCCTGATCTACAGGTGGAGGAACGTTCGGCGGTTTCCATTGCGCGTAGAGTTCAAGACCCACTTGCTGAGCTAGTTAAAATTGATCCTAAATCAGTAGGAGTGGGACAATATCAGCACGATGTGTCTCAGAAAAAGCTGAATGATCAATTAACCTTTGTCGTGGAAACCGCTGTTAACCAGGTTGGCGTTAATGTGAATACAGCTTCTGTCTCTCTCCTTCAATATGTAGCTGGTCTTTCTCGAGCAGTTGCGATGAATATCGTTAAAAAACGAGATGAAGAAGGAAAGTTTACAAGTAGGGTGCAGTTAAAGAAAGTGCCAAGGCTTGGTGCTAAAACATATGAGCAGTGTATTGGATTTCTTCGAATAATGGGAGGGAAGCAACCTCTTGATCAAACAGAGATCCACCCTGAAAGTTATCAGGTAACAAAAGCACTTTTAGAACGCATTGATTGTAAGCCGCAGGATATTGGGACTGAAAAACTAGTGCAATCTTTGTCTGCAATTCCGATGAAGGAAACTGCAGAGGCTTTAAATATAGGGGAACCCACGTTACAAGATATTGTGGCATCTCTGCAGAAGCCGGGGCGTGACCCCTGAGATGAACTCTCACAGCCTATTTTAAAAACAGATGTTTTGAAAATGGAAGATCTTGAACAGGGTATGGAGTTAGAAGGAACAGTACGAAACGTAGTAGACTTTGGTGCTTTTATTGATATAGGGGTTAAACAAGATGGGCTTGTTCATATCTCGAAATTAACGACTCGCTTTGTGAAAAACCCTATGGAAGTTGTCCATGTAGGGCAAGTTGTTACTGTATGGGTTGATGAAGTTGATTTGAAAAGGGAAAGAATCGCTCTTACTATGCTAAAGCCATCATAAGCACTGCCCTTAGGGGCGGTGTTTTCTTCTGTAAAAAAACCAACATTGATTAAGAAGCTTGATTTGTCGGCGATTTTTCTCAAGGTAAGCTTGTTTCAGTTGTTTCTTAAACCATACAGGCAACTCCATCTCCTCCTTTAATGGATGACACTGCGTGAATGATGATGTAAATTAGTTTATGAAAAGCGGCTTGTATATGTTCGGAAAGTGAAAGGATGAATGAGTTGACTGAGAAAGAACTGCAGCGTTTAGTAGAAGCAATATCCGAGAGGTATTTTGGTATGCCTTTTCTTCATCAAGCTACATTTAATGCTCGTTTAAGAACTACTGGCGGACGTTATTTGTTAAGGTCACATAATCTTGAATTCAATAAAAAGCACTATGATCAATTTGGTGTAACAGAACTTGAAGGGATTATAAAGCATGAACTATGTCATTATCACCTACACATTCAGAAGAAAGGTTATAAACATCAGGACCAGGATTTCAAACAACTTCTTCAAAAAGTGGGGGGATCACGCTACTGCCAGGTAGTACCTGGGCAAAGAAGAGTAGAATCATATAAGTACCTTTACGAGTGTCAACAATGCCATGCTAAGTATAGAAGGAAGAGAAGGATGGACACCTTACGATATGTGTGCGGAAAGTGTAGAGGAAAGTTAAAACAAGTTTATTGAAAGTTATCATTGACGACCTAGATTGTATGTGGTAAATTAATAAAGTCTCTTCGGAGAGCAAGTCCAGATCGAATACATAACGCTTTAAGAAATTTCAAAAAAGCTGTTGACTTTGATTGCCGGATGAGTTATTATATTAAATGTCGCCGATAACGGAGACAACAAATTAAACACTATTCCACAGTAGCTCAGTGGTAGAGCTATCGGCTGTTAACCGATCGGTCGTAGGTTCGAATCCTACCTGTGGAGCCAAACGGAGAAGTACCCAAGTGGCTGAAGGGGCGCCCCTGCTAAGGGTGTAGGTCGCGTGAGCGGCGCGAGGGTTCAAATCCCTCCTTCTCCGCCATTTTTATGGCCCGTTGGTCAAGCGGTTAAGACACCGCCCTTTCACGGCGGTAACACGGGTTCGAATCCCGTACGGGTCACCAACAAATTTTAAAAATAAAATGTTTCAACAACATGATATGTAATCAGTTATAGAGGTCTCGTGGTGTAGCGGTTAACATGCCTGCCTGTCACGCAGGAGATCGCGGGTTCGATTCCCGTCGAGACCGCCATTATTTTCTAAAATGAATCTGATTATATAAATTGTTGGGCTATAGCCAAGCGGTAAGGCAACGGATTTTGATTCCGTCATGCGCTGGTTCGAATCCAGCTAGCCCAGCCATGTTGAGCCATTAGCTCAGTTGGTAGAGCATCTGACTTTTAATCAGAGGGTCGAAGGTTCGAGTCCTTCATGGCTCACCACTTTTTGCGGGTGTGGCGGAATTGGCAGACGCGCTAGACTTAGGATCTAGTGTCTTACGACGTGGGGGTTCAAGTCCCTTCACCCGCACCAATTCTTTTAAAATGCTAAGTTTTCATCAAGTAACGATGTGCGGTTGTGGCGGAATGGCAGACGCGCTAGCTTGAGGGGCTAGTGGGGGAAACCCCGTGGAGGTTCGAGTCCTCTCAACCGCACCAAATATAATATGCGCCCGTAGCTCAATTGGATAGAGCGTCTGACTACGGATCAGAAGGTTAGGGATTCGACTTCTCTCGGGCGCACCATATTTATTTACTTAATAAAATGTCGGGAAGTAGCTCAGCTTGGTAGAGCACTTGGTTTGGGACCAAGGGGTCGCAGGTTCAAATCCTGTCTTCCCGACCATCAATATCGCGGGTGTAGTTTAGTGGTAAAACCTCAGCCTTCCAAGCTGATGTCGTGGGTTCGATCCCCATCACCCGCTCCATTAAAGATGGGCCTGTAGCTCAGCTGGTTAGAGCGCACGCCTGATAAGCGTGAGGTCGGTGGTTCGAGTCCACTCAGGCCCACCATCTCTTGAAAAAAGTTGTTGACACTGTTCAAGTCATCATGGTATGATGGTTTGGTCGCTGAAAACGACATTGAAAGAAACAAATCGATCTT
>NZ_JBITPM010000006.1:0-76795 GCF_050467905.1 Pseudalkalibacillus sp. NRS-1564 | reverse complement strand
TTGATCTTCCGTAGAAAGCCCAGGTGAACTGCTTTCCAGAATAAGCGTTTTAATGAGCGAAGGGTACTGGACAGCAAATGACAAAGCAAAACGTCCACCCATGGAATAGCCAAGCAAATGGAGTTGATCGATCCCAAGTGAATTTAATAGTTGTTTCAAGTAACTCCCCATAGATTCCATAGTATATTGAGAAGCATCATTCGGTTTCGCACTTTCGCCGTGACCGATAAGATCGATTGCAATCACTTTATATAGCCTGGACCATCTTTTCATAAAAGAAGACCAGTTCTCACTCGATCCTGTGAATCCATGCAATAATAGAAGAGGTTCTCCTTCTCCTGCGATTTCGACATGAAAAGGTTGTCCACCAACGGTATAAATCATGATTTAAAACTCTCCTGCAGGACTATTGCTGTTCCCTTCGAAACCTTCGCGAACATCTCTCGATGAAGCCTAAGATTGGCATCACGATCAGTTGGAACTTCAATTATGCTTAGCCCATGGTGATTCTGACTTTTCTCATACGCATAACTAAACTCTTCCCAATTCCATACGCGTTCAAAACTTGCCTCATATAATGCGGCAGCATGTTCATAATTTAGTCCATGTGGTGTGCCAAAGAGTTTCTCAAAGTGCTTCTCCTGCTTGCGCTGAGGTAGAAATGAGAAAATCCCTCCGCCATCATTGTTAACCACAATAACCGTCATATTGATCTCATATAGCTTAGCTAGAAGCAGACCATTCATATCATGGTAGAAAGAAAGGTCACCAATCACCAGCACGCTAGAAGAATAGGCTGTACTTGCTCCAAGAGCTGTTGAAATAATACCGTCAATACCATTCGCTCCTCGATTCCCCATTACAGTAGGTCGAGAATTCTCTGGCAAGAAAAAGTTCTCCATATCGCGAATAGGCATGCTATTCCCTACAAACAGGAGATCATTCTCACTCATCAGTTTCCCTAATTCTCTAAACACATGGCCCTCAAATAGCTCGTCAGTTCCTAAATCTTCATGAAGTAAGGTGAGAGTCGTTTGGTTAATGGCCTTCCATTTGTGTAACCACCGCTTCTCAGTAGAGTTGTTGCTTTGCACAGCAGGAAGAAGACTGTTTACAAACGATACAGAGGAAACTGTAAGCATGTCAGAACTATAAAGAGTAGGGTCTCTCCATCCTCTCTCATCCACAACTATATGAATAGGGCTTGCTACACTCTTCATAAAGAGCATATAAGCTTTTGAAACTGGCATCGCCCCAAATCTAATCACTACTTCAGGGTATAGCTCTGAATCCACCTCGCCCCTAAGAAAGGCGTCATACCCTTTTACAAGATTAGGAGAATCAATATGCCGACATTTTGAAAGTGGATCTGCTAAAACCGGATAACCTAATTCCTCAGCAAGAGCAAATAGCGGTTCAGCTAATTCGTCGTTATCCTGAGGTCCGACCACAATAATACCTTTCTTGCCAGCTAATTTGTTTGCATAATCTGTGACTGCATCTTCGTTTAAAACACGTATGTGATCTGCCGCATTTACCCACGGCTCATAATTCTCCCTACCATCTGAAAAAAGACCTGAATAGGATAGATCTGGTATCAAGGGATCTCTAAATGGGAAATTAAGATGCACAGGTCCAGCAGGGAGACCGGAAGAAACGGCTGTCGCTCTAGAAGCCGCAGTTCTGATATACCGATTTAAATCTGAAGAGGAAGAAGGCATCGCCATTTCCATAAACCACTTCACATAGTCCCCATATAGCTTGATTTGATCAATCGCCTGTGGAGCTCCATTATCACGAAGCTCATGCGGGCGATCGCCAGTCAAAACAATCAACGGTATATTGGATTGTGCAGCCTCAATAACAGCAGGATAGTAATTAGCGCCAGCCGTACCTGAAGAACATAGAAGTGCGACAGGTTCCTTATGCGATTTGGCCATGCCAAGCGCAAAAAAACCAGCAGATCGCTCATCGATGTGCACCCAGACGTTTAGTAACGGGTGTTCAGCCATGACCATTGCGAGCGGGGTAGAACGCGATCCTGGACTAATAACAGCATGTTTAACACCTGAACGTACAAGCTCATCAACAAATGACCCTACGTAACTTGCTAGTATTTCCTGGTCAGTCATATTTCTTACCTCCAAGAGCTGTTAGCATTGGTTTAAACTTCATTTTGGTTTCTTCATATTCACTATCAGGGTCAGAATCTCCAACTATACCGCACCCAGCGTATAGCGTTGCTTCTTCTCCTTTAAGTAAACCAGAGCGTATAGCTACAGCAAATTCTCCATTTCCCTGATAATCAACCCAACCAACAGGTCCTGCATACCAACCTCGATCAAGCTTCTCTATTCGCTTAATTTCATTTACGGCTTCCTTTTGAGGATAACCGCCAAGCGCAGGGGTAGGATGAAGCCGTTCAACCATACGAAAAAGGCTTGTCTCTCTACCAGCCCTTGCTACAACAGGAGTAAATAAATGTTGAATATGAGGCGTTTTAAGAATTTCCGGCCTTGACGGTACCTGAACAAATTCACACTCCTCTTCCATAGCTGATCGAATCATTTGAACGACAAGATCATGCTCAATTCGATTCTTTTGATCATGAAGAAGTGCTTGTCCAAGTTCATCATCCATTTCCTTCGATTCACCTCGTTGAATAGAGCCCGCAAGACAAGTCGAATACACTTGTTGTCCATCTCTTTTGACTAACCGTTCAGGTGAAGCTCCAAGAAAGCATTTGTCTCCATATTCAAACGCGAAAACATAGCTATCACTTTGTTGTTTTTTTAAATTTGTCAGTGTTTGGGTTGATGAAAAGTTTTGAGTCGACTGGAGCTTAATTTCTCTCGCTAAAACGACTTTATCAAGATGGCCATTTCTAATATTAGCAGCAGCACTTCTGACCGTTTCTTTCCATTCCTGAGGTCGTATTTCTTCTATTGAAATAGCATCGACATCTGCATAGGCATGAGACGTAAGCTTCTCAAAAAGACGATCATGCTTATCTAAAAGCGCTTCAGATATAACTTCCACATTATCTCCTGCGCTAACAATTGCGTTGAGTGTGAGCCAAGCATGGTTTCCAGCTGAAGTTAACATTAATTCTGGAAGAACCATCCCGCCTTTAGGAAAGGAATCCCATTCACCGCTATCTGGGGCAGTTGGATCGAATGAAAACCCACCTAACAGAACCGGTCCAACACCTGGCCTTGAAGGAGCCCCCTCTATGATCGCTTGTTCTAAAAAAGTTTGCCAATCACTTTCAATTGAACGAAAACGATCGATTTGAGCCTCAAATTGCTTCACACAACCCTGGCCCACTATTGTCGTGTCATTCTCAGGGTCCGACCAGAATGTTCGATCATTCTCGTTAGTAAACGAACCTGCAGCATAAAAGGAGAGGGGATCGACAGCAGCTACTGATAGCACCTGACTAACAAGCACGGACGTTCCCCGCTTTTCTGCCTTACTTACACCTTGATGAAGCAGGCTAAATAATTCTTGATGTTGTATTGTAGACACCGTCTTCTCCCCCCAACTTTCTGTCCATGCAAAAGCAGACCGAGTTAGCCTCGGCCACAGTTAATTAAAGGATACACCTGTCTGGCTAAGACTGTCAACGAAGCTGTTTAACCGTATGAATGGTTCTTATGTATAGATTCCCCATCTCATAGAAAAAAACCATTTTAATGTTCCGCAAGTGCCCTTAGCAAAAAAAATAGTGAGCATACACTGATAAAAGTAGACGCTGCTTTGCAGTCGTTTATAAACTAATGCATAAGGGAGGGTCTATATTGTCCAGACACTATTACCATGGGGTTTGTCGTCAACACATAGGACAATGTGTTGAAATCAAGTGTCATGACGGTCAATTGCATAGAGGTCACGTTGAAGAAGTTGATAATGAATTTGTTTATATCCGCCCTTTAAATCGCAATTGTGACGGACCACAACATCCCGAAGGACCAGGCATGTTTTTCTTCGGAGCACTTGCAGGAGGTTTTCTTGGCGGTCTTTTAGGAGTAGGACTAGGAAGTATTGCGTTCTTCAGACCATACCCATATCCTTACCCATATTATTAATCATTCAAAAACGATCCTTCGAACGAAGGATCGTTTTTGAATGGAAGAATAACTACTTTTACCCACCTCAAACTTAGAATAACCTTCATTTCTCTTTCGTTTGAAGGGAAATTCGCTACTTTCCTCTATTGACAGAGACTTCTTGATATTGACAAAAGGATTGACACCCCTTATCCATTTTTTTAAACTATAATGGTCACAAGGGGAATTTATAAGAAGTTTATTACTAAAGGGAGAGACACAATTATATGGAAGAGCGTATGAATAACAGCAACGATAAGCTGAACAAAGTCACGCCTTCAAAACCAACATGGCAGGTATGGTGGCGTTTACTCAGGCCGCATACATTAACTGCTTCCTTCGTCCCGGTTTTTCTGGGCACAATGCTTGCCCTTCAAAGTCATACATTACATTTTGGATTGTTTATGGCGATGATGATCGCATCTATTCTTATTCAATCTGCAACAAACATGTTTAATGAATACTATGATTTCAAAAGGGGTCTCGATCACGCTGGGAGTGTAGGAATTGGGGGCGCTATCGTACGAGATGGTGTTAGTGCAAGAACAGTATTAAACCTTGCTTTTATTTTCTTCGGCATTGCGATTCTTTTAGGTGTTTATATCTGTGTCCTTACAACATGGTGGATTGCGGTTATTGGAACAATCTGCATGGCAGCAGGGTACTTTTACACTGGCGGTCCGTATCCAATCGCCTACACACCATTTGGTGAAATTGCTGCTGGTGTATTTATGGGACTAATACTTGTATTACTTTCTTTCTTTATTCAAACAGGTGTGATTACGTTTGAAAGCATTCTCGTTTCGATTCCTATATCCATTCTAGTTGGCGGTATCCTCATGGCGAATAATATTCGTGACTTAGAAGGCGACAAAGAAAAAGGACGTAAAACACTTGCGATTCTTCTCGGACATGATAAGGCTGTAACATTTTTAGAAGGTATGTTTATCGTATCCTACCTCTGGGTGGTTGGACTTATTATTACAATTGATTCATCTTTATGGCTTTTGTTGATAATATTAAGCATCCCTAAAGCATTTAAAGCCATCCGCTTATTTGAAGGAAAAACAAAAGCAGCTCACATGATGCCTGCTATGCAAGCAACTGCTCAAATGCATACACAATTCGGACTGTTAATGGCCATTGGTTTATTATTAGCCTATTTCATTTAACACGATGAGAAAGTCAGAGATCCATTTGGTCTCTGACTTTTTTATATTTATGAACCACTCCCTCACCTTTGCATAAATTCGTGAAAATAATCCTCTATTCTCTGAATGAAAGTAAAAAGGAGTTTATTTAGAAATGCTACAGCCTATCGATCGCTAACTTTTCTCTTTTTCTCACGTTAGCCTCGTGTATACTGTAAATAAGTACATAAAAATGGGGGTAATACGATGGAATTTGCAAATACAATGTTAGAGGCACTCGGCATTAAAGCCATTACATTAACACCTGAAAAAGTTGTTCTCGAAATGCCAGTTGGACCAAGCACTCATCAACCACTTGGCTTTCTTCACGGTGGCGCATCAGTAGCCCTAGCAGAATCAGCAGCCAGCATAGGCGGCACACTTAATCTAGATTCAGAAAACGAAGCAACTTTTGGGATGGAGATCAACGCTAATCACCTCCGAAGCAAAAAAGACGGCGTCGTCCGAGCCATCGCCGAACCAATCCACATCGGCAAAAGAACAATGGTGTGGGAAATCAACATCGTAGACGAACAAGAAGAACTAATCTGCATATCCCGCTGCACCCTAGCCGTTAAAAGGTATTAAGAAAAGCGAAGCGGGCCTGCCTAAATCCGCAGGATGTTGGAGCCCATGAGATTGAGACGCTTTTTGTCTCATTCGATTGGGCGAAACAGCCGAAGGATTTGGCCCGCGCAGCTAGACATGAAAAGCGAAGACGAGCGTTTAGAAACGGAGATATTGGAACGCTTGAACTAGAACACTCAAAGAAAAGCCCGTCATTAATGACGGGCTTTCTGTTCTATTTTTCTTTCACCAATTTCTCTATAATCTTCATGATAGGTGTCTGATATTGCATAATGACATTCATCGCAAACCAATCTTCGTCGTTCCCACGGGAAGAGCAATTCTTTCTCACAGTAAATACATCCGTGATTCAATTGGATCACCCCCCTTTTAGATTATGCCTAATATGGGCGTCTAAGACCTAAGTGGAACGGAAAGGAGAGTAACAAATGATACGAATAAGACTGCCTTTTCTTTTTATCATCGTATTTTTATCTGCATGCGCTACACTCACATCTGATACAGAAATAAAAGAAAACACAATTCCGGCAACAGTGGATCGAGTTGTTGATGGCGATACATTGAAAGTAACTCTTGAAGATCGAGAAGAAACAATTAGACTCCTTCTCGTTGACACTCCGGAAACAAAGCATCCGAGTAAACCTGTACAACCCTATGGACCTGAAGCCTCCCAGTTTGCTAAGAATCAACTAGAAGGAAAAGAAATTGGTGTCGAGATAGATGTTTCAGAACGCGACAAATACGGTCGACTGCTTGCTTACGTATGGATTGGCGATCAGATGTTTAATGAGATGCTCCTTGAAGAAGGACTAGCAAGAGTTGCTTATATTTATCAGCCAAACGTAAAGTACGTTGATACATTCCAAGAAATTCAGCGTAAGGCTCAAGAAGAAGGCAAAGGCATTTGGAGTATTGAAGATTACGTTCGCGAAGAAGGATTTAACGAATCCTTTGAAGCATCTGACTCCACATCTACTGACAAGGGATCTCAACAAGGTTGTGACATTAAAGGGAACATTAATTCTAAAGGAGATAAAATTTACCACGTTCCTGAAGGATCATATTACGAGATTACGAAAGCAGAAGAAATGTTTTGTAACACAGATGAAGCCGAACAAGCTGGATTCCGCCCCTCTCAACGATAGATGCAACTACTTATTACTCTCTTCAGACTGAAAGACGAGTGAGATAAAGAGTTCACTAAAATAAGCCAAAGATCGAGAATCAACAGTATACCTAACATATCTAATAGAAAAAGAATGGGGTTTGCACCCTCCAACATCAAAGCCGTAGCTTAAGCTACGGCTTTGATTCATTTCATCTACTGATATCTACTAAACAGCCTGCTCAACCTTTTTCCCTTGTTGAAGCTGATACATTTGGAAGTACCTTCCCTTTTGCTTCATCAATTGATCATGATCGCCTCGTTCAACGATTTCACCTTGGTGAAGAACAAGGATTTGGTCAGCCTCTCGAATTGTTGAGAGTCTGTGAGCAATGATAAATGTGGTACGACCCTTTTTTAAAATATCCAGCGCATTTTGAATAATCATTTCTGTTTCGGTATCAACATTCGAAGTCGCCTCATCAAGAATTAAGACAGCAGGGTCAAACGCTAGTGCCCTTGCAAAAGAGATCAGCTGTCTTTGCCCCGAAGAAAGCGTGCTTCCTTTTTCGATCACTGCCTCATCATACCCGTTAGGAAGAGATCGAAGCAGCTGCTCTGCTCCCACATCTTTTAAAGCCTTTTCAACTTTTTCTCTTGAGATCGAGGAATCATTAAGACTTACATTCGAAGCAATCGTTCCAGTGAACAAGAATAGATCCTGGAGCACGATCGCCATATGCTGTCTTAACTGCTGCTTTGGAATATCTTGAATATTTTGACCGTCGATAGAGATCGTTCCTTTTTGGTTATCGTAAAATCGGAATAATAAATTCATAATTGAACTTTTCCCTGAACCAGTATGCCCCACCAGGGCAACCGTCTGACCTTTTTTCGCTTCAAATGATAGTTCCTTTAACACATATTCTTCTGCTTTGTATGCAAACGAAACATGATCGAAAGTGACATTCCCATCATAACGAGGAAATTCACCATCTGATACATCTTCCCCCTTTTCATCAAGAAGCTCAAAAACTCTGTCCGCCGCTACTAAAGCCTGTTCTAAATTAGCTAGCTGGTTCACCATATTTGTAACGGGTTGAAATAAGCGATTCAAATAATCCACAAAAGCATAAAGAACACCGAGACTCACAATAGACCCAGCCGTTAATGAAGCTCCCCCAAAGTACCAAATCAATACTACAAATGAAATATTCCGTAGAATGTTCACAAGGTTATGTGACATTAAGGAATTCAAATTCAATAGCTTATTTTGATAAGTAAAATGGCTGTCATTCAGCTCTTCAAATTCCGCTTCAGTCTTCTCTTGACGTTTGAAAGCTCTTATTATCGACATGCCCTGAATGGATTCATTGATCATTCCGTTAATATCACTAATCCTTGTTCGAATGACCTTATTGAATTTCGACGCATATTTACGATAAACGAAGATCCAAATCAGAAGGAGTGGCACAATCGTTAATGTAATCAACGCAAGCTTTACATCAAGCAAGAATAAGGCGATAAATATCCCTGTCATATAAAAGATGCTTGTGAAGAACGTTGCGAGCACCGTCACATAAAGCTCTCTTATTGCCTCCGTATCATTCGTAATTCTTGCCACAACTTTACCGGCTGGTAAATTATCAAAATAGTTGATATGCAAACGCTGAATCTGGGAGTAAACATCCGTTCTCATTTTTTGAATAATACGGTTAGCAGAGGTTTGCAATAGAAGTCCCTGCCCATATTCAAAAAAGGATGCGAACAATAGAAGCCCAAAGTAGAGCGCTATTAACCAGACCATCGGTTCTATTTGCGGTTGATAAAAGGCAAGCAGTTCTTCATTGCTTATTTCTTTAGCTTGATAGGATTGTTGTTCCCCATCCTTTTGAATCGTGATAAGGTTGTCGTCAACCGACCGTTCTCCATCGTATGCGATCGCTTCATCAACGAAATAGTAGTCGCGACCTACCTGAAGAATCCTTACTTCCTCTCCTTTAAATTCATCGCTCCCAAAATGATCACTTCGTTTATACCAGTCCCCATCATATTTAACAGCTTCTTCTCCCTGATCTGTTTCATACCAGGGATACTCAATCCCCATAATATGGACATCAATCATACGTTTCGCAATGAAAGGCCCAGAGAGCTCTGCTGTAACAGCTACCATTAATAAGAGTAAAGCAATAAGAATATTTTTCTTAAAACCCAGTGCATACTTAACTAATCGCTTTCCTACCTGTCGATTCATTTACAGCACCTCCTTCAATGAATCCTCAAGCTGCTGTCTGTCAAATTGGTCACGATACCATCCCTTTTTAGAAAGAAGCTCTTTATGAGTTCCTTCCTCAATCACCTTGCCCTCATCAAGAACGATAATCCAATCAGCATGCTGAACACCCGACAAACGATGCGTGGCTATAAACGTCGTTTTCCCAGAACGTTCATTGCGAATATTGGATATAATTTGTGCTTCAGTTTTTCCATCAACGGCAGACATTGCATCGTCTAAAATTAATATTTCAGGATTAATCATTAGAGCTCGCGCAATGGATACCCTTTGTTTCTGTCCACCTGATAAAGCGACGCCTTTTTCTCCAACAAGCGTCTCAAGCCCTTCAGGGAGCACATGTATATCTTTTTTAAAGTCGGATAGCCGCAGCACTCGATCAATGTCTTGATCTGTTCCATTATTTTTACCAAACAGAAGATTTTCTCTCACCGACCTTGAGAAAAGCATCTGATCCTGAGGAACATAACCAATCCAGTTTTGCAGAGTTTCGAGAGAAATTTCTTCGATCGGCACATCAGAAATTTTGATTTTCCCTTTACCGACTGGATATTCTCTTAAAAGTTGCTTCAGTAATGTCGTTTTCCCACTACCTGTTCTCCCTACAACGCCTAATGTTTGGCCTTTCTTCAGAGTAAATGAAACATTTTGTAAATTCGTAACAGATGAAGAGGGATACGTAAAAGTAACATCTTCAAAAACGATCGTACCTGGTGTATCCAGATATTGAGGAAAATGGTGTTCTTTCACATCCTCTTCATGAGACAGCGTCTCTAAGACACGGTTCAACGATGCATTTCCTCGCTGCATGACGTTGATCAACTCTCCAACCGCAATCATCGGCCATATGAGCATCCCCAGGTACACATTGAATGACACCAGTTCTCCGAGTGTTAGGACTTTATGAAAAACGAGATACGCTCCATACCCTAACCCAATTAAATAACTAATCCCGACAAGAACTTTAATAGTTGGCTCAAATAAAACATCTACTTTTGCTACTTCAATATTTTTCTTATATACATCTTCCGTTAAGTTCTGAAACTTCTGCTGATCTGCCCTTTCTTGTACATAAGCACGCGTTACTCGAACTCCTGCAATCGATTCTAGTACTTGATCATTCATATCTCCGAACGAATCTTGGGCAGCTGTAAAGCGCTTATGAATGATTTTTCCGTAACGATTCATGGCAAGAGCCATAAGGGGTAGAGGAAGAATAGCCGCAAGCGTTAATTTCCAGCTAATAAGAACGCCCATTGTAATCAAAATAAGAAACATAAAGATCGTTGAATCTACTAATGTTAAAATACCAAATCCTGCGGTAAGGGAGACAGCTTTTAGATCATTTGTGGCCCTTGCCATCAGGTCTCCAGTTCGGTTTTTCTCATAAAAGGATGGCGTCATTTTAAGGAGGTGCTTCATCAATTTAGATCGGAGCGCCCTCTCAACTAGAAAGGCACCACCAAATAATTGGTACATCCAAATATATGTGACGATATAGACGACGAGCAATAACCCTCCATAAAAAAATAAATAATTTCGTAAGCTTTCCCAGGTTAAGCTTCCTACGTTTATTTCATCAATGGCCATTCCGATTAATTTTGGTGGAATGACCTCGAGAATACCCCCAAAAATCAATAAAGCAATAGCAATGCTATACCGTTTCCAATGCTGTTTAAAAAACCAGCTCAATTTCCGTAAAATAGAGAACAACTTAATCCCTCCTAACTTTTTCCTACAGTTATGCTTTCTGATTGACTATTTCACCATCCTCCTTACATGGATCACTTCATTTCCCCACTGTCACTTTTCTCAGAAACCAAAAAAGACATAACCGCATGCGGTTATGTCTAATGACTTCTTAAGACATAGAAAAGGGCACACGTCTATGACGCGCGCCGATTCCTTTACTGTGACAAAGGGGTTACATCCCTGGCAAAGTGCGTCTATGAGTACATGAAGTTAGTTGTTGGATATCTTTCAAAATATGTCTCATCACACACACTCTCCTTTACCGTTATTTTTCACTCTGTCATCTTAGCACTATTGTCACAATTTTGTCAATATTATTATTTAATTAGTGGATTCATACTTTCTTCGCCTGTTAAATCCGCTATCATTTCCACGAGCAAATCAATTTCTTCCTGCATATCTTTTAAACTTACTGTTTCTACCGGCGCATGCATATAGCGAAGCGGAAGGGACACAAGTGATACAGGAACACCGTATCCTGTTAAACGAAGCTTATCTGCATCCGTCCCTGTCATTCTTGGTGTTAACTCATACTGAAGTTTCAAATCAAGCTTTTTAGCAGCCTTTTCAAGGAGCTGATTGATTTTTATATTGATTGGAGCGCCTTTCGCAAGAACAGGTCCACCTCCAAGATCAACCTCTGTGTGCTTTCTTGCATCAATTCCAGGATAGTCTGAAGAAAATGTAACATCACAAGCAATGGCCATTGTTGGTTGAATTCCTGCACCAGCGAAATAAGCACCACCCATGTTTGTTTCTTCATTCACTGTACTAACAGCATAAACACCTACTTTAGGGTTACGCTTGGCTACTTCACGAAGAACTTCTGCTACGATAAATGAACCAGTCCGGTTGTCTAATCCTCTTCCACTAATTCGGTCATTTAAGAGGTGCTCAACTTCTCGTTTATAGACTGCGAGGTCCCCAATTTGGACGTACTTCTCGATTTCTTCTTTTGTAGCTGCACCACAGTCAATATAGAGGTCTTCGAAATGAAACTCTTTCGCCCCTCCGTGATGTTCTGCATTGACACCAAATACACCTGTTAACTTTCCATGTGTGCCTAGAATTGTTACTTTCATGCCAATAGCAGGCTTATGACTAATTCCACCTAATTTCTCTACGCGAATAAATCCATTTTGATCAATTTGCTTCACCATAAATCCAATTTCGTCACAGTGTCCTGCAAGAAGCACTTTAAATTCTGCTTCTGGATTAAGAATTCCGATCGCATTACCTGCGTTATCCGTTTTAATGTCATCTGCAAACTCTCTTACATAGTCCATCCATTTATGCTGGATTTCCATTTCAGCTCCTGATGGAGAAGCGGTTGATAACAATTCTAATAAAAAATCACGGTTCATACGATGCACCTCCGAATAGTTTATAAGTTCCTTTTTCATTGTATCTTACAGCAAGACTTCATTCTAGTTTTGTGCAATGGCGATCTTGTACACAAAAACACCCCGCACATTAGCGGGGGTGCTTCATTATTTCGACTCTTTTAATAATATTTCTTCCACTTCTGTTTTCGTTGGAAGAGCGGTCATTGCACCCTTCGTTGCAGCTGCTAAAGCACCAGACACGCTAGCAAATTGCGTCATACGTTCAAGCTCTTCACGCGATAGATCACTAAGAGAGCCTTCATATTCATTGAAGCCGTGTAAAATGCCAGAAACAAATGCATCTCCTGCGCCTGTTGTATCAACGGCTTTAACTTTCATAGCAGGTACTCTAAGTGAGTAGTCTGGTGTGAAAACGAGACTACCTTCACCACCCATAGTAATAAAGATCACTGGAATACGATAATGAGCGAGCTTCTTAATTCCATCTTCGATCGCTTCTTCACCTGTAATGAATGTGAGCTCTTCTTCAGAAAGTTTTAGTATATCTGCCTCTGATAACATTGAAACGATCGTTTCTTTAGCTCTTTCTTCACTTTCCCATAGGCCTAGTCGTAAGTTCGGATCATAAGAAATGATTAATCCATTTTCTTTTGCTTTTTCAACCGCTACCTTAGTTGCACTTCTAGAAGGTTCACTAATCATTGAAATTGATCCAAAATGAAGGATACGGTGACGCTCGAATAAATCGTCACTTATTTCTTCTGCATGCAAAAAGCGATCGGCACTTGGGTTTATGTAAAAGTCAAAACTACGCTCTCCGTTTTCTGCATTTGTAACAAAGACAACTCCGGTTCGGGCTGACTCAGTTAGGATCATCGTTGATACATCAACACCATAATTTTTTAGCGTTTCTTGGAGAAATCGTCCGAGGACATCATCCCCAACTTTCCCTAGAAACGTGGAGTTAACACCGAGACGTGCAAGTCCAACGGATACGTTTGCAGGAGCACCACCAGGACTTTTTTGATACGTGAGATTGTCCTTGTCCAGAGGAATAAAGTCAATTAATGCTTCACCAAGACTAATAACACCTTTACTCATATCTACTTCCCCCTAAGTTAATCGAGAATAGAGCAGTGCTCAGAATCATTCGAGTACTGCTTTTCGTAATCATATCACGACACGGTAGATCACTAAAGAAAAAACCTTGTTATCCCATGATCCTTTTTATCATTTTTAGCCCGTTTTTAGCAGAGGGATAACGAAATGCAAAATCGAATTTCGTTGTTTGTTTCACAATGCTTTTCTGATGAGAAAATGCTTCAAAGCTCGCTTGACCATGATAGCTTCCAGTACCGCTTGAACCAACACCACCAAATGGTAGATAAGGTGAGACGATATGCATTAACGTGTCGTTCATACATCCGCCTCCAAAAGAAATAGAAGAAGTGATCAAATCTTGCATTTTTTCAGATTCTGAGAAAAAATAAAGAGCAAGTGGCTTTGGGCGTCTGCGTACATCATCAATCACAGTATGAATATCTGTGAATTCAAGAACAGGAAGGATCGGACCAAAGATTTCTTCTTGCATGACAGGATCTTCCCAAGACACATTATCCATAATTGTTGGGGCAATGACACGTTCCTTTTCTTTATGTTGCCCACCTATTAATACGTCACCATCATTTAGGAATTCTTTTAATCTTTGGAAATGACGATCACTTACGATGTGACCGTATTTCTGATCAGACAATGGATCTTCTCCGTAGAATTCAACCAGGACTTGAGCCATTTGTTCTAACAATGCTTTCTTTACATCACGATGAACGTATAAATAGTCTGGAGCGATACACGTTTGTCCAGCATTTGTGAATTTACCCCACATGATTCGTTTAGCAGCTAAGTTTAAATTAGCATCTTTATTTACTATGGCCGGACTCTTTCCGCCAAGTTCAAGCGTTACCGGTATAAGTTGTTTAGCCGCAGCTTCCATCACAATTTTTCCGACAGGAACACTTCCTGTGAAGAAAATATGATCAAACGATTGCTTTAATAACTCCGTACTCGTATCTACGCCACCTTCAACGACAGCAATATACTTTCGCGGAAAGACTTCTCGAATCATTTTGGCAATCACAGCAGACACTGCGGGTGTTAGTTCCGATGGCTTTAAAACGGCACAGTTCCCCGCTGCAATGGCACCAACAAGAGGGGCAATCTGCAGCTGGAATGGATAATTCCAAGGAGCAATAATTAATGTAACGCCATATGGCTCTCGATGAACATAACTTTTAGAACCAAGATGAGTGACAGGCGACTTCGCTCTCTCAGGGCTCATCCACTCCTTTAAATGCTTTAGCGTAAACTTTATTTCTTCAAGCAGAAAACCAATTTCAGTTGTATAAGCTTCCCACTCTGATTTATGAAGATCTTCCTTAAGTGCTTTTAATACTTCAGGTTCATATTCTTTAATGACTTTTCTTAATGTCTCTAGCTTTTGTTTTCTGAAAGCATACGATTTCGTTTCTCCATTATAATAATATTCTCTTTGTGTTCTTACTATTTCTTCTATCACTTCCATCGTATCATCTCCTCAGGCAAGTCTCTTTATTGTTCTTAAGTTTAAACTTTTGAACATAAGGTGTCAAATCAAGACACTCCTAATGTTTAAATATCTCATTCATAGGGGAGAAAACTGTATAAAACGATTTACTAAAATCAAAACTATAGGATGCAACCAATAAGGAGGCTATTACCATCGAAACATTAGGTCACCATATTATCGCTGAAATGTGGAACTGTAACAAAGAGAAATTAAACGATTTAGTCTATATAGAAGAAACCTTTGCTAGTGCAGCACTTGAAGCTGGAGCCGAAATTAGAGACGTAGTCTTCCACCCGTTCGAGCCCCAGGGAATTAGTGGCGCCGTTATTATTGCTGAATCCCACCTTACCATTCATAGTTTTCCTGAACACGGATATGCTTCAGTAGATGTCTATACTTGCGGGGACAAAATTGACCCTTCAGACGCAACCAATGCTATTGCAAGAGCACTTGAAGCGAAGAAGATACACACAGTAAAAATTCCTCGTGGAACTGGAGAAATCACTGTGAATGAAGTTGAAAAAAGCGGCGTCGAAGCAAAGTAGAACGATCAAGAGCGGATGCATATCGTGCATCCGCTCTTTCTTTCACTCCTGATTCAACAATTGTCTGTAATGGGCAAGGGCAAGGAGCGGCCAGATCATTTTATAACTGTGATAGTGAACGTAAAAGCCACCTGGTAATCCTGCTCCTGTTGGATAAGTGAGTTCTTTATTTTCAAAAGCGCCTTTCGTAAGATACTCTACTCCTTTATGAAGTGCATCACATTAATCTCCACAAATTGTTAAAGCATCAACTGCCCAAGCGGTTTGGGAAGGTGTACTATAGCTAAGAGAAATATACTTTTTTTGTTCATCACTTTTACATGATTCTCCCCATCCACCATCTTCCTGCTGAATCTTTTTAAGAAATTCTAAACCCTTACTGATTGTAGGAAAAGACGCACTATACCCCGCTGCCTTCAGTCCAGTTACAGCTGCCCATGTACCGTAAACATAGCAAATCCCCCACCTTCCGCACCATGAACCATCACTCTCCTGGTTGCTAACAAGCCACTTTACTCCTCTTACTACTGATGGATGATTATGTTGTAACCCAGCGAAGTTACATAGAAATTCGACAGTTCTTCCGGTAAGATCGGCTGACGAATCATCAGGAAAAGAAGATTGCGCTCCATCGATCGGTAGATCTTTCAATAGAAGAGCTTTACGGTCTGTTTCAAATGCGGGCCATCCCCCATCCTTATTTTGCATCGCAAGTATCCAGTTCACTCCTCGCTGCCAGCTGTTTGAGGAAGAAGCATGTTTCATTGCTCTTAGGGCAGCTGTCGTATCATCTACATCTGGATGAATACTGTTTCCTTCACTAAATCCCCATCCCCCAGGTATAATATTCTGTTTTGCCATCGCCCAGTCTCCAAACTTTGTTTGTTGATTTCTTCCTAAATATTTACTTGCCTTCATAATGATAGGATCAACACTTGAAAGTCCTGCTTCTTGGAGCGTATGCGTTATTAGAGCAGTATCCCAAATCGTAGAGGGAGAGTTTTGAATATGATTCTCTGACAAACACAACATCCCCTTCAAACCATCTATAGCACGTAGAATAACCGGAGACTGTTTTTCATAACCAAGGGCGAGCATGGCATAAATCATGAAAAATGTGGCAGTAGCATAATTTAATAACGTTCCATCACTTTCAATTCGCTGTAACATATATTGTTCAGCTCTCTTTCTTGCTTTGAACAACTGATTATCTGGAAATTGAACTATGGAATCCCATAATGATTTGATAGCGTCTGAAAAAACGCGTTCTTCATTTAATAAATGAGCGAGATCAGGTGTCCAGCTCGTCTTAATCGAATAGCGTAGATCCTGACATAAGATGATTGGCGCAAAATGGAGGCGGGCATATGAGCTTAAATCAAAGAAAGAAACCGGGAATGAACCAGGAATAAGCATAAATAACATCGGAAAATGGAAAAGCTGTGGCCATTCCAGATGACCATTTAATGCTAGAAAAACTTTAGTCATTGAATCCGTTCTCTCTATCCCTCCCCACTTTCGGATATACAACTCAGCTTTCTTCATCTGAGGATGCTCCCGCTTTATTTTCCCCGAATAAAGGAGGCTATGATACGCCTGAACTGTAGCCGAAAGATTCCCTTCATCATCTTCAAATAGCTTCCAATACCCGCCCCTTGACTGATTCATCAGCAAACGATGGACAAGCTGATCCACTAATGTTTCTTCTTTCAACCCAAGTGTTCTTATGAGCACAATCATAACTGCATCAGTTAGAAGACTATGAAATGAGCCATTCTTCTCCTGGTGACTTACTGCTTCTTTTACTAACTCATCTATTCTCTCATTCACCCTCTTCATATCCATAACGGTACCCCCTGAATTTAGCTACCGTATTGTATTCACGAAATCTTTTGGCGATTCAAACTAAAACCTATTGTAAATTTTTTGAAACTTGTGTAAAATTCAAACGTATGTAAGGAATAAGGAGTGATTGAATGAAAAAATTTGGGCTTCCCATACTAACTGGCCTCGTTATTTTGTTATTAATTTTTCTCCATCAGCTGTCAATTCTTCAAGAAAAACCCGACGAAGAATGGAGTAGAACAATTGCTTTAGACGTAGCAGCTGAGGATAGTGAAATGTTTGTGGAACATGAAGAAGAAGTAAGTACGCTATATTTCAGCGGCGATCCTGTGCGAAAAGTCGTCGTAAACGAACAGCTTGAAACATCCTCAGAAAATCTCGAGTATGCTATTCCTGAAGGGTACTCTTTCTATGTTGATGATAAACAAGCCATTTACAAAAAAAAGGATGAAATTATCTATGCTCGAAATGGAGAAGAGCAATCCATCCTGAATAAGATTGAAGGTATAAATGCATCAAATGATGGGGTTATAGCCTGGTCACGCCACACGGTTTACGCCATTTCTCCAGAAGGAACAATTGATTCAGAAACGAAGTTACCTCAATACATAAAAGGTGGAACCTTTGCAGAAAACGGGCAGTTATTTCTTTATGTTCAATCAGAAGATACAAATCAATTTCTAACGTTTGACCCGGGCAAAGAACCAGTTATTATTCACGAAACCCCTCTCTCGTCAGGAGAATTATACAGCAATCTCCAGATGATCCAGGTAGATGAAACCTTGACGTTTACATATACAGTTAGTGCAACAAGACAGGGAACAAGAGTGATTAACACTTACTTTGGCGAAAGTATTAGTGGAGAAGAGGCTAAAGTTAACCTCTTGAAAATCACTAATGTTGAAACAGGAGATAGCTTCCCAAGGCCTAACTATTTCTCTTTAACTAAAGTAGATGGAAAACCTCATCTGTTGTTTAGTGCAGACGGCGAAATATCTCCGAAACGTTCTGTTATAAGTATTTATGAAGCATCTCGCCAGGATGGAGAATGGGTGGCTTCTAGAAGAAGTACAAGTGAGGAACTTTCGATACGACCTGTTTCGATTACAGATCAATCGCTAGTTTGGATGGACCAAGAAGACAATGGCCTGGTTTTACATGGGGCATCTACTGATTCAACCGTAATTGAGAGCAGTAATGAAACGTCAAAAGATGATCTGAAATTCGCTCTTTATTATACATTCACAGCAATTGTAGGTATGTTCGCAATGCTAGCTTTTTCCTTTGGTTTTCTGATTCTACCGGCAGTTGCTTTAATGTACTTATATTTTGCAAATACAACTGCAGTTGAGCAGGATAAGAGCTGGGTAGAATGGACAATTGTCCTCCTTTGCGTTGGGTCCCAGATGATTTTCTTACCTTCGATTCTTGACGGCCCCTTTCAAAACCTTGCCCCTACCTATCTTACGTTTGAAGGAGCTCCATACGTCTGGCCAGTGATTATCTTCCTTGTCTCTTTCATCATCAGTCGAATAGGACAGGACCAAGAATGGACCATTCTTCAGCGTACTTCTTATCAACTAGGATTAAATCTTGGAATACTCATTTTCTTGTTAGGACCTTATATTTTATAATAATCAAAAAGAGGATGCCCGCTTTAATGGGCATCCTCTTTTTATTTCGCCTGTTCAGCCGCTTTGTCGTTTACAGCGAGAATCGCCTCATGCAGAAGCTGACTGAAATCTCCCTTTCTCAGAACATCTAGTCCTGCAGCAGTAGCCCCATCTGGTGTTGTCACTTGATCACGCAATTCTCCTGCGTCTCGCCCATCTTTAAGCATTGAAGCAGATCCATAGATCATATGCACAACAAGCTTCCTCGCTACATCAGCAGTTAATCCATAAGACGCAGCCGTTTTTTCAAGTGACTCTGCTAAGTGATAAACAAATGCTGGAGCACTTCCCGTAATTGCAGTAAGATCATGAATTTGCTTCTCAGACAACTCTTCAGACTCTCCGATAGCATCCAGAATGACCTGAAGTGCTTCACGATGATCCTCTGTAACGTGATTTCCACACGTGAATAATGAAATTGACTCACCGATATCAGCCGCTGTATTCGGCATGATCCAGGCTGTTGGACGTCCTGGAAGTGATGCTTCTAAAATAGAAGGACCTATGCCTGCAGCAACTGTAATGATAAATTGATTTGTTACTCGATCAGCTAGCTCTTTAAGAACAGCTGGATGTGCTGCTGGGGGCATTGCTAGTATGACAATATCATGTTCGGAAATGACATCCTGCCATACTCCTGTTTCAACATCATACGTTTTTCTCAAATCATCCAATTTCTTCTGATCAGATTGATTCGTTACCGTAATTGTCCCCATATTTCCAGACTGTTTAAGTCCTGAGAAAATAGCCTCAGCCATGCGCCCAGCACCAATAAACAAGATATTAGACTTTTTCAATTATACCCCTCCTCTTTTCCAACTTAACTATACCAAACTGATGTACAATAGAAAAACGCCGGATTATAACCGGCGCTTTGATTACCAAAATTTAAACCCAGGAGACCCGGGTGGTGCATGTTCAATCATATGAACGACCGGTACTGTATAAGCCACAAGTATGAGTATTGTCGCAATGCTAAGCCATAGTCGCCAGTTTTCCAAAATAGCAGGCGTTTTCTCTGCATCTTCTGCCACTTCTCCAATCGGAAAATCTTCTTTTCCTTTTGGTGCAAAAAACGTGAGGTTCACAATAATGTAAACTAACAGCAAAATGGCAAGAAACAGGATTGATCCACCAACGGCCATCGTCACTTCATATGGAATCCACCCTAATGCATCAGGGTTATCCCGATAAGTCGTATAAGCTGTTCTCCTCGGTGCACCAAGTAAACCCACTGTATGCATGGCTCCTGACATAAAAAACATGCCAATCGCCCACAAAATTGTTTGCAAATTCGCAATGCTGTGCATTTTCCCCGTCAATACTCTTCCAGTAAGATGAGGAATTAGCCAGTAAGCAATGCCAAAGAAAGTAAGAGCCACACTTGAGGCAACGGTAAGGTGGAAATGCCCAGTTACCCAAAGCGTGTTATGCACAATCTGGTTCATTTGGTTACTTGCATTAATGATCCCACCAGCACCAGCTGGAATGAAAATCAACATTCCGACCATGGGCGCAAAGAACCGCGCATCTCTCCATGGTAATACTCTGAACCATCCAAAGAGGCCCTTTGCCCCTTTGCGACGACCAGCGATTTCAAAAGAAGCGAATAGTGAGAAGGCCGTCATGAGTGAAGGAACAATAACCATAAACGTTAACACAACCTGTAGAAATTTCCAAAAAGGAGAAATGCCAGATTCGAGTAACTGATGATGAAATCCTACCGGTATCGAAAATAGCAAGAAAAGGACGAAAGACAAACGTGCTAAAGAATCACTGAAAATTTTACCACCTATAATTTCGGGTATAATAACGTACCAACAGACGTAGGCAGGTAATAACCAAAAATAAACGAGTGGATGACCAAAATACCAGAAAAGCGTACGACTTAGAAGAATATTAATTTCATCCACCCAACCGAATGACCAGGGAATAAACTGAAAGATAACTGAAACAGCAACACCAATCGTAGCGACAAACCACAGCACCATCGTCATCACAGCCATAAAGCTAAATAATGGAGATAGCTTCTCATGAGAAACTTTTTTCCAAATGTAGTACTGATGACACATCGCACCGCCCGCTAACCATGTTCCGATAATAAACAACGTTAATCCAATATAAAACCATGGAGACGCTTTTAACGGGGCATAGAAAGTATACAGAACCGTTCCCTCATTTAATAAAACCATAACAGTTGTAAGAACCGTTCCAATCGTCATTATGATATATCCCAGCCACGCCATACGGTATGGTTGGTCATAGAACTTCCCCATTGTTCTGCTCATGCCGGCATAAAAGAACCCAATAATAAAATAAGTTGTAAAAATAAGTGCGAGTAAGATCCCGTGTGCAGTTAAAAGCTGATAATATCCTATTCCTGCTGGTAACTGAATTGTTCCACTTCTTACTAACGTTTGTAGTAATCCTGCAATACCACCTAATAGAACAGCTACAAAGGCAATTAACAAATGAGCCATACTGAGCTTTGCATCATTTCGATCTACTATAGAATGACTCATTTTGTCACCTCCAGAGGTACACCCATTGCCTGATGTCCTACCCCGCAATATTCATTACATAAAATCAGGAATTGTCCTGCCTCATCAAACGTATGTGTAATGGTATTCACGTGCCCAGGAGTAATCATCATATTGACATTCGTCTTTGGGATTTGAAATCCATGAACAACGTCTTTACTAGTAACTTTAAAATGAACGGTAGCCCCTTCAGGTATTTTCAGCTCATCATTTGATTGGAAGGTGAAGGCTTGAGCAACTAAAACCGCTTCATATTCATTCTCACCTATTTTCTTTAAACCAGGTTGATCAAATGGCGCAGTTACATCTACTTTTGTTGGATCAAGAATTTCGTTATCACTCGGTGGCGTATGCCCCATTGCGAAAGCGTTCACACCAATGACTAAAAGAAAAAGAATAAGTGTCCCGCTTCCAATCATAAGCCAAAGTCTTTCTAATTTGTGCATGTGCATCTCTTTTCCCCCTTTCTAAAGACGAACCATATATAGCCAGTAAACCCCAAACCAGGATAATAGAATAAAGCCACCAAGTAACATTACTGCGACCATCGTCCCTTTCAGGTTTGGTCCTCCCTTATTTATTACAACTTTTCTGGCTGTTTCTTTCTTCTCCTCAAGAGCCCCCATCACTCATCCTCCTTTATACTTCACTATAGGTTTATTGTATGAGAATACACATTCCTAATCTGTGACTAAACTCACTAAACAAGAGAACATTCACGAGTTAGCTAATATATCTGAATTTAGCCAATATTTATCGATTTTGGCGAGTATCCTCTTCCACAACCTCCGCACGCCATCACGATCAAGACAAAAAAAGAGTTCAGGATTAAAACTCCTGAACTCTCACGCCTTATAACCTGCATATGTTTTTTGGACAGCCTTCGCAATGACATATGGCTTTCAATTTATCGAGATCTTCAATCAGGATTGCTCCCCCATCATAGGCTATAATCTCATCTTTCTTAAGCTGGTTGAGCATTCGATTAACCGTTTCTCGAGTTGCTCCAATCAAGTCTGCAAGCTCCGCATTTGTAAACTTCGTAGTCATACGAATACTTGATCCTTCTTCAAACCCATAAGTATTGGCGATTCTAATCAAAGTTGAAGCGAGTGCTCCATGCTTTCCGAAGAACATCAAATCGCGTAATTTTGTTTGGGTAAAACGCTGCATATAGCCCATCCATTTCATAAACTCAATGGCAAGATCCCCATTTTGCCATAAAATTGTTTCAAGATCTTTCTGCTGGATGATACCTAGACTACAATCCGTCATGGCTTCTGCACTAAAGCTATTCTGCACATGACTATCATCATGGAATTCTCCGAACAGATCTCCTGCTTGAAAATGATAGAGTACAAGATCTTTACCCTCATCAGAACTCTTCGTAAGTTTTACTGCTCCGCTTTTCAAATAATATATATGATTCGATTCATTGCCTTCCCAATAAATCGTTTCTCCACGCTTAACCTGTTGTTCATACATTAATTCTGCTAATTTAATAAAATTACCCTTTGAAAATGACTGTGTATTGTATCCGCCTTTATTCATAGTGGAGATGGGACAAGTAACTTTCATGATTTTCGCCTCCTATATTGTTTCTCTTAGCATCATTATAAGAGTTCCACTCCACTCTAAGTGTGATATACATCACACCTCAATCATTTTTCTCTTGAAAATGTGACATTGTTTACAGCCTAGTTTTCCTCAACCATATTACATTTAAGGTAACAAAAAATTGGAAGGTGATGAGCATGCTAACAGGAATCATTTTAGCCGGAGGACGTAATGATTATGTAAACGGTCACCATAGATCCCTTCTACTACATCATAATGAGCCAATCATCTTATGTCAGATCAAAAAAATGAGTCAAATTGCAGATGAGGTCATTATCGTTACAAATACTCCTAGAGAGTTACTACCACACGTCCCAACAAATATTCGCATCATTACGGACTTTTATCCAAATAGGGGACCTATAGGAGGATTGCATGCCGGACTATCTCTCGCTAGAACAGAAATAGCATGGGTTATTGAAGTAGACACACTTTCCATTTCAACATCTATAACAAGTAAACTAATTAAAAACGTATTGCGTTATCATGCAGATGGCGCAATTCCATTGGTAGATGGGACACTTAAACCTCTACAGGGCGTCTATAGGACAAGTACAAAAGCAACCTTAACGAAGTTACTTCAACAAGAAAATACCACTCTGTCTACTTTTCTAGAAAACATTCACACCGTTTCAGTGAGCTCTAATTCAAACTATAAAATCCGACCACATCATACGCCCCAATAGACATGGTGAATTCACCATGTCTATCCTTTTGATAGGAACATGCTTTTCTCATCAAAAGGTGATAATATAACGGTGATGCAAACTAATTTCATATTAATAATATACATATGGATATGGGTGAACTTAATGAAAAAAACATCCGTTATTGTTGGAATACTTTTCTTTATTGTGGCTGGTCTCATAGTTGTGCTTTCTACACAAAATGAAACTGAACCTCAGCAGCCGTCTGAGCTGCTCACGACCTATCGGAACATCTCTCAACAAACTGAGGAGAATACAGCTATTCAGAATGCTTCCTTAACGCTTTCGGCGGTGGGAGATATACTCATTCACGACCGAGTTTATGAAAAGGCAGTAGTAGGCAATGGATTTAACTTTAATCCAATGCTTGAAGATGTTCAAAACCAATTAAAGAAAGCTGATATTACGATCGCCAATCAAGAAACCGTCATCGGCGGGACATCAATCGGCCTTTCATCTTATCCTTCTTTTAATAGTCCAACAGAAGTTGGGGACGCACTTAAAAATTCCGGAGTAGATATTGTATCGATGGCGAATAACCATACTTTAGACCGAGGAGAAAAAGCCATCCAAAATGCGATTAAACATTGGAACAAAATCGGCGTTCTTTATACAGGAAGTTATGTTTCAAAAAAAGATCGCACTATCATTAGAACGATTGAACATAATGGGATAACGCTGGCTTTTCTCTCCTATACTTACGGAACCAATGGCCTCCGCCCTCCTGGAAATAAACCTTATCTCGTGAACTACATTGATAAACAACTCATAACTCAAGATATTCAAAAAGCCAAAAAGGTAGCGGATGGGGTAGTTGTAAGCTTACACTTTGGAAATGAATATGAACGCTATCCAAACAATAACCAGCTAGAACTTAGTGCTTATGTAGCTGAAGCGGGAGCAAACCTGATTTTAGGTCATCACCCCCACGTTCTCCAGCCGTTAGAATGGATTGAAACAAACGACAAGCGCAATGTATTGGTTGCCTATTCACTAGGTAATTTTTGGTCAGGTCAAAAAGGGGATTACAAAGATATCGGAGGCATTCTTGAGGTTCAATTCGTCAAAAAGAATTTCCGAGGAAACTCTATGCTCTCAATCACTTCCCCAGCATTTACACCGACTTATGTAGATAATGAGTATAAAGTCCACCCGCTAAGTGAAGTAAAACCTGATTTATTAAATGAAATGAATCTTCATATGAAGCAGTGGATGCCAGATTTACAGGTTCCAAAACCATAAGAAAAAAGCCCGTTATCAACGATAACGGCCTTTTTTCTACGATAGGGTATACCCACCATCAACAACAAGATTATGACCATTAATATAACTTGCGTCCTCACTTGATAGAAAGTAAACCACTTTTACGATTTCAAGAGGCGTTCCAAATGACCCTCTAGGATGTTGTTTATAGGCTTTCTGAAACCCATCCTCTGTGCCATATAACTTCCGAGGAAGAGGGGTATCAATTGGTCCTGGCGAAATAACGTTCACACGTATTTTCCGCTTCGCATAACGACTTGCCAATGATTTCGATAGTGAGACGATACCTGCCTCTGTTGCATTGTAAGCTGGAAGAGCTGCGTTGGAGGTTCTCAATGCGCTACTTAAAAAAGCATATTCCATGTATCTGGACCAACAATCCCATCTACTGATAATCCCTTTCTTTTCTGATAAGCTCTTACAGCCTTTTCAGTTGCGGGTCCAAAGATACCATCGGGATTCACATTAACCGCTCGTTGAACGGCCTCTACATCTTTGCCACGATCGCCATTCATCACATATCGACCAGGATAAGGTCTTACTGGAGCATTCATAGCGAATCCACCTTTTGGAGCTCGCTTCAAAGCAGCAAGTGTTTTCGGACCAACAATCCCATCTTCCACTAGACCTGTTAATCGCTGAAATTTCTCAACTGCTTCCTGCGTCTCTCTTCCAAAAATGCCGTCCGCCCCAAATTCACGCAGGTCCATTCCTACACGAATGAGAAGGTCTTGAATTCTCTCAACTTCTTTCCCACGATCACCTGCACTAACAATAAGTGTGCTAGTAGTAGATTTCACCTTCCCAGGGCTACTTAATTCTTTAAAGTTTTTCCAAACGCCTGTTACATCTTCAATAAAAGTCGACCATGTAATTCCATAGCGATTTAATGCATTCTCAGGGTCTGTTCTACGTGTTGGATCAAGTGTTGAGTGGGCAACTATATCTGATTCAGGATCGAGTTTATATTTATCACATAAATAAGCATGGTACCAAACATAGCGGTCATATGCCTCTATAAAGGATATACCTCCTCCCCAACAAAGTTCCACACCGATCGCTTTATCGTTCGCATCTCCGTTATAAAGGAGATTGTCCTTTTCCGTTACATAACGTACATGCCATGCTTTTTCAGTTAATGGAATGATTTCAAGAATAATCGAATCATCAATAAACGTATGAGCAGACGCTGAGATAATATTTTTAGCAAAATAGGCTCGATTTACGTATGCCGTTGAACCTGGATTACCTGTATCATGAGCGACTATAAAGCTAATTCCATCATTTTTTTCTTTTGGTCTGGACTTACCTTTATCGATATAATCTCTAGTAATTGTATATTTTGAATTACTTGCCATTATTTCACTCTCCCTTTCTTTACTTCCCCCCTCCTCTCTAATATCCATCATATGTAAACAATTCTTATCTGGCTCGCTTCTTTGTGTCTTATCAAATAAAATTAGTCAGGTGCTGAGTAGCCCTGACTAATTAATTGATTCTTCGTTATCAACTAGACAATCATTCATAAACCCTTCCCAATCACTAAATTGATAAAGAGTCGGAGTGAGCACCAATTTTTCTAATATCCCTGCATATGTTTCTTTGTTGTTATCATCTATTAACGGTGATAGAGCTGTTCGAATCATTTCTGCTTCTCTACGCGTTATGTTCATATGAAGTCCTCCTTTCGCCTTTTTACATAATTTCTCCGATAGACGTCATAATCATGTGCTTTTTTTGCCAGAATAACGATGAGGTGAACACGAAATGAACCAGGGAATGAATACAGCTTTATCAGCGATCATGCTAGCACAAGGATTAAAAATAGTAACACATAAAGCGAAATCGGGAAATTGGGATTGGCGCCCTTTCTTTCAAACGGGAGGAATGCCAAGTTCTCATTCTGCAGGTGTATCTGCTTTAGCTACTTACACAGCATTAAAAACAGGAAAAAGCTCTGTCGAAACAGCACTAGCTGTCGTATTTGGAGTGATCGTCATGTATGATGCACAGGGCATTCGACGACATACGGGCGAGATCGCTCGATTGGTCAATGACCTAGATGAAGACATCGAACTATTATCGGGGCACTATCCTGATTTATTTCACGCGAGACGAGATGTTGAACTAAATGAACTTCTAGGTCATCAGCCTGCTGAAGTGGCCGGTGGTGCTTTGCTAGGGATTGCCCTTGGCTTAATAGGTTATTTCTCAAGGAAATAATTAACAAATAAAAAGTTGACAATCCTTCTCAAGCGTGTATAATGTGTAGTTGGGGTAACAAAAACCCGATATTAACAACTAGCTCCTTTAAAATAAGGAGAACTAAAATTCATAACTGGAAAGGTATGAACAGCATGATTCTAATTGGCTTGTATCAAGTTAATGGCCATACTACAATTGCTGTTGATCCTCCTCACTCACACTGGCGCGGCTTCGGAGCCGTAAGGATGGAAGAGAGGTAGGGCTTTCGTTGTTTGAGAGATCAACAGATCTCTATGGTATGTTTACCGCGGCAATGAAGGAGTTACTGTTAATAAATAACGATCGTTATATAAAACGTAGAAAGAGCGCATCTAAGCGATGCGCTCTTTATCAATTTATAGAGAGTTGCCTTCATCTTTTCTAACAATGATGTCAGCAATCACGCCTCCAGTATAGAGGATGGATGAAATAATTCCGCTAACACCAAATGCACCTAATGCGATAATCCAGCGCATTGGATAAGGTTCTTCAATAGTTGAATAATTTGGTAAGTTTTCTCCTAGGGTAATACCAATGAATATAGCGGCCACAATACCTGCTAGTAATGTGTATACTGACATCTTTCTAAGTAAATATCCGTTCACATTCATTACCTCCTTCTCTCCTAATCATTCCCTCTAAATAAGCAACAAAACATGAAAGGAACCTGATCAATAGTGAATTAGTGGACTAGTCATTATTTATTTCCTGGTGTTTATTGTGGTAAAACCAAAGAGCTAGGTAAAGAGAGAAAGTATTGAACAACGGCTACTATGTTAAAATAAGATGAAACACTACAAAAGCGCACCAATCATGAAAGTGTTAAAGACATAAAGTACTGATACGACATTTAACAGAAGCCCCCTGTGGCCAACTGTATACGAAAATAAAGGAGTAACGATATGACAATGTTTGATCAACACCCTTTTCTTTCTGAAAACTGGCAAGCTGCCGGCTTTAGTAATTTCTCAATGGTTCAAGAACAAGCCATTCCTCGGATCTTGAACGGAGAAGACTTACTAGTTGAAGCTCCAACCGGCACTGGAAAAACACTTGCTTACCTTTTACCGATTATGCAAATGCTTGATCCAAATAAAAAAAATACACAGGCCATTATTCTTGCTCCTACGCGAGAACTCGCCATGCAGGTTTTTGAAGTTTCTCAACAATTCCTAAAGGGCAGTAACATGACAGCTGCTTCAATGATTGGGGGAGCTGCTATTAAACGACAGTTAGACAAGCTTAAGAAGCACCCCCAGCTTATCGTTGGTACACCCAATAGAATTGCCGAGCTAATTGATATGAAGAAATTGAAAATGAACGAAGTAAGAACCCTTGTAGCTGATGAAGCCGATCAAGTGTTACATCCGTCTACCTTTGAAGATGTCTCCTATATTTGTCAATCTGCGCTTAGAGATTGTCAGCTCCTTTTCTTCTCTGCCACGCTCAGTGATAAAGTGCTTTTGCAGGCAAAGAAACTATCTGATAATCCATCCGTCTTAAGCATCAAAGCTACAGCAGAAGACAAAAAAGCGATTGACCACAGTTACTATGTGACAAATCGACGAGAGAAGCCAGAATTACTGCGGAAGCTAGCTCGTAAAGACGGTGTAAAAGCGCTAGCCTTTGTTAACAACAGTAACTACCTCTCTCGATTGAAAGACATTCTTGCAACTAAGAAAATTTCATTCGATGTATTAGATAGTTCGACAAATAAAACGGAAAGAAAGAATGTATTAAATCGTTTCCGTAATGACCAAATCCAATTGCTTTTAACAACTGACCTTGCTGCAAGAGGACTAGACATCGATAATATTACTCATGTTTTCCACTATGATTTATCTGAAGATGCAAGAACATACCTGCATCGCTCAGGACGGACAGGACGCATGGGGAAAGAGGGTTCAGTTGTTACGCTATTACTCCCTGGTGAAGAAAAGTATCTTGAGAAAATCACCCAAAAGCTAGATCTTGAACTCACTAGAAAGAACGTGCCAAGACCATCTACTACTAAATCTCGTAAGCGTCATTAAGTAAAATACAAAAAGCTGCCTTTCATCGATAATTATTGATGAAAGGCAGCTTTTTGGTTCTATTAATCCCCATTAAACATATCGAAAAGACCTCTTGCCATACTTCCCTCGCCCTTACTTCCACCTGGCGTTTGAGGCATAGCTGCAAATACTCTGCTTGCAAGACGACTAAACGGAAGTGACTGCACCCATACAGTTCCAGGCCCTTTAAGCGTTACAAAAAACAGCCCTTCTCCACCAAATAAAGCTGTCTTTACTCCTTTAACAAACTCGATATTGTAATCCACCTCTCCAGTCATCGCCACTAAACAACCCGTATCTAGACGAAGCGTTTCCCCAATTTGAAGCTCCTTTTTGTGGATCGTTCCTCCAGCATGGACAAAAGCCATACCATCTCCCTCTAGCTTCTGCATGATGAACCCTTCTCCTCCAAAGAAACCAGTGCCTAATTTCTTCTGAAGCTCGATACCTACTGATACGCCTTTTGCTGCAGCTAGAAAAGCATCCTTTTGACAAATAATCTTCTTATCCCATTCACTTAAATCCATGGGGATAATTTTCCCAGGATAAGGTGAAGCAAAAGATACATGCTTTTTCTCTTTTCCTTCATTTGTAAAAGCCGTCATAAACAAACTCTCGCCAGTTAAAACACGCTTACCTGCACTAAATAATTTCCCCATTATCCCGCTTTGTTGACCACTTCCATCGCCAAAAATAGTCTCCATTTCAATATGATCTTCCATCATCATAAGGCTCCCTGCTTCAGCAATAACAGTTTCCCCTGGATCTAGTTCAACTTCTACAAACTGCATATCATCCCCATATAGTTTAAAATCTATTTCGTGGTTGTTCATTCACAGCTCTCCCTTTTATCATTGTGATAGCTATACGTTCTAACATAATGAAAGGTTTCGACTTCCTTACAGTAAAAAACCTGCTCCATAGGGAGACAGGCTTTTCACTCTTTACTTCGTACGGGCCATTTCTTTTTCATCCAGCGGGGATACGCGTTTTACTGTTCGGCAAACTTCTTCTATATCAAATGGTTTAGCAAAATGAGTGATTGCTCCTAGTTTCATAAATTCTTGCACGAGCTGTAATTCACCGTATGCAGTCATAAAAATAACCTGAACTTTTTCATCAAACTTCTTTAACGATTTAAATACTTCTAATCCATCCATACCGGGCATTTTCAAATCGAGGATTACGAGATCAGGACATTCCTGCTTAAAAAGCTCAATTGCCGTCAAACCGTTCGCAGCTTGAAGTGTTTGATACCCTTCTTTCTTAAATAGCTCACCTAATAACACTCGAATGCCATACTGGTCGTCCACAATTAATATCTTCTTCATCGTATGCCCACCTTTTTTTGCGATATAGTCTCAGATCATGTGACTCCCTATCATTATTGTGCACCATCTAAAACCGATTGAAAATAACTTCGTCGAAACTAGTCACGAGATTACAAATCTCGCACATTTTCGCCCTATTGAACGTTCATTATTAAGAAATGTAAGCGCATTATAGAAGACGCACGTTCTTTTTTACCATTTTACAACTTTTTACTGAATTTTCGTTTTATTTTATGAGACAGGGGAAGAGTTTACTAGAACAAATTTAGGAGGGTATATTAAACCATGACTGGTCCTACAATCCAGACGATTAAAGAAATTGAGAACAAAGCTATGAAAGATCAGCGAGAGGCTTCAGAAGCAAGAAATGTGGTAAGAGAAGCAACGAAAGTGAATTCAATCCATCCCTCATAGACCATAAGTTAACTATAAAGCAAGAAAAGCAGATAGGCGCATAGGCGCCTATCTGCTTTTCTACATCAATGAAACAACCGCCGTTTGGCGGTTATTCATTATTTATTTTATTTACGCTTGCGATAAGTTCTCTTCAGTTCCATTTCGGCTGCTTCGTCTAACGTTTCAGGGTTGTCTGGATCTCTTTCAAGAGTTCTTTCTACATCACGTTCAATCACATCATCAAACGTTTCAGCACCTTCTGTTTCGACGATTATCTTTTCGACATCGCGATTAACAACTGTAGACATTGGAACTTCCGACTCGTCTAACTCTGCTGCTCGCTTGATTGAATAACCGCTTACTAATGCTTCTTCCTCTGCAGCAGGTGTTTCTTTCTCACCTTTGCGATTCTTCACTTTGTCCACAATGTCATTTGATTTAGTTTTGACGGATTGAGCAAAAGCGCTCGATTTATTTTTCATGTTACCTGATACTTCTACACTTTTATCTTTTGCCTTTGTCACACTATCACTAATATCATTTCTAAGCTCTTTTCCAGCCTTTGGTGCAAGCAGAACACCAGCTGCCGCTCCTACCATACTACCTGCTATGGCCGCTATTGCCGGACCTTTAAACTGACTTTCTGACTTCACTGGATCTGTTCGATCAATACGAATCACTTCTCTAGTTGAGGATGAATATCCTTCTGGTGCTGGCTCACGTTCAACCTTCACCTCATGGTTTGGTTTTGAATCTTTCATCGTTATCCTTCCTCCTTAACAGATTGAATGTTTGATTTCTTAAATCGATACTTTTCCCACATTGTCAGAGCAGTACTTCCCCAATTCGCCGCCTCCGCAGCTTTTCCCTGCTTCGACTCAACACCTTTTTCAACAGAGTGGCTTAGCTTAGAAAAAGAACGTGATAAATTTTGAAGAGAAGCTCCTGTTTCTTTAACTGACTCAAACACTGGTGAGAATTGACCAACCTTTGATTGAACCTCATCAGCAAGTTCATTTGTTTTATGCAACATCATTGTGGTTTCTTTCGACAATCCATTGATCTGCCCTTGTAAAGAATCGATCATTTCTGCTGTGTTAGAAAGAGTTTTTTCAGTAGATTTTAACACTTTAATTAAAAATACACTTAATACTGCGAACACGATTGCGATAATAGCTACTGCTACATAAAGTATAATTTCCATTACGATGCCTCCTACTTCTATTTGAATATAATTACCAATACCCTAGAGTAGGAAATATAATCATAAAATTAACGAGCCATAAAATAGCTCAATACTAAAACACTTCTTCAATCGTTATTTTTAGCCTACTAAACAAAGGAAAGTGAGCCTCTTGAGGTGAGAGGCCTTCTAGTAAACTATTGTAAATCGACTCATAATACCACTTTTGCTTTTCTCGACCACGGTTAAACCTCTGCCAAATTTGTTCTCCTACTTGATCATAATCTTGTTTGATTGTCGTTAAGTTGTGAAGTTTATCAGCACAAGTAATTTGTTTTACTGAAAATGGCGCCTGCTTCATCTTTTCAATCGTATGTTCTTTTCTTTTTTCCCATTCTAAATGCTTATCAGGTTCAGAACACGCTGCTACTAAATTCGCCACAACTTGACCAAACTCTTCGTTCAACATCTCATACGTCATTGATGTATCCTCTATCACATCGTGAAGAATTCCTGCTGCAATCGTTTCTTCAGAAGCTCCTGATTCCATTAAATAGAATCCAACTGTTATTGGGTGAGAAAGGTAAGGGAGCGTTGATTCTTTCCTATATTGGCCATCATGAGCCAACGCTGCTATTTCGACTGCTTTCTCAATGATTTTCATATACAATTCCTTCTTTCTGATCACGTTTTAACGGGAATCGCCTTTGATAAGTCACCATTCTCCAAATCCATTCGATTGGTCCATACTTAAATTTAGATAGCCAGACTCTACTGAATCCGATTTGTATAAGGAAAATACAAATTAATAAAAGAACCCCGGTGCTTACTTCTGTTTCTCCATAAAAACCCAATCCATAATTGTAGTAAATAAGCGTACTAACAATAGATTGCATTAAATAATTCGTAAGAGCCATTTTCCCTACCCATTCAAGCGCTTTAAGACTTCTTCCTGAATAATAAATTAACGAGATAGCCGCCATATAAAAGAGTGAAACAAGTGGTCCGCCGAGACTATCCTGAAGATGGGAAAAGGCGTAAGATTCAAAAACAAAAGGCGTTAACTTCACCAAGAATCCTAGTGAGCCGATAACTAGTAACTTTTTCACTAATGATAGCTGATTGCGATGCCCATTGAGCCATCCTTCTTTCGCAAAAGCTGCCCCTATTAGAAAATAAGGAAAAATAGAAAATAAAAGAAAAACGCCACTTACTCCTCCATTTACATAATACCAATCGCTTACTCGTTCATTTAAAATCTCAATATAGCTTCCTGAACCATACACCAGAATCGAATTTCTTATCGCTTCTGGGTCATGCGATGTTAAGTCAGCCGTACTAAACGGTAGCAACAAGAGAAAGAATATGACGGCATAAAACAACCATAATCCCAGACCTATTTGCAATAGTCGTTTCCCTTCCATTCGGATAAAGAAAAGTAGCAATAATCCACATAGACTATACGTAAATAGAATATCTCCATGCCAAATGGCAACAAAATGAAAGATTCCAATGATAAATAGGAATAGCAAGCGTCTTAGCATTATAGGAAGAAATCTAGAGCCACGTGATGTTACTCGGTTTTGTAGAATAATAAAACCATACCCAAACAAGAAAGAAAACAACGGGTAGAAACTGGCTTGTGCAAAAAAATCAATGAGGTTCATGAAAAGCTGATTCCATTGATCACCCCAGTAGTTTATTTTATCAACGTACATCCATGGAGAATGAAAATCGACCATGTTAACAAAAAAAATACCAAGCAAAGCAAAACCACGCATGGCATCAATTGATTGAATTCGATCACTTGCACTTGTAGGAATTAGGGCTGCATTCTTCATTTCATTCATCCTTTACTTGAGTCTTTTTCCTCTCAGAAATCGTTCCACATCATCACAGCGTTCTCCTTCTTTTGACTCATCTTATCAGATATTAGAAGGATGACCAGCATGAATTCCTATTCTCAAATAAGACATTTTGAATATAATTCAAGGAAAATCTACCCAGTTTACATCAAACTATTCTATAATAAACACACACACAAATTATGGAAAACTTACTATATGAAACCCTTCGCGCATGCAGATCGTCTTTTGTTTGAAGGGCCGAAGGAGGAAGGCGCAACCTTGGGGAACAAAGAATCAACAGAATATCTTGACCTTACCAATAAGGAAGCGGTCCTTGAAATGATAATGGATGAATACGGTGAAAGTGTTGTTTGGCTTGCTTTCAGTTATTTAAAAGACAAAGAAAAAGCGGAAGATGTTGCACAAGAAGTCTTTATTGCCTGCTATACAAAATTAGATACCTTTAATATGGAAGCCTCACTCAAATCCTGGGTATTAACTATAACTGCGAATAAATGTAAAGACGTACTCAAAAGCTGGTCTTATCGAAATATTGTGTTTGCCCAATCCTTATTAAATACATTTAAACATAGCAACTCTGAACCTGACATGGCCTTAATTGGGTCAGAAGAAAATAAAGAACTTATTACAAATGTCCTTAAACTTCCAGCCAAATATCGAGAAGTCATTTTTCTTCATTACTTTGAGGATTTAAAGGTTCAAGAAATCAGTGATTTGTTATCAATTAAAGAAAATTCGGTTAAAACAAGATTACGTCGTGCCAGGATGCTACTTAAAGAAATGTACTAAGGAGGGTGACAATGGACAAACGATTGAAAGACCTTCGTTCGCGAATGATCGATACAAAAGCTGTCACCTTCGATCATACTCATAAAGATCATATTCGAAGAAGGATTAAGGAAACATCCATTTCTAGATTCAATCTGATAAAATCTCTACAAAACCTTTTTCCTATTGCGCTAACCTACCTTACTCTTCTTTTCCTAGTAGTTAGTACTGGACTATTTGCAGCATCTGAAGTTGGTCTTTTACCTAAGAATAGTTCTGTTAGTGTTAGTGAACATTCTCTTACAAAAGAAATGTTATATGAAAATGTCCTAGCCTCTACAGAAATGATTGATATACAGAAGGATCAGGAAAAAGTTCGCTCTATTGCCCATTCGTACTTAGAAAATCAGCGTAACTGGAAAATCACCAATCATAGCGCTACCTATGGAACTCATTCCACTGTTCTTGTTCAAGGTAAAATCACAGAAGGACATTTTGACAAGATGACTTTTAGTATCTGGATTGAACCAGAAACCGGTCTTCCATTAAACTTTGTGATTCGCAATCAAGAAAGTAGTGTTCTTGAACAATTTAAACTACTTGACGAAACACTCGCCCATGCTGAGCGGCAAAATTAAAGGCTCCCGTTTTAGAACGGGAGCCTTTATTAACTATTTGCATGTGTCATCTAATACTCGGGAAGTATTTAATAGAAATTCCCGATCAAGATCAGGAAGTTCATCGAGATCAATACTTGTTAGTAAGTAGTGATGGAATCGCTGAACATCTGCTTTAATTTCTTTCTGTTGACCATCCGCGGTTAAAATTAGTGCATCAAGTATACCATTTAACATGGATACATCGTCTTTACCGTAGTGTCTAATCTGATAAAAGGCCTTATAAAGATATTGAAAGAAAGGCTTAGGCGTAGTTAATACACGTAAATTTCTCTTATCATCAAAAAACGCTTCCTTAGGTTCATACGTATTGCCAATTTTGGCGAGAATGGTACCAATTCGATTCGTGCAGTTCACAGCCGTGTGAGGATCATTAACAGAGGGAGAAATAGCCCTAAGAGCAATATCAACTAGTTTTTGAATTGAAAATTCTAAGTCTTGGTCATTTATTCTCTCTGTTCCAATTGCAATGATATTTAATATATCACTGGATGAAACCGAAGAAGCATCTTTGGCCCAAATCGTGGCAATCCTAGATCCGTTTTGTACATAGTTTCCTACATCTGCATCTAGTCTTAGTACACTTTCATATTTAGTAGCCAAGTTAACTAGTTTAGCGTAAGGTATTCGCTGAATGTAGCCCATTTTCTCACTGTATATCGGTATTCCAGCCTCTTCTTTTAGCTCTTCTTCTTCCCATCTATCCCACTTTTCAAAAGTTTCACCTTCATGTAATTCACTTTTACTTTCTACAAGGTATAACGATCTGCGGGTGATTTTTTCAATCAGATTGTTGACCTGAACAAAAGTAGCCGAATGATGAATAAACAATACAAAGAACAATAAACACGCAATCGCAAGGATCACTGTTAAGAGAGGCGATAAGATAATCCGACCATCCTTACCAGTTAATAGAAGCATGTTCACAAGGGCAAAGATAAATCCTGCCACAAAAACACCTAGCACGTGCTGTGTAAAGCGGTCAGAAATAAAATCTTGTAACACCCTCGGTGAGAACTGTGAAGAATAAGTTGTCAGCACAACCATAATAGACGAGAATGAAATGGTTGTCATGGTTAATATAGCCGTAATTAACGGAGCATATAGTGCCTGAGCGATTTTCTCCGTAGCTAGAAATAGCTTTGGAATTGTTCCATCCAATTGCGCAATGTACATAATGTCAATCCAAGTACTTAGAGCGACAACTACGATAGATATGGTGCCATATACGACTGGAAGAAACCAGAAGCTGTTGCGTAAATTAATCGATGTCTTAGAATAATTCATGTGTTAAATCCTCTTTCACTATTGTGTCATCTCTTTCTTGTTCCCTCATTCACTTGAGCTAATCCCAATATTTGATGATGGATTAATATCCCAAGCGATAGCCGTGCTTTGTAATATGCCTCAAGCTCTTCTGATGACCCGAATGGTCGCAAAATGAACGCAAACCATGAAGATAACTTTTAATAAATGAACGGTAGAATCCTATATCTATCTTTTCCCCATTCGTGATAAGTTTCTCCAACTGACATATAGAGCATTCTTTCCTCAATCCGGATACGGTATAAGAGAGCCGGGACAATGAGTAGAATGGATAGTAAAATGCCGCCCCACGTGCCTATGTATAATGGAAATCCTATCATGATTAGTAGTAGTCCAGTATATAGAGGATGGCGTAATAAACGATAGGGACCAGAACTAACAAGATCTACTTTGCTTTCTACTACTACATTTCTAGAAAAAAAGCGTCCTAGTTCTTGAATACCCCAATATCTCAATACAATCCCACTTCCATAAAGAAAGAGCCCTAAAACTTGATTAAATATGTTGTTTTGAAATGTGAAAAGATCAATCCCACTAAAATAGAGCGTTCCTATAATCACACCAGAGATCGCTAACAAAATAAAAACAAAGGACCGCTTTTCAGAAGAAGAGGTTTCTGTGTTTTTCTTTCCTCGTTTCATGATAAATTCACTTACCCATAAAACCGAAAGCAGAATGAATAATACATCAATTACACTCATGGCGCTCCCCCTTTATTATACCTTAATCAGCAGTATACCAGACTTCAATCCTTATTGTCTGACATCGATAGTGGCTTTGTATAAAACAGTCACTTTATACAATTCCACAAATGAAAACCCTTACATTAAGCAAAAGTTCTTCACTAGACTTATACAGCTTCGCGAATAAAATGGATATTATTGTAAATAATTCATGTTTTTCACTTCTTATATGGAGTGGTGAGCAAGCCTCTCATCTTCTAAGCGTATGTTAAACGAGTTTAGAGCAAACATCGTCCATATTCTTAGTTATTCTCCACTTATTCGGACTATTTGGGCAAGTCTTGTTGTCAGCACATAAGCGTTTGTTATACTCATAGAGTCAATTGATTAAAGCAATCACACATTTAACGGCAAGTTATATAGGAGTGAAATAATGAATCTAAACGACGAAAAGAAACGAATCGTAATTAAAATCGGAAGCAGCTCTTTAACGAGCAGACTCGGAGACATTAGCCGAAGAAAACTTGAACGACTAGTAGATGACATTGTAATGCTTAAAGATGAAGGACATGAAGTACTTCTAGTATCTTCTGGCGCAGTAGCTGCTGGATATCGCAGACTAGGATGCTTAGAACGTCCAACATCACTTTCAGAAAAACAGGCCGCTGTATCAATCGGTCAGGGACTGTTAATGGAAGCTTACTCAGAACGTTTCATATCTCACGGCTACACTGCTTCACAAATTCTGATTACGCGCAGTGACTTTTCTGATCGCAAAAGATACAACAACGCAAGAAACACTATTAATGTACTTTTAGAACGAGGAATCGTTCCAATTGTTAATGAAAATGATACCGTAACAGTTGAACGTCTAAAATTCGGAGATAATGATACCCTTTCAGCGAAAGTCGCTGCACTTGTGAGTGCCGATCAGCTTATTATTCTTTCTGATATAGATGGACTATATAGTGAAGATCCGAGAAAGAACCCGGATGCTAAACTGTTAGAGCACGTAACTGAAATTACTCCAGAAATCGAAGAATCTGCCGGAGAACCTGGTAGTTCTGTCGGCACTGGTGGCATGAGATCGAAAATTGATGCAGTCAAGATTGCTATGGCATCAGGTACACCTTCTTTCCTTGGAAACGCAACAACTAAAGGAATTATTTATAATGCTGTTCATCAAACAGCAACTGGAACTTACTTTACCCCAGAAGGTCAAACCGAGCTTGATAACAAGAAACAATGGATAGCCTTCAATTCAGGTCCTGAAGGTGAAGTCATCGTGACTGATAAAGCAAGCTCTGAGATTTCTGAACATGAACGGAGTCTTCAACCCGTAGGCGTTCATTATGTACACGGGCACTTTAAGCCAGGGGCAGTTGTGAAACTGACAGACATGGATGGTGAAGAAATAGGTCTGGGTGTTACAAACTATTCTTCCAAGCATTTGAAAATGATTAAAGGACTTCCAACTGAAGAAATTTCTGAGCTTATTGATATTTCAGTGAAAGAAGCCGTTCATATCAATGATTTTGTTTATCACGATCAGCTAGCTATTCCACTCGGTTCATAATAAAAAGAACGATGATTGTGAGGGGTTTTCCCCTTCATCAATCGTTCATTACAGCATTAGGGACAGTTAATTCTAATCTTTTCATTTAGATGAACCTATATTTTAAGATTAGCCTTTTACTGCCCTATACGTCTGAGATAAAATAGAAGAAAAAAATATAGGAGGCGTTTGATGACTACTCTAGATCCGATTAAAGTAAATGTAAAAGAACAAGCAAAGCAAGCACAGGTGGCTTCCAAAGCCCTCTCCTTGCTTACAACTGAGGAAAAAAATCAGGCACTACTGATTATTGCCGATGAGCTCGAAAAAGAAACAGATTATATCCTAAATGAAAACAAGAAAGACCTTGAGCGCGGTAAAGAAAAAGGCTTTACAGAAGCGTTTATGGATCGTTTAAGCTTATCTAAAGAACGCGTAAAAGACTTTGCTAATGGTCTTCGCGAAGTGGCAGAGCTAGAAGATCCGGTTGGAGAAGTCATTTCTGATTGGTCACTTGATAACGGCATGCAAGTCGAACAAGTCCGCGTCCCGCTCGGCGTTATTGGTATGATTTATGAAGCACGTCCAAACGTAACCGTTGATGCGACGGGTCTTGCACTTAAATCAGGAAACGCTATCGTCCTCAAAGGTGGTTCTAACGCTCTTAATTCCAACAAAGGGATTGTTCGCGTAATTCATGAAGCACTTCCAAAAACCAAAATCCCTGTAGACGCGGTTCAACTAATCGCTACAACTGATCGCGAAGCAACGAGTCAACTCTTTACGATGAAAGAACACATTGATGTTCTAATTCCTCGTGGAGGCGGCGCTCTAATTAATACAGTCGTGAACAATGCAACTGTCCCAGTACTAGAGACAGGCGTAGGTAACTGTCATATTTATTTTGATCAGTCAGCTGAAGCTGAGAAGGCAATAAACATCTTGATTAATGCCAAAACAGATCGGCCAGCTGTATGTAATGCAGTTGAAACACTAATCGTTCACAAGAAATGGCTTGAAGAAAATCTGGACGTTCTTGAAAAATCACTAGCTGATCATAACATTAAAGTTCATGGTGATGAGCATATCGTAAACACGTTTAAAGATGCTGTACTTGCTGATGAAGATGACTGGAGTAACGAATACCTTGGTCTTGAAATTGCAATCAAAACAGTCGAAAACACTGAAGAGGCAATTGATCATATTGAAAAGTATGGCACGAAGCATTCTGAAGCGATTATTACAGAAGATGCTAAATCTGCATCCCTATTCCGCAGTCTTGTAGATGCGGCTGCAGTCTATCACAATGCATCCACTCGCTTTACAGACGGCTCTGCTCTAGGCTTTGGGGCGGAAATCGGTATTTCTACCCAAAAACTACATGCTAGAGGACCTATGGGTCTCCCTGCTTTAACAACGATTAAATATTGCATGACAGGTACTGGACAAATCAGATAAACGTACTCTAAACCACCCTTTAAAGAAAAGGGTGGTTTTTCTATGAAGTAGTAGCCATTGAGGATTCTACTATACTGAGCATAACTTTCGTGTAATCTAAGGCTCCCCCCTTATAATTACTCCATACACACGATAAAAGAGAGGATGATAATCATGACATATGAAAACTTATATACTTCAGAAGTGCTAGGAAAGATTTCATTAAAAAATCGCTTTATCGTCGCTCCAATGACTAGAATAACGGCAACAGATGACGGTAGCGCAACAACAACAATGCGCAATTATTATGAGCGTTTTGCGAAAGGAGGATTTGGTGCTATCATCACTGAAGGCATCTATACGGATGAAAGATATAGCCAGGGATATTTAAACCAGCCCGGGTTAACAAATAAAAACCACGTTGAGACGTGGAGAAATATCACGTCTTCCGTTCACGAGTTCGGAACTCCAATAATTGCCCAACTGATGCATGCAGGTGGACAAAGTCAAGGGAATGCATATTCAGATGTAACTGTAGCACCTTCTAATATTCCTCCCAAAGGAGAACAGCTTGGCTTTTATGGAGGATCAGGTCACTTTGATAAACCAACACCCCTTTCGATCGACGATATTAAGGAAGTGAGACACTCCTTTATCAGTGCTGCCCGGCATGCAAAAGAAGCTGGATTTGATGGTGTTGAAATTCATGGGGCCAACGGATATCTTCTTGACCAATTCTTAACAGACTATTTAAACCATCGAAACGATGAATATGGTGGATCACTTGAAAACAGGCTGAGACTTCTAGTTGAAGTGATTGAAGATGTTCGAAATGAAATAGGAGAGGACTTTACAGTTGGCATTCGTATATCTCAAATCAAAGTTGCTGACCCGGCTTATAAATGGCCTGAAGGCGAAAAATCTGCTAAAACCATTTTCTCCATTCTAGAAAAAGAGCTTGATTACATCCACGTCACAGATCCTGATGCAACTCAACCTGCATTTGGAGAGGGAACGAAAACGTTAGCTGCGGCAGCGAAAGCCTTCAGTTCCATTCCAGTGATCGCAAATGGACAGCTAGGTGATCCAGATAAAGCAACTAACCTTATCGGAAGCAAAGAAGGTGATTTTGTTAGCCTTGGTACTAGCGCTCTCGCAAACCCTGACTATCCAAATCGTCTTTCAACCGGAAAAGAGTTAAAACCATTCGATTTCGAAAGTTCTCTTCTTCCGCTTGCTTATATTAAAGAACATGAATTGAAAGAAGAGATCATCAGAAATTAACTCTATAGCCCTCCCTCTCCAAATTGGTGGAAAAGAATAGTATCTACGAGAAAAATGAATAGAAAAAAGCCTACCCAGAATTATTGGTAGGCTTTTTTGTTATGATTATCGTTCTTTGATCTTTTTGAATCATTGATCAGCTTAATAAGAGGATTCATTAGATGACACAGGATGTTGATAATGCAATATCGCTGTTAGTAACGCTTTACACTGAGGTAGTGCAAATTGAATGATCTTACCTAGCATAAAAGCAATGATAATACTGCCAATACCAACTGGTCCTCCCAGCATCCAACCGAGGAGTAACACAGTAATTTCGATACCATTTCTAACCCAATCAATGCGCCAACCTGTTTTTTCAACAATGAGTAACATAATACCATCGCGAGGTCCAGCACCGAGACCAGACGTTACATATAAACCAATACCGTAACCTAGCACAACAACACCGACAATGAATATGACGGCTTGTGCCAACAATGTTTCAGGATCTGGTAAAACATATAAGAAGAAATCAATAAATAATCCCAGTAGCAGCATATTTAGAAAAGCCCCCACTTTCGGAAGTGACCTTGTATAAAGTGAAGTGAAGCTTAGTATAATAAACCCAGTTAGAATAGACCAGCTTCCGATCGTTAATCCAAACTGCTTAAATAAGCCATAGTGAAAAACATCCCAGGGACCAATTCCAAATGTTTTCCCCTTAATGGTCATTGCAATCCCTAGACCAAGAACAGCGAGACCCACGAAAAAGAAACTCCACCGAATGATTTTATTTCGCATTGAAAAGCCCCTCTCAAACAATACAATTTCAAACCTTTGAAACTATATCATAAGAAAGAAAACATAAAAACCACCCGGGAAACTAGGTAATGGAGTTGGAAATCACCTTCTATATTATGTAGCTTTCATTAAGGATAAAAAAAACTGCCTGATTTCTTAATCAGGCAGTTATCTTTTATTTAATTAGTCCATTACCGTTACAGTAACTGTTTTACGACCAAAGTCTAGTGCATCTTGTTGGTCGGCCATGAATAGATCAACTCGATTACCTTGGATTGCGCCGCCAGTATCACCAGCAACGGCTTCTCCGTAACCTTCTACATATACTTTAGAACCTAGTGGGATTACATCAGGGTCAACAGCGATTACTTTTTGATTTGGATTAGCTCTCAAATCAATACCAGTTGCTGTTACACCAGAGCATCCTGTACAGAAAGCAGTGTAAGCTGTTGCTTCCATCTGAATTTCTTGTCCACTTGCCTGTGAAGACTTACTTTCAGTGTTTGATTCTTTTGCAGGCGTGGAATTAGAAGTAGTAGATGTTTGAACTGCTTCCTTATTAGCTGTTTCTTTCGGTGCTGGAGCACTACCACCGTTTAGTACAGACCACGTGTTCTTACCTGCAATACCATCTACCGATAGACCATTGTCAGCTTGGAACGCACGAACTGCTTGTTCAGTGATAGGACCATAAATTCCGTCTACTGTATAGTTATAATAACCGCCAAGCTCTTCTTGTAGTGCTTGTACTTGGTGACCGTGATCACCTTGAACGAGCGTACGCATAGCTTGTCCATTATTTACGCTTTGCATTGCTGAAAATGTATTTGGACCTGCGATACCATCAACTGAAAGACCGTGCTCTTTTTGGAATTGCTTTACAGCACCTTCAGTAATAGATCCGTAGTATCCTGTGGATTCATCATAGTTGAAATACCCCTTGGCAGACAGTACATCCTGTAACTCGACAACGTCGCCGTGTTTTTCACCATAAGAAAGTGTTTGATCTCCTAGTGCCGCCTCTGAAACTACTGGACTAGCAAACATCATTCCAGCTAGTGCTGTGGATGTAACCACGTTTCTTACAATGTTTTTACGAGCTACCATGTATACATTCCTCCTGAGAGTTTTTAATATTGGTGTTGGTTTGTTTATCTCTCAATCACCCATGTTCCACATGATAACAGGCAAATATAACACAGTGATTTTAGTCCAATAACAAGTCGGTTACATAAATATGACAGATTAATACGGTTTTTATAAACTTTGCACAATATAGTACCTAATACCTATTTACGTCATGTGTTTATTACAATTATGTCAACAAACTAGTAAAAACCCTTATTTTAGGTTCTTCAAAAAGAACAAAATTAAATGAATTCTTTTCAATCATGCTCTTGCATTCCCTTTACAAGGTCTTTTATCCTATCATTTTCATTTCATCATTAACTTTCTTTAATTGAAATGGCGTGTCTAATTCATAAAGCCTTCTGTAGCGGTCACTCGACACGAGCAGCTCATCATGCTTTCCTTCCATTACAATTTCACCTTCATCCATAAACAGAATTTGGTCCATTCTTTTCATTCCAACAAGGTGGTGTGTAACCCAAACAACGGTTTTACCATCAAGAACGTGAAAAATTGTAGAGAGTAATTCCTGTTCCGTTCGAGGATCAAGAGCAACAGTAGGTTCATCCAGAAGGACGATCGGTGCATCTTGCAACAAAATACGAGCTAGTGCAATTCGTTGACGCTCTCCTCCCGAGAATCTCATTCCCGCTTCTTCCATAGAAGTTTGATAGCCTTCAGGTAATGCAACAATAAAGTCATGAAGTTGGACGCTTTTCGCCGCTTCATATACCTCTTCATCTGTAGCAGATGGCTTCCCGAGTCGAAGGTTATTCAATACCGATGTATCAAAAAGATAAGGCTGTTGATTAAGTACACTTAACTGTTGTTTATTCCCATTAGTCAGAGCTGTCTCTAAACCGTTTATAGACACACTACCTTCAGAAGGAGAATAGATTCCTTTCATAAGATTAAGAAGACTCGTTTTACCAGAACCACTCGGACCAAGAATAGCAAGCTTTGTTCCCTGAGGTATTTCTAGATTGATATTTTTGAGTATCCATTGTCCTTTGTTCGTTTGATAACTAACCTTATCAAAGCGAAGATGACTGTTTTTCCAAACGCTTTTCTCATCATATTCTTCCTCAGAAGGTTTCTCCAATGACAATCCTTTCAATCGATTAATCGAATCTTCATATCCTGGAAGTTCACTCACAGCATCAGAGAGTGGAAGAAAGGCCTCTGTTAATGGAAAGAGAATAAGAACAAATGCGGCAATTAGCGTATGGGAAATCTGTCCATCCATACTCTGATTTCCTGTCCAAACAAGCATAGATAAAACAATGATTGCAACAACACACTGAGCAGCAAAATTTCGATAAGAAACAAAAGCAGACCGACGTCTCTCTTCCCTATAAATCTCCGCATCATCCTTTTCAACATTTTCAATAAACGTTTTCTGGTGACCGCTAAAGACCCAGTCTCCAATTCCAACCACACCATCTGTTAGCGTGCTGTATTGAGAGCTACGACGACTTTTTAGCATTGCTACATTTTTACGGGTAACTAATAAGGACACTAAAGGAAAGAGAAAGACGAGAATAAAGCCATAGGTGGCCATTAATCCCGCAAATACCCAGGAGAAAGTCCCAAGCATTCCTATCGCGACTGCATATAAAAAGAAACCGATCACAGAAGGGAAGATCGTCTTTACGTAAACATCTTGTAAATATTCAATGTCCTCGGCCATCACACCAAGGAGATCTCCTGTTTTTATACTGGCTCCTTCTTTTAAAACTCTCGGTTCAATGGTTTCATATAATCGAGAGCGCATATGTGAAAGAACCTTTAAAATAATATGGTGACCTAGCAACTTCTCACTATATCTTGAAACAGCACGTAATATGCCAAATGTCCTTACCGCAACAATTGGCACATAGATTAATAGAAGATTTTCCGGTCTAGTGGCAGCTTTAGAAATGAGAAATCCGGATGTAAACATAAGAAAGGCTGCTGAAAATGCTGTCACTAAACCAAGCAGGATGACAAGCGAGAAGAGCTTTGCATTCTCTTTTAAATAGGGAAGAATCCATCCTTTCTTCTCCATTATGAGACCCCCTCCATTTGCAAATACACCATTTGATAGTAGCTACCTCTTCTAGACATGAGATCTTCATGAGTACCAAACTCAACCACTTTACCCTTTTCAAGCATAAGAATCAGATCCATCTCTCTCATCCAATGCAGACGGTGCGTGGCCATGAAAACAAGTTTATCTTCTAATAAGGGAAGGATCTTTTTCTTTATCTCGTATTCTGTTTCAACATCAAGCTGGGCTGTTGGCTCATCTAGAAGTAGAATGGAGCGATCTTCAAGAAATGCGCGAGCTAACGCGATTCTCTGTACCTGACCACCACTTAATTCTCTTCCGCCCTCCCCGATCTTTTCGTTTAAACCATTAGGAAGATGATCAAGGACTTTCCTCAAACCAGCTGCCTCTGCTGCGCGTTCGACCGCTTCTAATGAAGCATCTTGATTATAGAAACGGATATTATTTGCTAAAGTATCATGAAAAAGATGAGGGTGCTGCGGGATATAAAATAACTGCTTCTGCCATTCCTCATGCTTTAGATGGTCCAATTCCTGACCATTTATCTCAATGGTCCCTTCACTTCCTTCAAGAAACCCTCCCAATATGTCAATCAAAGTCGATTTACCAGAACCACTTTCTCCAATGATCCCTATTTTCTGCTTTCCTTTTACTGAAAAAGAGACGTTTTGAAGAGCATTTCTTTCATTTCCATGATCTACGGAAAGATTTTGAATCGTTAAAAGGTCTTTATCAGACCAATGAGGAATCGCTCCATTTTCTTCTTTAAAATCTTGTGTTTGAATCATATCCAATAACCTTCTTCCTGCATCTTGTCCATCCAACGTTGCATGATAATCATTTCCTAGCTCACGAACTGGAAGAAAAAATTCAGGAGAAAGAATTAAAATCGTAAGAGCTGGCATTAAAGATATCTCTCCTTCTACAAGTCGCAATCCAAGAAATACAGCGACTGTAGCGATTCCTAACATTGTAAAAAAGTCGAGAGCAAATGAAGAAAGAAAAGCTACTCGAAGCGTACTCATCGTCGATTTCCGATACTTCTCACTCACTTCTTGAATGCTTCTGGCGTGTTTTCCACTTAATCCAAGATACTTCAGAGTTTCAAGTCCACGAAGGGAATCAACAAAATGATTAGATAAAATGCGATGTGTGCTCCACTGCTTATCCGCCTTCTTCTTCGCAGCTAATCCAAGTAAGATCAGAAAGCCAATCAATATTGGTAGAGTGAGACTTAAAATAATAGCTGACGTCACATCAAGAGTCCAAACATAGATAAGGACAAGCGGAGCAACAATAAGCATGGCCGTTAATTTAGGAATAAATAACTCTAAATAAAGTCGGAATTGTTTTGCCCCGTCAATTAATAACGTAACAAGATTGCCAGTACCCCATTTCGCTGCATAGCGTGGACCTAACGCAAACAATTTTGCAATGGCATCTTTCTTTAAAGAAGCAGCCGTTTGAGCAGCATAACGATCGATCACTTTGGTCATAATCAGCTTAACAAGATGCCTGATAATAAAAGCTATAAGGAAAAGCGAAACAACGGAATAAATTCGTTGCAGTGCTTCTCCATCAAAGAGTCTTGTTACTGCTTCCGCAAGCCATTTCGCCTGCAGGATAATCACGGTCCCTTGAATAACGGTTAATACCGTTAGGATAAACAGCACCTTTTTGACATCTTTTAATTGAAATAGAATTTTACCCATTAGTAAACCATATCCTTACCATCTACACGCTTTCTGAAAATATAATAGCTCCAGATTTGATAACCAAGGACAAAAGGAAGAAGTGTGAGCGCCACAATGGTCATTACCTTTAATGAATAGTTTCCAGAAGAAGCATTATAAACGGTTAAATTATAAGCGGCATCGATTGAGCTAATCATTACGCGTGGGAATAACGCTGTAAATATGGTTGAAACCGTTAAAGCAATACCTGAGCCAGTCATTCCAAATGCCCACCCATCACGCTGCTTTTTCAAAAATACGATCGCCAAAGAATAACTGAGTACAATCAGCGCAATAAGCGTTACACTTATAACCCCGCGGTTACTGAATAAATCCGTTTCAAAATAAGAAAGTCCAACAAAAGCAACTAATGAAGCCAGAACACCATAAATCACTTTGCTCGCTAATTCTCTCGCACGCTTCTGAAGATCTCCAACAGTTTTCAGAGTGAGAAATACAAGTCCATGTAAGAAACAAAGCATGGTCACAGTTACCCCACCTAATACCGTGTATACATTGACATAATCACTAAAACCCGCATGGATATTCATTTGTTCATCAATTGGCATTCCTCTTAAAATACTTGTAAAAAGAACCCCAAATAGAAATGGCGGCATAATACTTCCAACGAATACAACCCAGTCCCACGACTTGATCCACTTAGGGGTATCCACCTTTCCACGAAATTCAAAGGCAACTCCACGAGCGATAAGCGCAAGAAGGACAAACACAAACGGTATATAATAACCGCTGAACATCGTTGCATACCAGTGTGGAAACGCCGCAAAGATGGCGCCTCCTCCTGTTAATAACCACACTTCATTCGCATCCCAGAATGGTCCAATCGTGTTAACCATTATTCGCCGCTCTAGCTCATTTCTTCCGAGGAAACGACTGGCCATACCCACACCGAAATCAAACCCTTCGAGAAAGAAAAACCCAACAAACAAAACAGCAACGAGTATAAACCACAGTTCATTAAGTGCGATCATAAATAGGCCCCCTGATCAAACGGATCAACTGCCACTTCTTTGTCCTCATGAGCAGTATGTTCTGATCCCTTTTTAATTTCACGAACGAATAAGTAAACGAGTAAGATAGCGAGAATCGTATAAATCGCAGTAAACGATAGGAATGAGAAAAGCAAGGACGCCTTTGATACGTTTGGAGAAACAGACGCAGAAGTTGTCATCAACCCAAATACTGTCCACGGTTGACGTCCGATTTCCGTCATAATCCATCCAGCTGAGTTCGCAATAAATGGAAACGAAATGAGCCACACCATTCCTTTTAAGTAAAATTGGCTACCCTCAAGCTTTTTGTAGAAATTTAGTAACAACCCGAGAAATGAAGTGAAAATCATTAGCATTCCAGCACCCACCATAATGCGAAAGCTCCAGAAAGTCGTTTTAACTGGAGGAATATAATTCCCCTCTCCGTATTTTTCTTCATACTCTTTTTGCAAGGTCTTCATACCCGGTACTTCACCACTAAACTCTTCATAAGCAAGGTAACTTAGTGCATAAGGTATGTTGATTTCAAATGAATTTTCTTGATTTTTGGAGTCAACCAACGCGAAAGCCGTCCAGGCTGCTGGATCTCCACTGTCTTCCCATAGCGCTTCACTAGCCGCCATCTTCATTGGCTGTGATTCCATTAAATGCTTCGCCTGTGCATGACCACTGAACGCGACCCCCATCCCAGAAACAAAAGCAACAATCATCGCAATGTTAAACGACTTTCTAAAAAATTCGACTTCCTGTTTACGGAGAATTTTATATGCACTCACGCCTCCAATAAAAAAAGCACCGGTTGCAAGTGCACCAAAGATTACGTGTGGAAATTCGACGAATAGCTGCGGGTTCGTAAGGAGTGCGAAGAAGTCATTCATCTCTGCTCTTCCGTTTCGAATCACAAAACCTACTGGTTCCTGCATAAATGAATTCGCTGCTAAAATCCATAACGCTGACATCAACGTTCCGAGTGAGACGAGCCAAATACACATTAAATGAAGTTTCTTCGATAACCGCTCCCATCCAAAAATCCATAAACCAATAAACGTTGATTCCATAAAGAAGGCAAGCAACGCTTCAATCGCAAGCGGAGCTCCAAACACATCTCCAACAAATCGAGAATACTCAGACCAGTTCATCCCAAACTGAAATTCCTGGATAATCCCCGTCACTACCCCAACAGCAAAGTTAATGAGAAACAAGTGCCCCCAGAATTTCGCCATTCGTTTATACACTTCTTCTCCTTTCACAACGTATAGCGTCTCCATGACCGCTACTAGAAAGACAAGCCCAATAGACAACGGAACAAACAAAAAGTGAAAAATCGTTGTTGATCCGAATTGTAGTCTTGCTAAAAATAGTTCACTCATACTAAATCCCCCTCAATCCTCTCTAATGACTATTCACACATGCACAAAATAACAAATATGTAATTAATCACCATTTAGATACATTATCCTATGACAAAAGTCTCTTTCCGCTTCTTCCTTAGGTTACCTTAGACGCTAAAATGAGTGAGCAGATGAATTTGAACGGTTTTTGTCTGTCTTGTGTGCGAATTTCGACAGTTGAATCAGAAAGAAGAAGAAAAGTGAGGGATGTCACAGACTGATGATAAAAAAGTTTCTATTCGACAAAAAAGAACATTATTCGGGTGGTGACAGGCACTTTTCCTCAATTAACCATTGCTTTAAGCATCGCAAATACGATATATTTGATTTTGTGTTTTTAAAATCAAAAGCGCTTTCATAGATCACTTAAAGAAGTGAGATCCACGCCACGGTGGATACGATGAAGCTAGAGTTTAACTGGAGGCAAATGTTCAATGAAAATGTACTTATATCCATTGCTTGTCATTATCGGTGCAAGCAGTTACGGAGTTGTTTCAACTATTATTAAATTAGCGATGGGAAGCGGATTTACAGCATCTGAAGCCGTTACGAGCCAATTCTTTATCGGCTTTGTAATTGCAGTACTCATCTTTCTCATCACAAACCGACAAAAGCTAAGTTTCGCTGGAGTTAAAATTCTAATTTTCGCAGGGGTTTTTACAGGCTTAACTAATATTCTCTATGGGCAATCATTAAATTATTTACCAGCCTCCCTGGCTGTCGTACTGCTCTTTCAATTCACATGGATCGGCATGCTGATTTCAAGCATTACGAAACGTCAGCTTCCAACAAGGATGGAAATGCTATCACTTGTTATTTTAATCGGTGGAACGATACCTGCTGCAGGACTTATTGATGCAGATTTATCTAACATCCCTTTTCAAGGCTGGTTATGGGGACTTGGAGCTGCACTTTGTTATTCACTCTTCCTTTATTTTAATGGGAAAGCGAACGCCAAAATGAATACGTCAAATCGATTAGTCATTGTCTCGTTTTTCGCATTCCTGATGTCAGCAGTTTTTCAATCTCCAGAAATCGTTTGGAACGGTACACTGTTCGCAGAAGGGCTATGGCTATACGGAATCGCACTAGGCTTATTTGGAATGATCATCCCGGTGTTCCTATTTTCGATTGCCATTCCCAAGGTGGGCTTAGGTAAGTCCTCGATTCTTAGTGCAATTGAACTACCAATCGCTGTCATGGTTTCCGTCATCTTATTAAGTGAAACAGTATCAGTTCTGCAAATAGCAGGTATTGTGATTATTATCATCGGAATGACGCTCCCAACTCTGTTCAGCGAAAATATAAGTCTTACTCGCAGAAAAATAGTCGAACAACAATAGCGAAAACACCTCGTCCAAAAGGATGAGGTGTTTTCGTTTAACAGCTTAGTAATCTATTTAAACTCCATTGGTCCAACATTCATTTCAAACGACCCATCTTGATACAAAAGTGGCGATCGCTCCGAACCGCTTTTCGAATATTTCTCAACATGACTAACGCTCATATCAAGCGGATCAGTAAAATCAATCTTAGCAATAGCTACCCAATAAGCAAAGTTATTCTTTTCAAATAGAGGAGAGGTCACTTTTTGCCCCATTTGATTATCAACAACTGCCTTTGCCTTCATAGACTTAAAACTTCCAATGCCGTTTGATATCGCACTATACGCTGAAAACAGCACGTATTTTAGCTCAGACGGTTTATGTACAACCACCGTTTCCTTCCCTGCTCCCCGTGCATCACCATCTAACGTAATATACGGTTCTTTATGAGCAAGTCCTGGTGTTCGATAATATACTTTTCCTTCTGTTCCGTCTTTAAGGACGTAAAAACAATAAAGATCCAGATCTTTTTTACTTTTCCATTCTAGCGTAGCGACTACTTTCTCGGACTTACGAATGGAGATCGCTTCTTTTTTCTTCAAAGTGACTGTTAGAGGGACAACCGCTTCTTGTGAAGACTGAACGGGCTGGCTTTGAATAGGATCTGGCTGCTTACGATTATCTTTGTTACTTTCAACCTCAATGCCAAAATTCTCACACAGCGCTGCGAGTCCGCCGAAGAAACCACTACTTACCGCATTAAACTTCCAATCTCCGTTATGTAAATATAACTCGCCTACAACGATGGCCGTCTCTTTCGTTAATTCTTCACCAAATGTAAATGAAACGAGGATCTCTCCAGTAGATTTGTCTGCAATACGAAGTGATAATGAGGAAACTTGACCAAAATTCTGGCCTCTTTCTTCCCCCTCGTGGATCGTGAGTGTAAAAGCAACTTTCTGAATACCGGGCGACATCTTCTGTAAAGAAATGTGTGTTTCAATCTGATTATCCCCCTGCTTTAACTGTTTCACACTTTGGTCAATACTTACCGGCTGCCCATAAAATATGAAACTCTCATCGCCACTACATTTGCCTGTTTCATTTAATAGGTATGCAGCGGCGTCTACTTCAATTGTTTGATAATCGTTTTGCCATTCTATTATTATATTAAGATCCGATACGCTTCTCCCTTTTGTAATAGGTACTTTTTGACCTCTACTTATGTTCATTCATTCTCCCCCTGCTCGATTAACTGTTTAGTTACATCAATTTAAAATCTTTTTCATAATAAATGTCTAACTCTAAATACAACTTACCATTTACCGGTTCAATTTAATTCCAATCCGCTAATTTATTCAAAAATGAGTATTTAGTCTGTATAGCAACTCGTGAAAGTCATAGCAATCAGGGGTTACAACACATCCCTACATTTTTAAATTCATAGGATTCACACTCAGAAATTCCATATCTTATATTATTCATCCATATTTTACATTTTAATGTTTATCAACTGGAAATTAAGGGGTATTATGTCATAGTATATAAGTTACATTTTTTGCCGATGTGTGTATTAAACCTATCAAGTTATTACAAATTATGCTAATTATATATAAGAAAGACTGATGCAGTTCTGTAGGAATAATGCACACATTACTAATTTAAGAGGAGTGATTTTGAATGGCAGGTCAAATTCGCGTAACACCGGAAGAACTTATTACGATGTCTCAACGCTATCAAACAGAAGAAAGTAAAGTAGAGGAACAAATTGGTAATTTAGACAAAATGATTGCTGAGTTAGAAGGTATGTGGGAAGGTGCTGCAAGCCAAGCTTTTAGTGATCAATATCAGTCTCTTCGTCCATCTTTCGTAGACATGCAACGTCTCCTCGCTGATATCTCAACACAACTAGCAAGCACTGCGAAATCTCTTGAAGATGCTGACGCACAAATTGCTAATCAAATTCGCGGATAAGCGATAAAGAATTGATCGGGAGCGCTTAGGCGCTCCTTCCTTATGAGGTGAACTATATGTACATTGAAGTAACGGTCGATCTCCATCATTACAAAAAAGGTCGCTTTATTGACCTCAGACTATCAAACTATCATTCAGTCAAGAAACTCATTGAAATAGTGTGCCAAACGGAACAAATCCAAACTCCTCCAGATCAAACGGGGTGGGTTAGGCTAGTGAATAAGCATAAGGTAGTAGCCGCTAATGAGAGATTAATTGATGCTGGGATTATGACAGGAGATCGAATTGAAATACTTTGAAGGAGATCACAACCATGTCGAATCAAGTGAAACCCTATCTTGAAACACAAATAGATGCAAAAATTATTAGCGAAAAAGATGTCATTACCTTTCTGTTTCAGAAAGAGAAAATCAAATTCGATGAATTGTCAGAAGTTCATTTCCTAAGCGAGATCCATACCGGGATCCCGAAAACAATTGAAATGAATGAGGATGAGGTAAGCATCCAGCACAAACTTTCACCTTCCATTATCGCTCTTCCAGCGAAGCTTAAGGAAATGACTGAAAGCGATCGTCTCACAAGTGCCTATCAACTGGTGCAAAAAGTAAAGGACCACCGCTACAAGCGTCTTAACTTAATTATTTGTCCAGATAATCTTGTGCTGGATCAGGGATTGACGCCACATTTTTTACATTTCGGCGTAAAGGAAAGTCTTCCCCCTTATGAGGAAGATCCTGAACGTATTCTTGATGAAACACGAGCAACAGTTGCAGCTATGATGAATCCAGAGCAATCATTTGAACAATACCTACATTATTCTGACACGCTCACACTGTCATCTGAACTAAAACAAGTGCTTCAAGCCAAAACACTTCATGAGCTTCAGCCAATCATTCATTCACAAATTGAACACTTACATACGAAAGAATCTGAATTCATTAAAGTGAATAAAAAGAAGTGGAAAACAAGTCGTTATTTCCTTCTTGGCGTATCTATTTGCTTACTACCAGCTTTACTCTACTCTCTTTACTCTTTGTTTCTTCTCCAACCAAAGCAGGAGAATATCGTCCAGGCACAGGAGAACTTTTTAACGAATGAGTATAGTGAGGTTGTGAACTCGCTTCAATCTTATGACATTGACGACATTCCAAAAGTGACGCAATATCAGCTAGCCCTCTCCTATATCATCAATGAATCTCTAACAGATGAACAAAAAGAAAGTGTGCGTAATACGATCTCCCTTCAATCTGACCCAAGGTATTATGAGTATTGGATTCATATTGGACGGGGAGAAGCGGAACAAGCACTTGAAATCGCACGTTATTTAGAAGATCGCGACTTATTAATGTATGGCATTTTGAAGCGCAAGGAACAGGTTAAAGCTGATTCAGATCTGGAAAGCGAGAAAAAGCAGCAGATGATCAATGAGTTAGAGCAAGAATTTGAAGAATACGAAAGAGAAATAGAAGAGCAGCAGCAAGAAGAGGAAGAAGCCCAGCAGGAAACAACAAATGAAGAGAAGCAACAAGGTGACCAGAAAAAAGAAGAAAAATAGATCGGAGGTGAAATAATGGAGCAATTATGGGTGTTCTTTCGTGGTACGTATCAAATGATTGAACTTGATAAGCAGTCAAACCACCCTATCACAATTGGCACTAGTATCAATCACACTTTTACTATACCCTCGTCCAATTCAGACGAGCATGTCTACTCGGTACAGCTTCATAACGAGAACTTTCATTTGCAAAAAGATGATGAAGAGAGTATTCCATTGTCTCTCAATAAGCGCTCTACTTTTGAATTAGGTTCTGAAGAAGTTGCCATCATGATAACTCCTAAAGCGAAGAAGCAAGTTTACTACATTGATGATCAGCAGGAAGTAACCATTTCGAGGTCCTCATCAGAGATTCAAATGAGGGCTCTTCCTGAAAAAGTTAGCCTTGTTTTAACCCGTGAGAAGAAACATTGGACAATTACAGCTACTAGTCAATCAAACGTTTATCATAATGGTTCGCTCTTACATAGTAAATCACCACTTCAAATCGGTGACATGATTTTCCTGCCGATGATGACATTGACACTAATAGCTGAGGATATGCTTGAGGTAACAAGTCCAGAGACGTTTGAAACCTCTCTCCCAGAGGCCACGATTCCGTCATCTGAAATGAAGAAAAAATACCCAAACTATCGTCGTACGCCGAGGATGATGTATGAATTACCTGAGGATAAGATTGATCTATCCTTCCCTACTCAAGAATCTGATCGGAATAATCGAAGCCTTTGGATTATTATCCTTCCTCCATTAATGATGCTTATCGTTATGGGGTTAGTAGCGATTCTTATTCCAAGAGGCATTTTCATTCTTATTTCTGTTGTTATGTTTACGACAACACTCGTTACATCGACAGTGCAATATTTTAAAGATAAAAGTCATCAAAAGAAATCAAAAGCACGTAAGAAACGGATATATAAAAGATATCTTGAGGATAAGCGACACGAACTTCATGAATTGGCTCAAAAGCAGAGAAAAGTTCTTACGTTCCACTACCCTAGCTTTGAGCGAATGAAATACTTAACCGAGCAGGTTTCTGACCGTTTATGGGAACGTAGCCTAGAGAGTCCTGACTTCCTTCAATTTCGCTTAGGAACGGGAACGGTACCAGCAAGCTATAAAATATCCGTTAATTCAGCTGACATGTCGACACGAGAAATGGATGAACTATTAGAAGAATCCCAGAACCTGAAGCGAGTATACAATGAACTGCACTCCCTTCCTATTACCGCAGACTTATTCCAGGGAGCAATTGGCCTTATCGGAAAAGAAGCAGTTGTTAAAAATGAACTGCATCAAATCATTGGCCAGCTGGCCTTCTTCCATAGCTATCATGACATCCGATTTGTCTTCATCTTTAATGAAGAGGAATACGCCGAATGGGAATGGATGAAATGGTTACCGCACTTGCAAATGCCGGGATCATTTGCAAAAGGGTTTATTTATAATGAGCAAACGCGAGATCAGCTCCTCTCTTCGATCTATGAAATGATTCGAGAACGGGATCTAGAAGAAGATAAAGAAAAGCTACGATTCGCACCACATTATGTGTTTATTATTTCGAATCACAACTTAATCTCGGACCATGTCATTTTGGAGTACTTAGAAAGTGAACATACACATCTTGGTCTTTCAACTATTTTCGTTGCAGAGGCTAAAGAGAGCCTATCAGACAATATCCATACGCTGATTCGCTATATTAACAAGAGCGAAGGCGATATTCTCATTCAAGAGAAAAAAGCAGCCGAAATTTCATTCGAACTTGATCAGCACAAGCAAAGTGGTAATGAACAGTTTTCCCGAATGCTCCGCACGCTGAATCACCAGCGCGGCATAACGAATTCCATTCCTGAGAAAGTATCCTTCCTGCAAATGTTGAATATGGAAGATATTGATGAATTACCGGTTTCACATAATTGGGTGACGAATCAATCATCGAAATCACTTGCAGCACCAGTGGGACTTAAAGGGCGCCAGGATGTTGTGGAATTAAATCTTCATGAGAAAGCTCATGGTCCCCACGGATTACTTGCTGGTACAACTGGATCCGGGAAGAGTGAATTTTTACAAACATATATTCTTTCGCTAGCCGTCCACTACCATCCACATGAAGTGGCATTTCTGTTAATTGACTATAAAGGTGGAGGTATGGCACAGCCATTTAAACAAATCCCTCACTTGTTAGGGACAATTACAAATATAGAAGGTAGCGAAAATTTCAGTACGCGAGCACTCGCTTCCATAAAAAGTGAGTTAAAGAAACGACAAACCATCTTTGATCAGTATGAAGTGAGTCATATTAATGACTATACGGTTCTTTATAAAAATGGCGTAGCGGCTGAACCTATGCCTCATCTCTTTTTAATTTCTGATGAATTTGCTGAGTTAAAAACAGAAGAGCCAGAATTTATTAAAGAGCTTGTCAGTGCTGCACGAATTGGTCGAAGTCTAGGTGTGCATCTCATTCTTGCCACGCAAAAACCTGGTGGCGTAATTGATAATCAGATCTGGAGTAACGCTCGTTTCCGCGTCGCTCTAAAAGTACAAAACGTAGAGGATAGTCGTGAAATTTTAAAGAACGGTGATGCTGCATCACTAACCGTGACAGGTCGGGCATACTTACAGGTTGGGAATAATGAGGTGTACGATTTATTTCAATCGGCCTATAGCCGAGCGACATATATGGAAGACACCTCCGATATGGAAGATGAGGTTGCCTTAGTTACTGATCTTGGTCTCGTTCCTCTGTCAGAGCTATCATCATCAAAAGAAAGTAAGAAAAAGAAGCAAAGTGAAATCGAAGTAATTGTAGATAAAATCGTAGATGTCCAGCAGGAACTTGGACTCAGTAGATTGCCGAGTCCATGGCTTCCACCACTCGAAAAGCGATTGTATCGTCATGATTTTGAATCAGATAAGAAGAAAATCGCCTTTGCCCTGCTGGATGAACCTGAAAAACAAGCACAATCTCCATACGATTATGAATTAATAAAGGATGGCAATGTTGGCATATTTGGCTCATCAGGTTTTGGGAAGACGCAAACCATCTTAACGTTACTTATGAGCATCGCATCAACAAACACGCCGGAAGAAGCGCAATTTTATATACTTGATTTCGGTAACGGTGGTTTATTATCCATTAAGAACTTGCCTCATACGGGAGATTATTTCTTAATAGATGAGGAACGCAAACTAAACAAATTGTTGAAGTTCATTCAGGAAGAATTTACGAAGCGTAAACGACTCTTTCAGCGTGAAGAAGTGAGCTCCATTACGATGTACAATCGTCTAAATGACAAACCTCTTCCTCTTCTCTTTATTACGATCGATAACTATGATCTCGTAAAAGAAGAACTGATGGACCTTGATCCGATCTTCACTCAGTTTGCGCGAGACGGACAGTCGCTCGGTATTTATATGATCTTGAGCGCTACGCGTTTGAACTCGGTTCGTCAGGCACTGATGAATAACCTTAAAACAAAAATTGTCCATTATTTATTAGATAACTCAGAAGCTTACACCGTTCTTGGAAGAATCCCCTTTGCTCCAGAAGCAGTACCGGGTAGAGCCATAATGAAGAAGGAGAAAACACACTTCGGTCAAATAGTGCTACCAACTAGAGGGGAAGATGACTATGAACAGCTAGCTTCATTGAAAGAAGAAGTCCAAATGCTACAAGACAAATACCGTGATGTGAGCAAGCCTGAAGCTATTCCAATGCTACCGACTGATCTTACGTTAAAGACGTTCCATACGTACATTCCAGCTTCGGAATCAAAGAAAACTTATCCGATTGGATTGCATGAAGAAACAGTTAAGCCTGTTTTCCTTTCCTTTGCGCAGACTTCCCATTGTCTTGTACTTGGACAGGCCCAGAAAGGTAAAACCAATATCATGCGTCTTCTTACGCAGCAAGCGTTACAGCAAGAAGGTGATCATATTGCTATATTTGATTCAATCGATCGCGGACTTTTTCATCTAAAAGACGAAGTAAACACGACTTATTTAGAAACAAAAGAACAAATCGAAGAATGGATTGAACAAGTGACGACTGAATTCAAGTCACGTGCAATCACCTATCATGAGAGTATGAATAATGGCCAAACACTTCCTGAATTCTCAAGAGTTTTCCTCTTTATTGATGGATATGGACGATTTTCCCAAACTCTCGGAAACCTCCTTCAGGATCGAATGACCGCATTAATGAAAAACTATAGCCACCTCGGCTTAAGTATTATCGCATCTGGCAGTAGCAATGAACTAACGAAAGGATACGATCCGCTTACGGTCGAATTAAAGCAAATTCGTCAAATTATACTATTAATGAAGAAATCCGATCAAACGCTCATTAATCTACCTTTTGACCGGAAAGAACCCGATATTAAAGCCGGATTTGCTTATTACGTTCAAAGCGAACAAGCGCAAAAAATCCAGGTTCCACTTGTCCAAATAGAAAGGAAGGTACATGCGTGAAAGAGAAGAAAAGCATCCTTAAACTCATTCTCGTAACAGCGATCATTTTAGTTCTTCCACTCATATACTTTACTTCCATTGGAGAAAATCCAATGAAGAAGAAAGAGAGCGCAACGAAAACCATCGCTGTTATTAATGAAGATACGGGAACAGAAGAAGACGAGGAAGTAGTGAAGTTCGGAAATGACGTCCCTCCCATTCTTAAATCTGAATCACAATACAATTGGGAAGTCGTTGGACGTAGTGCCGGAGAAAATGGACTAAACAATCAAAAGTATGATGCCATAGTGTACATCCCGTCAACATTCTCTGAGAAGATTCTAACTTATGATGAAAACCAACCTGAACAAACAAAACTAGAATACACGGTTCAGAATCAACTAAATGCCATCAATAAAGAGAAAGTTTTGCTTGAACTTGAGCAAGCAACAAATCGCGTTAATACGAAGATGTCTTCTCTTTATTGGAACTATGTATCAAACGATCTCGTCAACATCCAACAAGAGTTTGATCAAATTGTAGAGAAAGAGAAAGCATTCCAGCAAACAATGCTCTCCTTCTATACACCAAGCTCCAAAGACCTTGCTGAGCAAATGGAGCAGCAAGTGTCGATGCTTGCCAATCTTCAATCAACGTCAGAAAATGCTGAGGAACGAGCAGCAGATCAAACAAATACGTTGGAAGATTTTCAAGAAAATCTAGCAAACTTTGTTACTTATACGAATGACTATCGTGAGTATCAGCAGAAACAACAAGAAGTTCTTGAACAAATTCAAGCTGATTCAGTCGATTCGATTTCACAGGCAACTGAAATGCCTCAACCGATGTTTATGAACAACAAAGAATTGTTCGAAGGTAAATCTGAGAGCGTTCTTGAAAACATGTCTCAGGTAGAAAATCAGATGATGCAGCAGCAAGAAATGTTTGCTGGTTTAAAAGAACTTCGGTATGACCAGGTTGAGCGCCAGGTTAACGATTTCTATACGCTACAAGAACGAATTCTTAATTACTATCAGCAGCTAAAAGACTCCATGGTTTTAAATGAACTAGAAGGAGAAATCGCCACGCTTAGTAATAAGCTCGGTGATGGAGATGAGATTGTCATTCCCGATGACCCTGAACTACCTGAGGTCCCTGAAGATCCAGAAGAACCCGTTGATCCGGAAGAGCCAGGTGAAGAAGAAGATCCAATGGAAGACCTTACGAAACTTCTAAAGAGCTTACAGGATGAAGAGCCTCCTGTGATCGATGAAGATGGAGAAACAAATGGTCCAACTCCAGTTGATTTAAGTGCAGAACGCAATGAGTTGTTAGCCATCGCACAGGAAATTGTGACGCTACAGGAAACGTTGATTGCGCTCGAGGAACCAAAAGTAGAAGATCTTCAAACCGCATCGACAACGTTATTAACGCTCAACGATCGGATAAAGCAAACCGAGCAGCAACTTCTAGCCAAAGAAGGCGGCGACAACCCACTTGACGGCGAATTGGAAGAGCTAAAGAAGCTTATCGATACGCTAACTGAAGAGAATAAAAGTTTACTTGTACAAATTGAAGAGTTAACAAAGGAGGTTGAAAAGCTAACAAAAGAAAACGAAACGCTCTCTTCTCAAAAAGAAACGTTAATGGAACAGGTTGATGTATTAAAAGAGTCAAATACCGAGTTAAAAGACTTGCTAGTAATGGTATCTGATAAGATTTATCGTATTTCATCCGGCATTAATGAAAAAGAAAATGCGATTCTAGCATCACCTGCTCTATCACAAGCTAGAAAAGATACGCTATCCGTCTTTTTCCAACGTCCGATCAAAGGTGCGAATTTGACGGATGTTCTTCAGTACTATGCATACCTGGATCGATATGAAGCAACGCTAAATAGTATGCTTTCTAAAAACAACGTGAAAGACACCGTTCTACAGGACAATGACCTTCGTGAAGAAGTGAATAGCATGTTAGAACTAACCAACAAAGAAGAGGGCCAATGGGACGCGGTTGGAACTCAAGTACCGAAAACGAGCGACGCCCTGACGACGTTACAAGATGATTTCACTGTCTTTTTAGCGGACTACAAAAACGTTCTCGACACACAGCAAGCGAAGTTACTCGAAAGTTTGAATGGAATTGAAGAAGAAGCAGATAACGTTCTAAACCAGATGCAACAAGCTCAGCAACAAACCCCTGATGAAACTACGCAGGGTACGCAAGTTATGAGCAATCATGATCAAGTTAAAAGTCAGATGGGTTCTTTGTATGATTGGGTGGATTCAATTGAAGATAGCCAATCAGAAATTCTTACCTACACTGATGAACTCCAGTCTCGAGTGGCTGAAGTGCAAACAGACGCTAACACACTGAATAATAAGTGGGACACGAATGTTGCTTCAACCCTTATGATTCGTGATGATGTCTTTAACGTCATGGGGAATGCGTTTGTAGATGGTCGATCAAATGATTACGTCTATGATTTCCTAGCTACTCCAATTGACGTCACCGGTAGCGTCTTTACAGATAAGAAAGATACGAATCTTCCACCTGTTGTGATTTTATTCATTATTCTCTTAAGCAGCTTATTGATTGGTTATGCAAGCTACTACTTCCAACATGGTCCGTGGTGGTTGCAAAGTATCTTATTCTTAATGCTGACAAGTATCGTTGGTCTCGTTATAAGTCTCTACAGCTTATCGATTTACCCTTTAGGAAACGATCGTTCAATGGAATGGACAATCTTTACGATCTTACTTTTATTAAGCTGTGCAGCGTTAATTCGCGTTGCCTTTATGGGACATCATTTATTAGGATGGCTAGTCACAGTTGGCCTCGTTGCCCTGTTTGTGACACCTTTACTTGCACTTTCGACACCGAACTTTAGCTTTACTGATCCAATGTCTCGCGTGTATATGTCTATACAGAACAGTACACAAACGCTCTTTACTGAAGGTGCGATGATTTTAACCGCTATTTTAATTGTCCTGATCATTATTCAATATGCTTTAAACAAACGGTCATGGACACAAACTAAAGAGGATGAGGCTCATGAAGCCTAAAATTATCTGTCTTATTACAACGATCTTTATCTGCTGTCACCTTGTTCCAGTGGCAGTAGAAGCAAATACGGACATAAACGAGTTATTACCGAATGAATATCAAAAAAACAAGTTCAAGAAAAACACTGACTTGATCCATGATTCTTCAAACTCGAAGGAAATGGAAGAGATTTCTGAAGATCAGAAGACGATTTCATTTAACGGGAAAAAAGTTTTTAACCCTGAGAATACCCTAAGTGAATTATTTCTTTCCATGAGTAAAGAAAATAGCACAATTAAAGATAAAGCGGAGAATTTAAACCTTTTCTCTGAAACGGAGACAGCAGCTTTTAAATCGATTAACGAAGAAGATACAGAAACAACGTCATCCTCTTTTCAACTACTGATTGGTATTTTAATTGGTGTGTGCCTCATCGTTCTAATCATGGTGTTAGTGATCTATAATCGATTGTCGTCTTCGAAAAGCTAATCGCTCATCAAAAAAGCTGCGGTCCAATTTCTGGACCGTAGCTTTTAATTTCAAGTATCTAATAGATGGAACCGCCATAGAACCAGAAAAATCATTATCACTTTTTAGTGGTAAATAACATTTTCTTGAGAAAACAACATCCACTCACACCCTTTCTACTTTTTACCAATTTTTAACCTTCTACTTAAACTTCTCCATTCTCGTTTCACTTTAAAAATTGAGATTAATGAAGTTGTTAAACGATTATTAATAGTTCTATATAACCACATTTTCTAATCATTCTATATTTTAAGATAATTACAAGGCCTCATGAGAGAAATTCAATTCCACCTTATAATTGTAAATAGATTACATATTAGGAGGAATTTATTTGAGAAAAAAGTTTATTGCCCCCCTTGTTATGACGACTGCCTTAATAACCGCATCGCTCCCTTATAATAATGTTCTAGCCGTCCAGCCTGATCATCAAGTGGAGAACCAGATAGTTAAGCAATGGAACGAAAAAGCGAACGTTCCGCTATTCGTGAAAGAGAAGCAAGCAGTTAAACGTTCTTCTACTTCTGCTGAAGATGCTCTAAACTACTTGCAACAAAATAAAGAAAAAGTTAATATCAAAAATCCAAAAGCAGACCTAAAAAAGAACAATTCCGCCAAGGATGAACTTGGAATGACTCACGTCAGGTTTAATCAAACAAAGAACGGCGTCCCTGTCGAAGGGGCTGAGATTATTGTTCACTACAATATGGATAATGAAATCACTGTCGTAAACGGAGCTTATAATGAAGATATCGAAGCAAGTAAGCTCGATACTAAACCTACCCTTTCTTCAGAAGAAGCATTGCAAGTCGCAAAATCTTCTACTCATGCTCCTTCTACATTAGATCAAGATCCAACTTCTGAGTTAGTTATTTATCCATTCGAAGGTAAAAATCACCTTACCTATAAGGTAAATGTGAATTTCCTGGGAGATGAGCCTGGTAACTGGTTCGTGTTTGTTGACGCTACGTCTGGTGAAGTTGTGGATCAATACAATGCCATTATGGACGCAGGACATTACAAAACCCAAACGGGAACTGGTACCGGCGTACTAGGTGATCACCGTCTTCTACATGTCACAAAAAACAAGGTTGAAAATGAAGGAAGCACTTTTCAACTAGCAGATTATAGTCATGATGGGTTAGATGGAATCATTACCTATGATTACTCTAAAAACTACCTCGAGGTAGTTTCAAACAAAAGCGCGGCGTTTAAATCTGAATTTGCAGAACCTGCTGTTGATGCTCACTATAATTCGGAACAAGTGTATGACTATTACTTAAGTGAGCATGGACGCAACTCTCTCGATGATAACGGCATGCCGATCCAATCAGTCGTTCATTACGGAGATAATTACAACAATGCTTTCTGGAATGGGACTTACATGGTATATGGAGATGGCGATGGTGAATTCTTCATCCCTCTTGCTGCTAGCCTGGATGTAGCAGCACATGAAATGACTCACGGGGTCACATCTAATTCAGCTAACCTCATCTATCGTTTTCAATCCGGCGCTTTGAATGAATCCTTCTCGGATATTTTCGGCGCATTAATTGATGACTCAGACCGGGAGATCGGGGAAGACATTATGGCACCTGCTGCCGTTGCAGATGGACGCACTTCTCTTAGAAGCTTAAGTAATCCTAGTAAATATCCTGTTGGTGCTGCTTATGTTGCTTATGGAAACGGCGAAGGAATGTATCCATCCCATATGGATGAATTTTACGACCTTCCAGCTAAATTAGATAACGGCGGTGTTCACATCAACTCTTCGATTATTAATCACGCTGCGTACCTAACCGCTCAAGACATTGGCCGTGAGAAGCTTGGGCAAATCTATTATCGTGCTCTGACTCAATACCTTACAGCTAACTCTGACTTTAGTGATGCACGACAAGCTATCGTGCAATCTGCTATTGACCTTTACGGTGAAGGTAGCGCCGAAGTGGTGGCTGCTGCAGGTGGATTTGATTCGGTGGGGATTATGGAGTAAAACAGATCAATAGAAATAAGCATGAAGCGAACTGGCTTCATGCTTATTTCTATTTCTTTCATCTTATTTAGAGACTATTAATGAATTATCCAATAAAAAATAGTTTCATAAGCTTCCTTACTATAAGCTGCTTTCTTCATAATGGAGACGAAACTACACTCACCGACAGAAATTATTTCACACTTGTAAGTTAACTAGTATTTATGGAATAATTTTATAGATAAGAAAACAAAAAGGAATAATTAAACCTCGTTAGTTGCTAGCTTATGTCTTGAAAACAATCTTTGGGAGAGTTCTACTTATGACCTTTATCTTTAGGACTTTATCATCCTTTCTTTCAGCCTTTACTGTGTCACTTATCATACACACTTTAATGTATCTATTTGACAATACTATTGAGAGTGCATTCCATCTCTCAGATGCGATGCTTAATGCCTATCTAATGCTTCCATTTTTCATTTTGATTGGTGTACCGATCTCTATCTTTATTGATTGGTATTTAACTAGAAAGGAAAGGAGCCTTTATCGGTATCATTTTCTCGCTTATACACTCGCAGGAATAATACTTTCTTCTATTTTGCCTATTATTTTCGATAGTGGCAGAGTAGTTGAGTGGCTTGCTACCTTTAGTATTCTCATTGGATGTTCGCTGATTTATTTTCATTACCTGTTACTGCTAAAGAAATGGCTTAAGTTCTATAAGAGTATACCGCTCAAATCCTAACTCAATTTCTGAAGTCAGAACTTGAGTTTTTTATTTTAATTTAATTTGGTATTTCAACTTTGTTTTATTGAATCTAACCATATTGCTAGCTTTAAACAAAACACACTAGCCTTTCAACGCATTAAAATGCTATAATGACAATATTTTAAATATTAAAACAAAGGAAGGCGTTTTGGTCATGAGGTACGGATTTGCTAAGAGAGTGCAGCATCTTCAATCATCTGCAGTGCGCGATATTTTAAAAATCACGAATAAAGGAGATGTCATTTCGTTTGCGGGAGGTTTACCAGACGACGAACTTTTTCCTGTAGAGGCAGTACAAGATGCATTTTCGAAAACATTTCAGTCAGGAGGAAAGGCTTTTCAATACGATGCCACAGAGGGATATGCTCCACTTCGAGAGGTACTTGTTGATCGCATGGACAAGAAGGGCATCGCTTCACGCGTGGATGATATTATGCTTACCACTGGTTCACAACAAGCAATCGACTTATTTGCGCGGGTAATGTTTAACCCCGGAGATATTGTTCTAACAGAAAACCCAACTTATCTTGCAGCAGTACAGGTTTTTCAATCGTATGAAGTGAAAATTATCCCTGTTGATTCGGATGAGCATGGAATGGTACCAGAGGATCTTGATTATAAAATGAAAAAGTATATGCCGAAGTGTGTGTACGTTGTCCCAACCTTCTCAAATCCGATGGGAAAAGTTTGGTCACTTGAACGACGACAACACCTACTTGATACAGCAATAAAAAAGAAAGTGATTATTTTTGAAGATGATCCGTATGGAGAAATCAAGTTCGATGGAACAAAAACATATACTCCTATATCTGCGTTAGACGATGGATCGCACACAGTCTATACGAGTACCTTTTCTAAAACCGTTGTTCCTGCGTTACGAACAGGTTGGATCAAAGGACCTCATCAAATCATCCGCATTATGGCACAAGCAAAGCAAGCGGCTGATTTGCATTCAAACTCTCTTGCTCACCAAGCACTCTATCACCTTTGCTCCGACTTTGATTTGAACGGTCACATTCAAAACCTCAGGAGTACATATTTTGAACGAATGAAGGTCATGCAACGATTGCTTGATCAAGCTGATCTACCTGGACTTTCTTATACGGTTCCTAAAGGCGGCATGTTCTTTTGGGTAGAACTACCAGAAGGCATTGATACGACGCTTTTATTAAATACGGCTGTAAAAAAAGGTGCGGCTTATGTACCAGGAGCTCCTTTCTATGTTTCAGATCCGAAGAAAAATACAATGCGTCTCAATTTCACTCATTCCACTCAGGATAAAATAGAGAAAGGAATGGAAATTCTAGTAGACGTCTTTCAAGGGGCAGCTGAATTGGATTTAAAAAAGATCCATCAGTAGGTATTCTATCTTTTTTTAGCTTTGTTTAAACGGAAGTGACCTCCTAATCATAAGAGGTCACTTGTATTTTACACCCATTTCACCTTTTTACCAGCTAGATTTTTTCACGCCAGGAATTTGTCCTTTATGAGCATACTCACGAAAAGCAATTCGGGACATCTTGAACTTTCTTAAATATGCTCTCGGTCTCCCTGTTACTTCACAACGATTTGTAAGACGAGTTGGTGAAGAATCACGAGGCAGCTTACGCAATGCTTCATAATCTCCTTTTTCTTTTAACTCTTTTCGAATCTGAGCGTATTGCTGAACGAGCTTCTGACGTTTCTTTTCTTTAGCTACTTTAGATTTTTTAGCCATCTAACTCTTCCTCTCTTCGTGGTATTTTGGTAAATCGTCAGAGAATGTCGACCAATCTTCCTCCATCTCATGATCAGTCAATAGACAACAATCAAGCGACTGTTCGATTTGCTCCTGGTCCAAATGAAGACCAATCATCACAAGTTCCGTAATGCGATCGCCGTGAAGATCATCCCAGTGTTCTAGTAGTTCAGGAGCTTCATCAATCGTCTGTCTTTGCTCTTCAATCGAATAGGTTGCAACCCAGTTTCCAGCCGCTTCAATACTAAGGGATGGACCTGCTTGAGACAATAATCCCGTTACGTTATTTCGAGAAGCAAGCCAGAAGAATCCCTTTGCGCGCACAATTTCGTCTGGCCATTGTTCAAGCCAAGATAGCCACCTTCCAGGATGAAATGGGCGCTTCCTCCGATAGACAAAAGAAGATATACCGTATTCTTCAGTTTCGGGAATATGTTCATTATTAAGTTCTTTGATCCATCCAGCACTCTGACTTGCAGCTTCAAAGTTGAGTAACTTTGTGTTGAGCACTTGATCAAGAGAAAGATTGGCATGAGTTGTTGGTATAATAATGGCATCAGGATTAAGTGTACTTAAGACGGATACTAATTTTCCTATCGCTGTTTTATTCATTAAATCTGTTTTATTAAGCAATAGAACATTCGCAAATTCAATTTGATCAATTAATAGATCCACCACTTCACGCTGGTCATCCTCTGACGATTCTTCCTCACGATCTATTAAGGTTTCTCCTGATTTATAGTCATGCCAGAATCGATTACCATCAACGACGGTAACCATTGTATCTAACCTGCACAAGCGACTAAGGTCAATGCCTAACGCTTCGTCCATGTATGTAAAGGTTTGAGCTACGGGAACCGGTTCCGAAATGCCTGTTGATTCAATAACCAGATAATCAATCTCTCCTCCTTCCACCAATTCTTTTACTTCAATCATCAAATCTTCCCTTAACGTACAACAGATACATCCATTATGAAGTTCCACCAACTTTTCATCAGTTCTAGCAAAACCACTTTTAATTAGTTCAGCATCAATATTAATTTCACTCATATCGTTGACGATCACAGCAATCCGGCGCTTCTCTCTATTTGCAAGAATATGATTTAACAACGTCGTTTTACCAGATCCCAAATATCCACTTAACACTGTCACTGGGACTTTATTGGTCATACTTTTCATCCTCCAAATCAAAATTATTACGATTTAAACCGTGAACTTTTCATAATCCGTTCTGTTGCTTTTCTCGCTCCAATAATATTGCGCGAAGCTGGACCAATCTCAAGCTCCGCAAGAGGCCCCATGACAAATAGGTGTGGGCACCATTCCAGGCTTTCTTCCACAATTGGATAACCGCAATTAGCACACGTAAGGTCTTCTTTAGCGATTAATTGAAGAAGCCAACGTTGATTTGTTATCGCTCGTTCAAACCCTGTAGCAAAGAGAACAGTGGCTGGTCGATAAACGATTGATTCTTTTGTCATTAAAATATTGGATTCACTTGAAACAGTTTGAATTTCACTTTGGACAATCGATAATTTTCCTTGCTTTTTTAAGTGATGCAAACGACTGTAAAGTTCGGAAGGAATGGAGCCAATATGTCTTGCTTGGTGAATCATCTTTCTTCTAATATCATAGTTCTTAACCTGTGAATAAGCGTCCAAATATTTAGGTCCAAGCCACCCAGGATCACTGTCAAAGTTATGTACACGAAATGGATGACGAGACATTAATGTAACTTCCCCAGGAAACCGATGAGATAGACCAATAGCTGTATGGACTGCCGTAATTCCTCCTCCAATAATCAAACAAGGTGGCTTTATGTTGTCCATGTTTAGTTCAGCATCAAAAATGTGATATCCATTATTCCATTCAGTTGCCCATGGCGGATAGTTCAGTTCATTATTACCAATCGCGATAACACTATTTCTTGTATAATAAATGCAGTGATCTTCCGTTTCAATTTCCCAAAATGGTCCTTGTTTCTTCATTTGCTTCACCTTCGTTTGACACCAACTATCTTGTACGCAAGCTTCTTCAAAAACGGAGGCTGCATGTTGATTAAAGAGATCTAATGAGGGGCGATCATAATAACCGTAAAAAGGGTTTTCATAGTTAATCTTTTTCGCATATTTGTCTAAACTGAAAGGAGCCACATCAATGTGGTGAACAGAAGGCGACCGAAGAAACGGCATCTGAATGCGCTCGGTTCTCTCCTTCCACCTTTCAAGCGGTCCGGAATGAGGATCAATAATTAAGATCTCTTCTTTTTTAACTTTACCGCTATTCAAAAGGGAGGTTGCGATCATACAACCATGAATACCTCCACCTATAATTATCCATTCATACATAAGAGCACCTCTTAAATCGTAACTATTACGATTTGTATTGTATACTAGATGAATTTATATTGCAATCTCTCATTCCAAATTGATTTTATATATGAAAGAAAAGAAAGGGATATGCTCCCTTTCTAAAATGGATAAACATATGGGTCTTTAGGGGCCTCAATTTGCTTCATTTCATCTGGTAGTAAAAGCATCATTTCTTGACCGTTATAAGATGTGTTCGAAATTGTTCCAGTTACCTCGACCCATGTATCTTCTTCAATGGAATGAACTTGATCACTTTCAATTAAAGTTCCATAGACACTTGCATCTGCCACGCAACAGTTCATACCAAATCTAGCGACAACGATTTGCTTTTCGTTAAAATCGGGTTCACGGTACACAAAACCTTTAATCGTCAATTTTTTCCCAATGAATTGCTCCAAATTCAAATCGATTGTTGTAATCACATCGAGGTAATTTTTATTCGTTATTTGAATGTGGTCCATTTTTGAATATTTTGCTGCAAGCTCATCGTATTTATTATAATCAGCAGAATAGCCCGAAGAGGTGTTTGAAGCAGGAGATTTAGCTGCTTCATTCTTCACTCGCTCATCCATTTCCTCCATGTAAGCTTCTGGATCTTCCAGAAATTTATCCACGTCTTGTGTATTTGTATCTGACGGATCTTCTGACAAAGCTGCCGAGCTATCTGGTGGTTTTGTATACAACCCTCCCCCATATTGAATGCCTCTATTTGCCGCTACTGTACTATCGATTACTTTTTGAGGAAGCCCTAATCCTCCTAGAACAGGAAGGATAAATAACAGATAAATAATCGTTTTACGCACAAATGACCCTTTCATATGATGATCTGCACCACAGTTACATTCAATCTCCTCCGCCAGGTTTGAGGACATACTTTTAAAAAATTGAATAATTCCTATTAAAAAGAAGCAGCCACCTGCAAAATAAACAAACGGAAGCATTTTCGGAGCAACATAAAGAAGGATCGTTTCACTCAGAACTAGCTTGATGATTAATAAGAAAAAACCCATTAAGATAATACTTCTTAAAAACATATGAAACTGCAGTGAAGCTGTCGACTTACTCTCGTCCAAACCCATTCCTCCTCTCTTAATTTAAAAAACCGCTTACCACTAATACAGAACAAAATGTAACTACCGTTATGATTAACATAAGAACTAAGACAAACTTTGTCTTAAAGTATGCGAAATACAACAGCATATTTTTCAAATCAAGCATCGGTCCGTAGACTAGGAAAGCAAGTAAAGACGTACTAGAAAACTGATTCGAAAAGGAAGCTGCTACAAAAGCATCTGCTTCTGAACAGAGAGATAAAATAAACGCTAGCCCCATCATAACGCCCGTTGATTCTGCTTCATTTGTAATAAATGAAGCAAGGAGGTTGCGGTCAAGAAACCCATTGACCACACTGGCTAAAAACGCACCAATGATGAGGTATTTCCCCATATCGAAGAATTCATCGCTAGCATGATAGAACGTTTGCTTCCACTTATTTCTTTTCATCGTAGTTATGGTTCTTGTCTCTCCAATAAGTTCTTCCTTTGTCCATCTTAATTGATTTGTAGTACCGAAAATCCGGAACATCACAAAACCAATAATGATGGATAAGACAAAGCCCAATCCCATTCTGAAATAAAGTACAGTAAGATCCTGTTGAAAGGCATAGTATGTAGATGCGGCTACGATTGGATTTAGAATAGGTGCAGCCATTAATAGGACAACACCGAATTGAAGCGGCATCCCTTTTTTAATTAACCTTCTTACCACTGGAATAATGGCGCATTCACAAACAGGAAAAACAGCACCAAGTAGCGCTGCAGAAATCAAGCCTAGATACGCGTGTTTCGGTAACACTTTCTGAAGAGTTTCTTCAGAAACAAACGATTGAATCAGCGCAGATACAAACACACCTATAAGAACAAACGGGATCGCTTCTAATAAAATACTAATAAAAATAGCATTTACATTTAACCATTCACTAGGGAAATCAAACTGAAAATACTGAAGAACTTGTGTATTAAATAAAAATAAGATAACAAAGATTAAAAACAATAGGATTCCTATAAAATCCTTTATACTATTGCTTACAGTATGAATCATACATCCACCTCCATACCACCTTATATTTGTCTTATAAGACTTTTCCTCTCACTTTGCAAATCATAATTGATTCGATTTAGAATCTATTAGTGCTTCTATTATTCTATGTCCATCCAGATCACTCATGACCATTTAATGAAATGAACTTCATTCAGACATGCTTGAATGAAAATTCCGGTTTAACTTTTCTTCGTTTAAAGAATCTCCTATGAGTATCATAATCGGGTTCATTTCTTCTCCAACAGTTTGTAAGAGTCTTAGCTCTCCAGAGGCAAATTGAAAATGATAGTTCATATGCTCACCTTTAAATCGAACAATACCTTTCCCTCTCAAAACTTCCAATGGTAACTCAGTAATCCATTTTTCGAAAAGTAGTCGATCTACTTCCGCAAACCCATCAATCTGAATACTTCGAAGTGAAGAGTGGTTGTGACGATGTCCAACATCTCTGTGATTCTCATTCGTTATAGGAGTACGAAGACCATATCTTTTTTTAAATAATTCGGTTTCTGTAATGTTTCCAAAAGCTGTTCTAAAAACAGGAATATCTTCTTTCAACATACCACTCACTTTCTTATATATTTTCATTATAGAAGATTCTGTTATTAAATCCTCTTTATTAAGAATCACCAAATTCGCACAGGAAATCTGTTGTTTTAATAACTTACGAATTTCTTTACTACTTGTAAAGAAGTGTTGGTGTTCAAGAAAATGACTTCCATCTACAACCGTTATCATCGAGTTCAACTCATAAATCCGGGTAAATTCTGGAGTCGTTAATGCCGCTTCTATATCGATTGGATTGGCAACCCCCGTTCCTTCTATTAACAATACATCAATATCTTCTTCGCTAAATGACCGTAGTGTTTCGTTTAAATCATCCTGAATCGAGCAACAAATGCATCCATTTAATAATGTCTTTACGTTCTGTTCCTTAAAGTACGTTTCCTCCACATTCTTTGTACCTAACTCATTAAGAATAATGCCTGTTTTCATCCCTTCCTTTCTACATTTTTCTATCATACTTAGAAGTACAGTTGTCTTCCTGCTTCCAAGAAAGCCACTAATCAAATAAACTGGTACTTTCATGTTTCATTTTCCTCCCTATCCATTCGACTCTAAAATATCTTAACACAAAACGTAATGATTTTGATTTACAAATCGAAATCATTACGATAATATTAAAAATAGAATTTTACGAGGGAGGGAATATTTTGAATTTAAAATACGGGAAAATTTTATTATGTTTGATGACTGTCTTGGTCTTAGCTGCGTGTGTTGGAAAAGAAACAAGTACAACTGCTACTAATGAAAGTAGTGAAAAAACAAAACTAAGTATTTATACAACGCTATTTCCTATTGAGGATTTCACAAGGAAAATAGGTGGGGAATATGTTGAAGTTGTCTCGATTTTACCACCTGGATCTGATGCCCATACTTACGAACCAACGACACAAACGATGATTAAGATTGCTGAAGCAGATGCATTTATCTATAACGGGTTAGGAATGGAAAGCTATGCTGAAGCTATTGCTAATTCGGTAGGTGATGTAGAGATTGTTGAAGCTTCATCTGGAATTGAAACCTTAGAACATAGTGATGAACATGACGAGCATTCGGAAGAAGAACACAAAGAGCACTCTGAAGAGGAACATTCGGATGAGCATGACCATGGAGATCAAGATCCTCACGTATGGCTTGACCCTAATAAGGCGATAGGAATGGCGGAAAACATTAAAGAGACATTAATTGAACTTAAGCCAGATGCAAAAGAGGATTTCGAAGCCAACTTTCAAAAAGTTAAAAACGATTTAACTGAACTGGATAAAGAGTTTGCTCGTTTAGTAGATTCCAAAGATCATCCTGAAATGATTGTTTCTCATGCTGCTTATGGGTATTGGGAAAACCGTTATAGCATTCATCAAATTGCGATTTCCGGGCTTTCTCCGTCAAATGAGCCATCTCAAAAAGCGCTTGAAGAAATTATTCATACGGCTAAGGAGAAAAATCTGGATTATGTATTGTTCGAACAAAACGTTACCCCTAAGGTGGCACAAAGCCTCCAGTCCGAAATTGGAGCAAAAGCACTTCGTCTTCACAATTTATCTGTTCTTACTGAGGATGATATTAATAACAAAGAAGATTATTTTAGCTTAATGCGTAGAAATCTTGGAACGCTGGATCAAGCATTAAAGTAAAATCACGAAAGAAACCCTTCTCCTTAAATAAACTTATTGATTTCAATTCATTCCTCTATTTTTCTCTTCTTTTGACTACGTAGGTATTTAACATATGAAAAAAGAACCAAGAGAATAAGTCTCTTGGTTCTTCTTCATTCTAATTAATAAGCACCCTCCGAATAAGTCAGTTCATAGCTATGAGAATAGATCTCGAAAATATTGCCGAACGGATCTTCCGCATACACCATTCTAAATGGCTTTTCATTTGGATAGTATTCGCGGATCGGCATACGCTGTTTCCCGCCGTGCTGCTTAATTTTCTCAACGATTCCTTCAACATCAGGGTCCTGGATACAGAAGTGGAAAATACCTGTTTTCCAGTATTCGAAGTTATTTTCTGGCGTTTCATTTTCCGGGAACTCAAACATTTCGACGCCAATTTTATCTCCGGTTGATAAGTGAGCAATTCGGAACGTATCCCAATCGTCTCCAAAGACATCACGGCACATTTGTCCAATCGGGGAATCATCATTGTGCACATCAGATGGCTCCATCAAAATATACCAGCCGAATACTTCCTTATAAAATTTAATAGCTTCTTCGAGGTTTGGAACCGATAGTCCGATATGAGAAAAACTTCTTGGATATGGTAACATAGTTTTAAACTCCTCCTTAGTGATTATGTTCTGTCAACATACGTTTATTATACTGAGAACAAAATGATCATGTAAGAACGCACTTTTTTGTGCGATACTAACCAAAAGGTAAGAAAGGAGTCGATCCAACATGAATTCTCCAGTGGATCAAAACGGAAAACTAAAATGCTCGATTGAATATACATTAAAGAAAATCGGCGGTAAATGGAAAACGGTGATTTTGTGGCACCTCTGTGTGGATGGGAGTTTTCGCTACAATGAATTACGCCAGTTACTACCAGGCGTCACACATAAAGTGATGAGTCATCAGTTAAAAGAACTAGAAGAAGAAGGTTTCATCGATCGAAAACAACAAAATACCGTCCCACCAAAAGTGGAATATTCGATTACGGAAAAAGGCAAAACGTTGATGCCGATTTTAGAGCAGATGCACTTGTGGGGGACTGAGAATCAAAAATAAAGAGTGCCTGTCACTACCTTACTAACTTGTAAGAAGTGACAGGCACTAGCAATAGATCATCTTATTTTGAAATCTCGTAAATACCCTCTTCACTTGCCACTAATGCTTTTGTAACAACACTCGCAAAAAGGGAGACGTCAATTACACCAGGTATTTCTTTCAGGCGTTTTTCAAGTTGAACACTCTCCTGCCCTTTCTCAAACCAAACATCAATTAAAAAGTTTCCATAATCGGTAACTGTATATCCATCCTTCGCAGAACTTGAACGCACTTCTGCCTTTCCTTCCATCTCTCCTACTTTCTTTAGTACAAATGCAAGTGAATCTTGCAAAATCTCCAGTACGACTGGATGCTGATAACTTAATTCCGGAACAACTTTAGAATCATCAACGAGCAAGATATAGTCCTTTGCCATTTGAGCAATGAGCTTTTCTTGCGTGTGAATACCACCGCCGCTCTTTAGTGCATGTAACTTTTCATCAACCTCATCACAACCATCAAATGCAACATCTACTTCCTCAACGGTACTTGTTGGTAGCACTTCCAGGCCCTGATTTACGCATAGATGCTTTGTTTTTAGAGATGGGGTTACGACTTTTACATTTAACTTTTCTTCCTTAATAAAGTCAATTAAATATCCAATTGTACTTCCGCCCCCAAGACCGATGATGGTTTCATCTGTTATGTATTCTAGAGCTGCTTTGGCACATTTCTGTTTCATGTTCATTTTGACACCTTACCTTTTTCAGAGTTTATCTTCTTGTAAGAAAGCTAGCTTTGGTTGGTTTTATTGTAACAAAATGAGAAGTGAAAAAGTTTAGAAAGACAAGGATATTCACAAATAATTGACGGATAAGGTCTTCGCTCTTGGAACAAACAGTTATATTCGGCATAATCCTCCTTCTAGCGATATATACTTAAACGGGCTATCTAACATGTATGGGAGGGGTAATGAGAATGGGGATATGGTTTCTTAAATTGGCAGCTCTTTATTTCCTAATTGGAGTTAGTATGGGGTTAGTGATGGAGATGATGGGGGATCACAGTTTGGCAGGCGCTCATGCTCATATTAATCTATTAGGTTGGGCTTCCATGGGCTTATTCGGTTTTATCTATATTCTATTCCCTAACGCTAGTGAAACGCTCTTAGCAAAACTGCATTTCTGGCTTTATAACGTGTCATTCCCTTTATTTATGCTTGGACTATCTTTTTTCCTTGCAAGCAATACTTCCCTAACCGTTCTTCTCATGATCTTTCCTAACCTTCTTGTCTTAAGTGTCATCCTGTTCGTTATTAACATGTTTATAAATTTGAAAGCAGAAGACGTTGCTCACTTGCTTAAGAAAAGCGAAACGACGTCACTCTAATTCTATGGCTCTATAATATTTGTTGGGGTTTAAGAAAATGAAGCACAAAAATACACGCAAGCTCCTATATCTTTTAAACTTGAATTGACGAGAAACAAGAAAAAGATTGGAGTTGCGTGTACGTGCATTTTAACATGAATTTACCCGGATTAGAAGAAGTGATGGTATCGAAAATGGAAGCCATTAATGGCCAGTATCATGTTCATATTGAAGTGCCAAAGAAGG
>NZ_JBITPM010000005.1:0-126423 GCF_050467905.1 Pseudalkalibacillus sp. NRS-1564 | reverse complement strand
GCTTTTTTGTTTTATCGCAAGCGCCGTTATGTGTGTGCTTGTGGGAAACGATTCGCTGAAAGGAATTCGATCGTCAATCGCTATCAGCGTCACTCAAAGGAATGGAATCAGGCCCTGGGATTACGCGTGGTACAGGGGAAGAATTTCAAGGATACCGCAGCCCAATTTCGTACGTCGCATTCAACTGCGATAAGGCGGTTTGATGAAGTCGCCGCACCAACGCTTCAAGAAGTGAGTGATCTTCCTCGTGTCATCGCTATTGATGAATATAAAGGAGATACCGATGAAGGAAAATATCAAGTTGTCATTGCGGATGGAGATACAAAGCAGCCTTTGGATATCCTTCCTAATCGCTCCATTGAGACCGTAAAGGACTATCTTCGCAAGAAGGGGTCGCGAGTTGAAGTGGTGATCATGGACATGAGCTATGCCTTCAAGTCAGCTGTTCAAAAGGCACTAGGAAAGCCAATCATCGTGGCTGATCGCTTTCATTTTTGTCGCTACATCTATTGGGCATTAGAGCGTGTACGAAGAAGAGTTCAACAGAATTTCCATGATTATGACCGTAAAAAGTGCAAGCGAATGAAGCATGTTTTTTACAAGCGATATGAGCAGTTGAGTGAGAAACAAAAGTGGTATCTGGACCGTTACCTTGGATTATCCGAGGAATTACGAAAGGCTTACGAGTTAAAAGAAGCGTTTCGAAGCTGGTTTGAGGAAGCGAAACGAATCGGTCAAGAGAATCCTAACCAAGTTAAACAGTCTCTGTATAATTACTACAAAACGGTTGAAGCAGCGAATATGAAGGAGTTCAGACAAGCCGTTCAAACACTTAAGAACTGGCAACCAGAAGTCCTGAATAGTTTTGCCTTGAACTATAATAATGGTTTTATCGAGGGTTTAAACAATCAAACGAAGGTCATTAAGCGAAATGCCTTTGGTTTTAAGCGATATGACCGCTTACGAAGAAAGATCCTTTTACATCATCAGTACAAAAAAATTCGTCATTTTCAACTAGGATAAGGAGTAGGAGATAAATCTCCTACCCCAACATTTGATTTAGAACCACATTTAATAGCTTGATTTTGGCTCTTTCTAGGAAATTGTCCATACTTCTCTTCTCCGTGGCATATACATGAAGAAGAGAAGGGAGGGTTCATGTTGTTTCGAACTCGTAGAAAATTCTTTAGAAAGGGGCCGCTTCCCTTTCGATATGTTTTTGTCATCTCCTTTATTATTTTTATCTTTACTACTGTTCAAGGATTATGGATTGTTAATAAAGGAATTGAACCAAGCTTAATCAGTATTGCTGAAACAAAAACACGTCAAGTTGCTGCGCAAGCAATAAATGATGCCATTTCAAAGAAGATCGCAGACGGTATTGACGTTGAGAATTTAATTATCGTTCATGGTAATGATTCCGAAAAAGTACCAAGTTATAGCTTTAACTCGCAAGTTTATAATCGATTGATCTCAGAGGCCACAGAACGAGTTCAAACTTACTTAGATTATGTTGAAGCTGGTGATTTAGATAAGCTGGAAACCTTTAAGAATGATATAGATATCGATTACGAAGGTACCGAAAATCAACAAGGAATCGTATACTCCATACCTTTAGGGATGGCTACAAATAATGTTCTTCTTTCAAATTTTGGGCCGAGGATTCCAGTACGGTTTGAAATGATTGGAGATGTGGTCTCTAATATTGATACAAAGGTGAAAGAAACGGGAATTAACAACACGTATCTTGAAGTGTATATCAATATTAAAGTTGAGATGAACGTAATTATTCCTTTCTCTACAAAGAATACTGAAGTTTCGAACTCTGTAAAAATTGGAGATTTATTTATTCAGGGAGACGTTCCTTATTATTATAATGGTGATAATGGAAATGGTGGAAATCCATCGATCGTTTTGCCGAAGCCAGATTAAGAAAAGGAGGCCATTAACCAGCTTCAATGTTCAATGTCGATAGCTAAAAAAATGGTTCCCTTCTAATAGAAATATCTCTGGAATAATCTACAATTGCACAAACAACGAAAGTAAGGTATACTTTAAAACTGAACTTAATATTGTTCCTTATCTTATACGATGAGGTAGAGGAGCAGATCCTCATGAGTACGTGTTGGGAGAATGACACCAATGATCAGCATCGAAAGGGAGATCTGCCGAAGCATAAATAACGGTCACATTATTTGTGTTGGGGCGACATTGAAGAAGTGTCGAACTGTCATTATGAGTCTAACTTGTAATGGAGAACTACTGATCGGGGTGGACACTTAACATTGACTCGGTGAAGCGAGCAATGATAGGACCAATCCTATCATTGCTCGCTTTTTTGCGTTCAAACACGACGAGAAGGCTGAGGGATAGGCGTCCATTCCGGTTATGATGACCAATCATATATTAGGAGGATATTCATGGAGAATTCAGTTCTATCCATTATTCCACCACTCGTAGCTTTGCTAATGGTAGTGGTGACTAGAAAAGTGCTTCCTTCTTTAGGAGTAGGCATTATTCTTGGTGCGCTAATGATCAACAATTGGAGTGTACCAAATTCATTAGAAGAAATTTATACAATCGTAAAAGGGATCTTCATTGATTCCGAGAGCGGTGGTTTAAATACTTGGAACATGTACATTATTTTCTTCCTGCTTTTATTAGGGATGACGACGGCCTTTATTTCGATATCAGGTGGAAGTCGCGCATTTGGCGAGTGGGCCATGAAACGCGTGAAAACAAGAGTAGGCGCACAGATTGTCACAGCGGTATTTGGTATTATTATTTTTATTGATGATTACTTTAATTCGCTCGCAGTTGGGAACGTAAGTAGACCGATTACGGACAGGCACAATGTTTCAAGGGCAAAGCTTGCCTATATCATTGATTCAACTGCAGCACCAATGTGTATTATTTCACCTATTTCAAGCTGGGGCGCTTATATCATCGCGTTAATTGGTGGTGTATTAGCAACGCATAGCATTACAGGTGTTGGCGCGTTAGAAGCTTTTATAAGAATGATTCCAATGAATTTGTATGCTCTCTTTGCACTTGCGATGGTGTTCTTTGTTAGTTATTTTGACATTAATCTTAAGGCAATGAGAGTACATGAAGACCGTGCACAGAAAACAGGAGAAGTGCTTGATCCGAATCAAGGTGCCGTACCTGGTCAAACATCAGGACTACCTGAAAGTGAGAAGGGGAAAGTAGCTGATCTTGCATGGCCTATTATTATGCTAATTGCTGGTACTGTGACGTTTATGGTCATCACAGGAATTCAGGCTGTTAGCGGAACGGATACAGCCGTGACAGCTTTGTCTGTCTTTGAAAATACAGACGTTGCTGCTTCTCTCCTTTATGGTGGAATCATTGGACTTATAACTTCTCTCCTCTTCTTCTTTCCAAAACGAATGGGTGGAGCGGTTCTTGGAAAAGGAATTTGGGAAGGCATTAAATCAATGCTTCCAGCCGTATACATTCTTTTCTTTGCATGGACATTGATTGAAATTATCGGCTCACTAGGGACTGGTAAGTATCTTGCAGGACTTGTTAATGACCACATTGTGATTGGCTTCTTACCAGCTATTTTGTTCCTACTTGCAGGTGTTATGGCGTTTGCAACGGGAACTTCGTGGGGAACATTTGGCATTATGCTTCCGATCGCAGGAGAGATTGCTGCTGCTACGGATCCTACCTACATGCTTCCTGTACTTGCCGCTGTTCTTGCAGGAGCTGTATTTGGAGATCACTGCTCACCAATTTCGGATACAACAATTCTTTCTTCAACAGGCGCGGGTAGTCACCATATCGATCATGTGATGACACAGTTGCCTTATGCATTGCTCGTTGCAGGTATTTCGTTACTAGGATATCTGGTTCTTGGCTTTACTGGTAGTTCCATTCTTGGTCTTGTGGCAACAGCGATTCTATTCGGATTATTAATTTTCATGCTAAAAGGAAAATATGCCAACAGACCAGTTGAAATGGCAAATCATTAATCAAACAGGAGGATATTCCTCCTGTTTTTTTATGTATTTTCACAAAAATAGAGAGATTTATATAGAAAATTGAACGATTCATACGAAAAATGTAAAAAGATTGTTTTGACAAGGACATACGTACTAGATATACTATAAACAAAATAATCTGAATTTACTTAAAAGTCTTAACCTTTTTCTGGAAGGGGGCTTATGGTGAAAAAGGTTAACATTTGTCTAAGGGGGTAATTTATTTGGAAAATCGTGCGCAATGGGGGACAAGGGCTGGTTTTATATTAGCCGCAGTTGGTTCAGCAATAGGTCTAGGGAACATTTGGAGATTTCCGGCCGTAGCCTATGACAACGGTGGTGGAGCATTTTTTATTCCTTATTTATTTGCATTATTAACAGCCGGAATCCCAATTCTTATTCTTGAATTTACATTGGGTCATAAATTCCGTGGATCCGCACCACTTTCGTTCTTTCGAATGAATAAGAAGATGGAATGGCTTGGGTGGTGGGGCGTTATCGTTGCATTCGTCATCTCCACATACTACGCGGTAATTATTGCGTGGGCCATCTCTTATAGCTATTTTGCATTTAATCAAAGTTGGGGTTCTGATACAGAAGCATTCCTCTTCAATGATTATCTGAAATTAACGGTTGATCCTGGACAAACAGGTAGTATCGTACCAGGCGTATTTCTCCCATTAATTGCAGTATGGATCATTACACTTGGCGTACTTCTTGCAGGTGTTAAAAAGGGAATTGAGCGTGCTAATAAAATTTTCATTCCTACATTAATTGTTCTTTTCTTAATCATTGTGATTCGAGCAGTGACACTGCCTGGTGCTGCTGAAGGTCTAAATGCATTCTTTACACCGAATTTTGACAGTATTACTTCAGGAAGTGTTTGGGTTGCTGCATACGGACAAATTTTCTTCAGTTTATCCATTGCTTTTGCTATTATGATTACTTATTCTAGTTACTTACCTAAGAAATCAGATATTACGAATAACGCGTTTATTACTGGTTTTGGTAACTCGGCGTTTGAGCTTCTAGCAGGTATCGGGGTATTCTCAGCGCTTGGATTTATGGCTCAGCAGCAGGGGCTTAGCGTTGGCGAAGTAGTGAGCGGTGGCGTAGGACTAGCCTTCGTTGTCTTCCCGCAAATAATCAATGAGTTTCCAGCTTTGAACGGGTTGTTCGGATTCTTATTCTTTGCTTCACTTGTACTTGCAGGTTTGTCTTCACTGATTTCTATTTCCGAAACATATGTTGCAGGTGTTTCTGAGAAGTTCGGAATTTCTTGTACGAAAGCTGTTCTAATTGGTGGAGGGATTTCCTCTATTATCTCGATTCTGTTTGCAACGCAAGGCGGATTGTTCTTCCTTGACGCAGCTGATTACTTTATTAACCAGTTCGGAATTGCCTTTGTAGGACTAGTGGAGGTGGTTGTTGTAGCATGGGTACTTCGTGAGCTTAATACGCTTGAGTCACATGCAAACGGCATTTCAGACATTTCACTGAAGTACTGGTGGAAAGCTTGTCTTGGAGTCATTACTCCTCTCGTACTTGGTTATATGATGTTCGATCTCTTTAAGACAAATCTTCTTCGTCAGTTTGATACACCGACTGGGAACTATGAAGGCTACTCAAACGGCTTTATTCTTTATAGTGGCTGGGCTGTCGCAGGATTCGCCCTTCTGGTTGGAATTCTATTCAGCCTAAAGAAATGGGATGCGAAAGCTGAACAGCAAAAGTATAAGGAGGTAAGCTAATATGGGTGGTAGCGCGATTTTCATGATGGTAGTTGGAATGGTTATTATATGGGGTGGTCTTGCGGCTAGCATTTTGAATGCTGTAAGAGTATCAAAAAAACAATAGAACATAAAAAGAAGAACTAGCGAGCTAGTTCTTCTTTTTTGCTTACTTTTTGTTGCGTATTCGTTCCTGTCGTTCCCAGAGCCTCAACGAAGGATAGGGATCATACGACCATTCTGTTCTTCCGTTGTCTTTATAGATGCCATAGTGAAGATGTGGCGGGAACTTTCCAGCCGTTCCTTTTGGTCCATATCCAGAGCTACCAACATACCCAATGATTTCACCTGGCTGTACAACATGACCTTTCTCAATGCCTTTTTCAAACCCATTTAGGTGAGCATAGTAGTGGTAATTGCCATCGATATCCCGAATCCCGATCCGCCATCCACCGTATTCATTCCATCCCTTCGTTTCGACAGTTCCGTAACTTGTCGCTTTCACTCCAACACCATAAGAAGCGAAAATATCCGTTCCTTCGTGAATTCGAAGTCCGCCCCAGCCACGTCGATCGCCCCAAGTGCTTCGGTAACTATAGTTTGCGTGAAGTGGTACGGGAAAAGCATGCTTATCGAGTTTAAGCGTTTTGAATGTATGATAAACAGCACTATTACTTGTAATCGTCCTTACTGCCTGGTCACGATGATAATAGTCCCAAAGACCAATTTGAATATCTTCTAAAGAACTTCCATACTGTTGTATGAAAGACCCAATTGTATAAAGTAGATCTTCGTCATTAGTACGCTCGGCTTTGCCATCTCCATTGCCATCGAGGCCAATTCCATTAAAGAACGATATCGAGATAGGGTCGTGATCTTCTTTATTTGGATTCGTACTCCCAGACCATTTCTCAGGCGTAATATAGATAGCTATTGCACCTTTTTCACGAGGAATATCTTTTTGTGAGCGCCTAATGCTTCGTTCATATTGATCAATACCAGCATAGATGTACCAGGGGACTTGTGTGACGGCTTCCATCTTATGAAATAACATCTTCCGTTCGCTTCTTAGTTTATCTTCGTCTATATCAGCAGCTCGAACGTTTATAGGGATGAGGAAGAAAAGAATAAGGATAAGAAAACTATATTTTCTCAAGTGTTTCTTCTCCTTTCGTAATTTGTCATTACCCTTAGTTTGGTTTTCCGTGCGTAAATCATTAGAACTAAATAATGGAAGGTCTAAAGTCTTAATCCTCAATAGATTCACACTTTTTATAGAAATGAATGAGTTACCTATGGTATTCTTTATTACAGAAAAGTAATAGGTGAGGTGAGTGTAGTGAGTAAGAAAGAAGAATATTTAAGAAAACCAGAGTGGTTGAAAATAAAACTAAATACAAACGAAAATTATAAAGGCTTAAAAAAGATGATGCGCGAGAAAAAGTTACATACGGTCTGTGAGGAAGCGCGTTGTCCGAATATTCATGAATGTTGGGCTGTTCGTAAGACGGCAACCTTTATGATTCTTGGTGATGTTTGTACTCGTGCATGCCGTTTCTGTGCAGTAAAAACTGGTCTTCCAACTGAGCTTGATTGGGCAGAGCCTGAACGCGTTGCGGATTCCGTTGAACAGATGGGACTAAAACACGTGGTCATTACCGCTGTAGCGCGAGATGATTTAAAAGATGGTGGCGCGGCTGTTTTTGCTGAAACCGTACGTGCTATTCGTCGTAAAAATCCGTTCTGTTCGATCGAAGTTCTTCCATCAGACATGGGTGGCCAATATGAAGCGCTTGAAACACTCATGGATGCGAAACCGGATATTATGAACCACAATATTGAAACAGTGGAGCGCCTAACGCCAAGAGTGAGAGCACGCGCGAAATATCGTCGTACACTAGAGTTTCTTCAGCGTGCAAAAGAAATGAATCCTGAGATTCCGACTAAATCCAGCATCATGCTAGGATTAGGTGAAACAAAAGAGGAAATCATTCAAACACTTGATGATCTTCGTGCACATGATGTTGATATTGTTACACTTGGGCAATATTTACAACCATCGAAAAAGCATTTAAAAGTAGAAAAATACTGGACGCCTCAAGAGTTTCTTGAGCTCAAAGATATTGCGTTAGAAAAAGGCTTTAAACACTGTGAATCTGGTCCAATGGTTCGTTCGTCTTATCATGCTGATGAGCAAGTCAATGCAGCCAAGCAAGCTTCGAAGTAATGGATAAGTAATAATAAAGATAAAAAATCGGCCTTTATCGGGCCGATTTTTTTACTTCGACATCATTTCTTTTCCATCTGTATCATTTAAGTCTTCATTCATTTCGCCCTTCATCTCACCGTTCTCGTTCTCTCCATCACTTACCTTTTTCCCTTGTGGCGCTTTCTTCATTTTGGCAATCGTTTCTTCTATGCTCTTCTCGAGTTCTCCATTTGCAGTGGAGGCATTTTGATATCGCTCGACCTCAGCAATCATTCCTTCTTCGTCAGAAACATAGACATGATAATATCTTGGAATGACAGAAAGAGCCGTTTTCTTTACTTGATCTGCAGTGGCATCACGATCTTTTGTTGTTGTTTTATAGCCAATGAGAACTTCTTCATCTGTTACTAGCGTTGCGACATCACTGACATAAGGTAAAACAATTGCCATTGAACCGATCATATCCGACATACGATCACGATCAAGGTAGGCTATGTTCTCGGGTTGTTTTTGAGAATTCATGTTGTTAGTATTTCGTGTATGACGCACATATCCAAAGCCACCCTTTTTGGACTTTTCCTGAGAATTAGCGGTGTTCATACCGTATTCATCGGGATCCGTTTTAACAGGTGTTAAATCTGCGTGGTCAAAGGAATCTGTCGCATTTTCTCCCTGGCATGCCCCAAGTCCTAATACGAGTGGCAGTATGAGCAGAATTTGTTTTTTCAATAACATTCACCTCCATACTGTTATCATGACCGAACTCTGTTCCTTTTTTACTGGTATTACTTGGACAAATCGAATAAAAAAGGTATCATAAGACTAATGAGCCCATTTTGAAATGAGGGATAAAGAATGATAAAAGTAAATCAACATACGTTTGAGTTGATGAAGGATGAAAGAGAAGGTTGGAACGAAGAAGCTTTTCTTGCTCGATATAGTGAGATTTTGGATAAATATGATTACATTGTTGGGGATTGGGGCTATGGTCAGCTTAGATTAAAAGGATTCTTTGAGGACCGTAACCAAAAAGCAACTTTCGATACAAAATTCAGCACGGTGCTTGATTATTTATATGAATACTGCAACTTCGGCTGCCCTTATTTTGTATTAAAGAAGCAGAAGAAGGAAAAACCGAAGAAACAACAACAAGAAGCATAAGCCCTATGGGCTTATGCTTTGTATGGTTTTTCGGAGTCTTTTTCTGGATCATCGTGTGGTGGATGTGAGCCAGGGTCCTGACGAGGTAAATGTTGGTGAAGATTTTTATTTTCGTAATTAAATGCACTATAGGAACGCTGCCCTTCTCGCCAAGGTGAGGTTTTACCGAGCTTTTTATTCACCGGTGAACCGTATGGACCTTCTGGCGTATCTTCAGGGAGGACGTAATTTCGCCCTTTCTCTACGTTAGCGAAGTCTTGATAATCTTCTTCATCAAACATGAATAAACACCACCTTTAGGAGGTAGTGTATTCATTGTCTGATAAAATATTAGTGACTTAAGACTTCTCTCAAGAAGTTGCGAAGTTCTTCAGCATCTTCTTCATTGAGAGAGTAGGCATGCTCGAGATTTCCAGGCTCATTTAGATCATCGTGGCCGATAATTGCAAATTTGCCTCCTTGAATATCGAGGACTAACGATTTTCCATAAAAGCGATCTGATTTTACAATACAAAGGTCAAACCGATGATTGCTTCCCATAAAGCAGACGAACCTGGCTTCAGTGGCCTCCTGTTCGTCGTAGATGAGTCGTTCATCTTCCATCATAGCACCCTCCTTTTCTAGTTAACGCTATCATACCATCTTATGAGGCGTTCTCATACAAGCTTTCATTAGAAAATGTAAGCCGTTGCATTTTAAGATATGATAAAATGTAGAGAAGTATTTAATACCGTTTCAGAAAATGGTGATTGAATCATAAGTGTTAGAGGCAGGTGCATGAGTATGTATTTTGTGGATCGTAAGAAAATAGAAGAACAGCTGGTTTATTTCGATAAAATGATTGTTCTCATGAAGGAAAGTTCTTTTCAAACAGAACTTCATTTTCTCGGATTAGAGCGAATTCATCACGTTGTCATTGAGAGCATGATTGACGTAGGGAACAGCATCATTGATGGATTCATTATGCGAGATCCCGGGAGCTATGAAGATATTATTGAAATCCTAGCTGATGAAAAAGTAATATCAACTGAAAATACTATTATGTTAAAAGAAGTCGTGGGCATGAGAAAACCACTAATGCAGCAATATGTTATGCTTGATCATGAAGCATTGGAGCAAAATCTTCGGAAAAACCTCAGTGCACTAGAGCAGTTTCCTACTGATATAAGAACATACTTAAATCAAGAATTAGGGGCTGTTTCAGCTTTTCTTCCAGATAATGAAGATTGATGTTAAGGTAAACACACATTGTAAAGAAAGTAAGGTGTTTTTGATGAAAAGAGTAAGAAACGAGCAGCTGACATCTTTCATTCAAAACCCGAATATATGAACCGCTTTCATCAATGAAAGCGGTTTTCTTATGGATTGGATAAGTAGAAGGAGGATAAAAAGAACATGAAAAACTATAAAGGCTATTTAATTGATCTAGATGGTACGATGTATCGGGGCACTGAAAAAATTCACGAAGCAGTCGAGTTCGTGAAGCGTTTAAAGGAAGCAAATATTCCCTATTTATTTGTGACGAACAATTCATCAAAACGGAAAGAACAAGTTTCTGGTAAGCTTGAGGCGTTTGGTGTACCATGTACGCCAGATCACGTGTTTACAACAAGCATGGCAACAGCAAGTTATATCTCTAATAAGAAGCAAGATGCTTCGGTTTATGTGATTGGAGAAGAAGGCATTCGCGATGCCTTAACGGATGAAGGTTTAATGATTCAAGACGACAATCCAGACTATGTTGTCGTTGGGATTGACCGTTCAATCACATACGAAAAATTTGCGAAGGCGTGCATTGCCGTTCGAAACGGAGCTACTTTTATATCGACAAACGGAGATATTGCGATTCCAACTGAACGAGGATTGTTACCCGGTAATGGTTCATTGACGGCAGTCGTGACTGTTTCAACGGAAGTAGACCCTATTTTTATTGGGAAGCCTGAACCTATTATTATGGAACAAGCTCTTGCTCAACTTGGAACACCGAAAGAAGAGACGTTGATGGTTGGGGACAATTATCGCACCGATATTCTTGCAGGCATCAATGCCGGTTTGGATACATTGCTTGTTCATACAGGTGTAACAACGAAAGAACACTTGTTATCAGTCGAAAAGCAACCAGAGTACACAGCTCTTACGCTAGATGAATGGCAAATATAAAAACGCCCCTTGGGGCGTTTTTATATTTGCCATTATTCTGTTTTTTGAGCTCTATGGGCAAGTCGACTAGATGCAGCTGCCGCAATAGCTCCAACAATATCGTCGAGGTAGGTATGGCATGCACCACTGGATTTATCATTTAACTTTTCGAGAATACCAGGCTTTTGTTTATCGATAAAACCATAGTTCGTAAGGCCAATCGATCCATATACATTTACAATTGAAAGAGCGATGATTTCGTCTACGCCATATAGTCCTTCATCTTTCATTAATATATCTTGTAGAGGCTGATCTAGCAGTTTTCTTTCCGTAAGTTCGTCAAGCTGAATTCCCGTGAGCACTGCATTTTGCACTTCTCTTTTTGAAAGTACACGTTCTACATTTTGTATGCAAGTTTCCATTTCAAGGTTAGGGTGATATTTTTCTTGGAGATAGAAAACAAGGTCTGCGATATCTTTGATCTCGACACCACGTTCTTTTAATTTACTTCTCGCTGCTTGTTCTACAAGGTCCATAGGTTCTTGGCCCATTCTTGTCCCACCTAACTTTATAGTAAATTGGTATTGGATGTTATTGATTATATTAGTATATGGTAAGTCAGGAAGAAATATGACACTAAACTTCTGTGACTACTTTACACCGATTGGGCGCGCGGGGCATATAGTACGGTATTAAGACGAATTGCCGGAGGGTCAATATGCTTGAACGAGAGGTTTTTCATCAATATGGAATCGTTATAGATCAACATAATGTTAAAAATAGTGGATATTTGCTTCGTACATCTGATCAATCTGAATTTATTTTAAGACGTGCATTAAGTGAACAAGAAAGTGAATTTCCCTGGTATGTAATGGTTGCAAACTTTCTTAATCAACAGAATGAACCTACAATGTTACCGATTTCTTCAAGAAGAGGGAAGTATATAGAGACAATTCAGAATGAGGCGTATGTTCTTTATCAAAAACCGTATGATCGAAATATTCGCATTCATCACAATGATGGGAGTCGGCTAGCGCTATTTCATAGGAAAGCAGGTAATCTCCTAGCAGCTTATAGTGAATTACCAGAAATTCAACCTTGGCAGATGCGGTGGCAGTACAGGATAGACCAACTTGAATCTTTTCGTGAGGAATTGAAGAATCAGACTCAGCCTCTCAGAGAATTTGATGAATGGTTTATAGAAACATTCCCCTATTATTCTGGCTTATCAGAGAATGCGATTCAGTACATTGTGGACTGTGGTATTGACATGGGAATGAATCCATTTCAGATTAGAACTCTTGCGTTTAATCGGTATACAGCCAATTATCACCGTACATCTGAAGGGCTATTTCCGAATGATCTCATCCTTGACCATCCAGCGAGAGATCTTGCTGAGTGGATTAGATATGAGCTAGTTGAGGGCGAGGGGAATTTTGAAGGCATCAGGCAATTTATGTGGAATTATCATGAGAGGCGTACGTTAACTCAAATGGACTGGAATCTACTGTATGCTCGTTTGTTATTCCCTCTTCCATATGTAGAGACAGTGGAGCATTACTATAGTGATGGCAATTTAAAGGAGAAAGAAAAAAGTTTTGTGAATTTAAAGCAACTTGTGAGAAGAGAAGGAGAAAGGGAGGAAATGTACCGTTTGTTGTTTCAGGAATTGATGGGTGAATATGGCAAGCAAATGAGAAGAGTAGATTGGTTAAGTTAAAAATAAAAACCCCCTCCATGACAGAGGGGGTGGATGTGTTTGGTTTAAAATACTTGCTCGAGTTCAGTTACGCCAGGAACTTCTTCAAGAAGTGCGCGTTCAATACCTGCTTTAAGTGTGATAGTGGAACTAGGGCAACTGCCGCATGCTCCCATTAAACGTACTTTAACTACGCCTTCTTCGATGTCTACAAGCTCTACGTCTCCACCGTCACGCAGAAGGAATGGACGTAGTTTATTCAATACATCTTGTACTTGCTCTTGCATCATTCATCGACTCCCTTCATACTTCCATTATACTAATGATTAAGTTAAAAATCTATGTGCTAATGTAGAATGATTATAATTCTCATCCTAACTTTATCATGGTATGAATCCATATACAAGATTGGAACATGAAAAAGGCGAATGCTTCTTTTCTACATGATAGGAATAGGGTACAATGAAGGTAAATTGATTGAATAGAAAGGACGTTTTCACCATGGAAGAAGTACTCGTCTATGGAGCAGGTGAGCGCTGTGCAAGCTGTGTAAACTTGCCTTCTTCAGAAGAAACGGCTGAATGGCTTAAAGCGGCCCTCGACCGCAAGTATCCTGATCGCCAAATAGTCGTTCGATATATTGACATTCATAGTAAACTCTCCGGTTATGAGGCGGCTTTTGCTTCAAAAGTGATTGATGAAGATCTGTTCTATCCAGTTGTTGTCGTCCGAAATGAAATTGTGTCAGAAGGTAACCCTAAATTAAAAGACTTATATGCTGTTCTAGAAGACCGTTCTGCAACGGCTTAAATGATAAAACCCGTGAACAAATTTGTTCACGGGTTTTATCTTACGAAAAAGTATATTTACTTCTTATAAAGGTCAACCTTATTAACCGTTATGATTCTTATACATCCATAATATACCTGACTTGAGTAGACGAGGAACTCGGCCAGTAAGTGGACGATTCGCCATGACACCAAAGCCATGCTTGCTTCCGAGTGAGCCAAGCGTTCCTTTGATTTTAATTGGTGGAAGCGCAGGTGGCGTTTCTTTTTTCCATTGCTTCTGCAATACGAGAGCAATTTGTTCTGCTTGTTCCTCAGCAAGCTGAGCACTTGGTGCATGTGGCAAGCTTGCACAGTCTCCTACAACAAAAACATTCTCATGACTTGGAACAGAATGATAGTCATTTAATACAATACGCTTCTGGGCATCTTTTTCAACGTCAAGATCTCTTACGATTTTGTTAGGCTGGATGCCAGCTGTCCATACAATTGAATCACAGTGGACAGGCTCTCCATGATTAAAGAGCGTATTGGGTTCGACCTTTGTAATATTTGATTCACTAACAACTTCTACATTACGCTCCTCAAACCAGGATTGAACGTATTTTCCAAGTCGTTCTGGGAAGGCAGAAAGAATAGTGTGTCCTCGATCAAATAGCTTAATTTGAAGATCTGGCCTACTTTCATGAAGTTCACTTGCTAGCTCCACTCCACTAAGTCCTGCACCAACAATACCAACGACAGATTTAGCGCCGAGGTTGTTCAATACTTCATACGTTCTTCGAGATGAATCAATCGTTTGAATGCTTAGAGTATGAACATCTGCACCTGGTACGTTATGATACTTATCTTCGCATCCTAGTCCAATGACGAGCGTGTCATATGCAAGGTCATCATCGTCATTTAGGTGAATGACATTTGAATCTAGATTTATACTAGTGATTTCGCCGTATTTGATTTCTAGCTTCTTATGAACTGGGAATTGAACACGTATGTGATGATCACTTGCTGTTCCAGCGGCAAGGGCATAATATTCGGTTTTCATACTGTGATAAGGGTTGCGGTCAACAAGCGTAATTGTGAGGTCTTCTGGTAGATCAGATGCAAATAATTTCTGTAGGATACGCATACCACCGTATCCGCCGCCTAATAGCACTAGCCTTTTCATGATAAGAGGTCCCCTTTAATAAAATTGCATAACGCTGTCTCCCTATAATAAGTAGAAAAGATGAAGAAGAAATGAAGAATTAGGAAGAAAAAAGGAAGCGACACGCGCTATAATATAGTTATACGATTCATTATGTTATGACAGTTAAAAGTATAGCGAAACTGTGACTTATGTACAATAACATTTCTTAAATGCTTAACTGAGGAGTGGCTTTACTGTGAAGACAATCGAATTTTGTGCGGGAAACTTGAGAGAGAATAAGCTCGTATGGGAGGCCCTGGAGAAGATCCACGATATTGAATTAATTGACTACGGCTGTCTTGGTTATTGTGGGAACTGCTACTCTGAGTCTTTTGCTATCGTAGATGGACTTTTAGTAAATGCGGATACATCTGAAGCTTTAATAGAGAAAATAATGCGAAAATTAATCGATGAAAATTAAGGGCTTTCATTGCTCAGTTTCTGTGTTATAATGACAAAGGTCCATTGAAGTCTAATAGAGAGAGAACGGACTTTTTATTTTCCGCGTACACGCGAAAAATGTCGAATATTCAGATAACAAAACACTGTTTGTAAGCGCTGTATTTAGCTAATTGCTATAATATTTCTATTTAAAATCTGGTAATGGGGTAGGCTATGCTTATAAACGGGTTCAATAATTAACAAGGGGTGTAAAATATGCAAATTTTATGGGGATTCGGTGGTATGGCTGTGTTATTTGCCATCGCACTAATCTTTTCTACAAATCGCAAAGCGATTAACCTTCGTACGGTACTGGGTGCACTTGCCATTCAGGTTGCATTTGCATTTGTAGTATTAAAATGGGAAGCAGGTAAGACTGCTTTAAAGCAACTATCATTATTCGTTCAGGATATTATTGGATATGCTAATGAGGGAATTGGCTTTCTTTTCGGTGGCTTAATTGGAAATGAAGACATTGGAATGATCTTTGCATTTCAAGTACTAACGATCATTATTTTCTTCTCTTCTCTTATTTCTGTTCTTTATTACCTTGGGATTATGCAGTGGGTTATCCGTCTACTTGGTGGAGCGATTTCATGGGCGCTTGGAACAAGTAAAGCGGAGTCACTATCAGCTACTGCAAATATCTTTGTTGGTCAAACGGAAGCGCCACTTGTCATCAAACCTTATTTAGATAAAATGACGAAATCAGAACTTTTTGCAGTTATGACAGGAGGACTTGCTTCGGTAGCTGGTTCTGTCCTGATTGGTTATTCTTTATTAGGTGTACCGCTTGAGTATTTACTAGCGGCAAGTTTCATGGCAGCACCAGGTGGTTTGTTAATGGCTAAGCTCATCATGCCAGAGACAGAAACACCAGAAACAGCGAAAGAAATTAAGATGGAAAGAAACGAAGATCACGTAAACGTGATTGACGCTGCTGTACATGGTGCATCAGACGGTCTGAAACTTGCTTTAAACGTTGGAGCGATGCTTCTTGCGTTTATCGCATTGATTGCCTTGCTAAACGGTTTACTTGGAGCAGTTGGTGGATGGTTTGGCGCAGGAAGCATAACGATTCAGCAAATTCTTGGGTATATCTTCTCACCACTTGCCTTTGTTATTGGTGTTCCGTGGCAAGATGCTGTTCAAGCAGGTAACTACATTGGACAGAAGTTGATCCTTAATGAATTTGTAGCTTTCTCTTCTTTCGGTCCAGAAATTAGTGCTGGAAACCTAACTGACAAATCAGTTGCGATTATCAGTTTTGCTCTTTGTGGATTTGCGAACTTCTCTTCTCTTGCTATTTTACTTGGAGGCCTTGGAGGTCTGGCGCCTAAACGTCGCCCTGAAATTGCAAAGCTTGGAATGCGCGCAATCCTTGCAGGTACGCTTGCAAACCTTTTAAATGCTGCAATCGCAGGTATGCTAATTTTCTAATTTTGAAAGCCTCTTTTATAGAGGCTTTTTTTTATATCGTTTTGATTGGTTGTATTGAAAACGGAAGGCGAAGCGGTGTTGTTTTTTGCCTGTTTTACGGTATACTTGTCTAAATAATAGACAGGGGGGATCACTCGTGAGTAGCTTTGAACATACATTGCCATATGATCGTATGATGGGGGACGTCTATGTTCCGCATTGTCCATTTTGTCATAGTGAGAATGTTTTAACGCCTATGACAGAACGAGATTACCAACAAGGTTGTGAAGAAATCAAAACAAGACTTGTGATGCCTTGCTGTAACGGCAAGCTCATGATTGAGAAAATTGATAGTGATTATTTCTGGACGACAGAAGCTGTTCGAAAGAGCCATTAAAATATAGAAAGAGTGAAAGCATTGCAAGAGATAACATATACAAAAATGCATGGTCTTGGTAACAATTACATTTACATCAACTTATTTGAGCAAAAGTTAGAAGAAAAGAACCTTCCTCAATACGCAAGAGAAGTATCGGATGTTTACACGGGTATAGGATCGGATGGAATGATCTTGATTTGCCCATCCGATCAAGCAGAAGTGAAGATGAGAATTTTTAATAAAGATGGTTCTGAAGGGAAAAACTGTGGCAATGGCCTCCGCTGCGTAGCTAAGTATGCATATGAAAACCAGCTGGTTTCTTCAACGAAATTTGCCATTGAAACGCTAGCAGGACTTGTACAGGCAGAAGTTCATTTAGCGGGTGATCGTGTGGAGACTGTTACGATTGATATGGGGAGACCGGAGTGGACAAGAGGAAGTCTTCCCATGATCGGAAATTCAGAAGACGAAGTTATTGATGAAACGGTGTTTTTTGAAGAAGAACCGCTTCAAATGACGGGAGTATCGATGGGGAATCCTCACATGGTGATGTTTGTCGATAATATAGAAAAGGCTCCTCTCACAACAGCAGGACCTTATTTTACAGATCATCAGCTATTCCCAGAAAGTATTAATGTTGAATTTGTTGAAGTAGTCTCTAGCAGTGAATACCATTTTCGAGTATGGGAGAGAGGCTCTGGTATTACTCAAGCTTGTGGAACAGGCGCATGTGCAGCAGTAGTAGCAGGCGTATTAAATAACAAAACATTAAAGGGTACAGAGGTGACAGTTCATCTCGCAGGCGGCGATCTGGAAATTACGTGGGATGAAGATGATCACATCTGGATGACAGGTCCAGCAGTGACGATATCAACTGGAGTTTATTATACAGGGAAATAACTGGATATTTGTAAATGATAGGATATTGATTTAGAATAATAAGTGGTTATGAATAGAAGGATCATTCAAGACTCCGACTGTGAAAAGATACGGCGTGAAATTCTATGCGCAAAAATGACTCAAGCCGATATAGTACTTGGCTTGAATTACCCGGAACTATTGGCATATGGTCAAAAACTTGATAAGAAGCATAATCTGATATTACAGTTGAAATACAATCATCAGGCTAGCGAAGTGAGTATTTCTGTTTGATAGTGTTCAATTGTTGAGCTTAGTTCTATAGCACGATATACTAATAGTAGCATTACGGTGATTGGAGGGATTTAAATGATCCATTTATCTGAAGCTGCAGCAGCACAGGTAAAAGAAATGATGAAGCAAGAAGAAGGCGACAATCTTTATTTACGCGTAGGTGTTAAAGGTGGCGGCTGTACTGGTTTAAGCTACGGCATGGGCTTTGATACAGAAATGAAGGAAGATGATCAAGCTCTCGACGCTCAGCATGGCGTAACGATTATTATGGATAACGAAAGCGCACCCGTTTTAAACGGTGTGAATATTGATTATAAACAAAACATGATGGGCGGCGGATTCACCATCGATAATCCGAACGCGATCGCATCATGCGGCTGTGGTTCTTCGTTTAAAACAGCGACCAACGCTGGTACGCCGGAGAATTGTTAAGAAATTAAATATCGGATAGGGTGAGTCATGACCCGTATCTTAAAGCTTCTCCAACGTTCAATTGTTTATTGAACGTGTGGGGGAGTTTTTTTATTACTCTCTTTCCATTATAGGTTTTGCCTTAAGCTCTCTGAACAATTTATGAGCTTTTTAAATGTAACCTTAATCCAGATTCAATAATGAAAAATTTCTTTTTTTATGTCTAAAAAAAGGGATTTTAGTCGTTCCATCGAACACAGTGATGGTGAAGAAAATTTATCTTCTATGAGAGTTAACATTCAAACGATCAATTTGTAAATTTACAAATTGATCGACTTTGCCAGGAAGAATGGAATGTCTATTCTAATTATGAAAAGGAGTGTCACACATGATTGAAATTGGAGTTGGGTTACAACTTTACACGTTGAGAAACGAATGTGACAAGGATTTCTTCGAAACGTTAATAAGAGTAGAGGCCATAGGCTACGAAGGTGTTGAACTTGCAGGATTGCATGGATATGAACCATCAGAAGTAAAAAACAAATTAGATGAACTTGGGTTAAGCGTCATTGGACATCATATCCCGATTGAGCGGATTGAAAACGATTTGGAAACTGTTATAGAGGAACAAAAAGTACTTGGAAACAGCCGAATTATTTGCCCGTGGCTTCCACCTGAAAGAAGAAGTCATGAGGACTTTTTAAAGGTAGCTAAGATCATGAAGAATGCAGCGGAAATTTGTACTGAGCATCAAATGGAATTAGGATATCACCATCATGATTTTGAACTTGGTCGAAGTATTGAAGGTAGTGAGCTGTTCGGAATTTTAGAGGCGCATTCTTCCATTCAGGCTGAATTTGATATTTATTGGCTTAACCAGGTTGGTCATGATCCAGTTGAGTGGATGCAAAAGTTCTCAGGTAGAACACCAATCATTCATTTAAAGGACCGCTCGGATGATGAGAGAGAAGCAACGGCTATTCTTGGCACTGGTAACATTGCGATTCAGGAAGTAGTGGAGCAGGGGCAGGCATGCGGCGTAAAATGGTGGGTTGTTGAGCAGGATGAATGTGATGTTGATCCGATTGAAAGTGTGACTCAGAGTTATAAATATTTAAGAGAAATACAGCTAAAAAAATAAAATGGTTAAAATATTCAAAAAATAATGTTGAAGATTCTGTGAACTTACGTTATGCTGTTTGTAATCGATTTCATGAAATCGGTTACAAACGAAGGGAGGTTCTTTTGTACTTTCTGAGGAGGATGAAACATGGCAACAATTGCTGATGTCGCACACTATACAGGTCTATCACGAGCGACTGTGTCACGTGTCATCAATGATTATCCACACGTAACTAAAGACAAGCGTGAATTAGTTCATAAGGCAATGAGGGAACTAGGTTACTTTCCTAATACATCAGCTAGAAACTTGCGAAATCGAAGAACAAATCTAGTAGCTGTGTTAATTCCAAGATTAACGAATCCGTTTTTTACACTGGTTCTTAATGGAATCGAAAGCGTGGCTGAAGCGAATGGATTTCAATTGATCATTTGTCAGACGAAATCTAGTAAAAAGAAGGAACTCGAATACTTGAATTTGTTACAGACGAAGCAAGTTGATGGTGTTATTTTCACTTCGATTGAAAATAATTGGGAAGAAATTCAGTCCTACACGGCACATGGACCGATTATACTTTGTAATGAATATCATCACGATGCGACGGTACCAATGGTTCGATTGAATCAAGTTCAGGGGAGTTATTTAGGAACAAAGCATTTAATTGAGCGAGGACATAAGCGGATTGCTTATTGTATGGGCTCAACAAGCGGGTTGTCTAATGATCGCCGTAAAGGAGTCTTTCAAGCGATTGAAGAAGCTGGCCTAGAAATAAAGCCAGAATGGATCTTCCAAGATACATACACAATGGAAGACGGCGTAAGAACGTTTAACAAAATTCTTGAATTAACTGAACGACCAACGGCTATCTTTACCGGAGGAGATGAAGTGGCAGCTGCAATGGTGAAGGAAGCAAAGCGAAATGGATTAGATGTTCCGAAAGATATAGCTATACTCGGATTTGACGATCAGCCAATTGCCAGCTTAATTGAACCAGAGCTAACAACCATTTATCAACCCGGTGCAGAAATTGGCGGACAAGCTATGTCTATTTTTATTGATTGTTTAAAAGGGCAGTGTGAGCGTACAACTCAAAGTGTTAAAGAATTACCACTATCGCTTGTTATTCGTAACTCTACATAACTTGCGATAAATGTAAGCGTTAATTTGTTTATTGAAATCGATTACAATTTTGAAATCGATTTCAACCAAATCTAAGGGGGATTTAGTATTATGCGAATTATGAAGAATAGTAAACTACTTTTTATCGTTTTGGCTCTTATCCTAGTTCTATCGGCATGTAGTTCTTCAAACAATTCTTCAAGTAATAACAACAGTTCTGGTGATGAAAATGCAAGTTCAGGTGACGAAGAGAAAGTAACACTCGTTTATGCGCGTGGTAAAGATGCAACAGGTGCAACCGATGTAATGGTTGAGGAATTTATGAAGCAAAACCCGAATATCGAAATCGAATTCCGCGAGATGCCGACCGACACAGGAGCACAGCACGATGCTTATGTCACAATGTTGAACGCTGAATCATCAGAAATTGATGTATTCGATATCGATGTAATCTGGCCAGCTGAATTCGCTCAAGCAGGATATGTGCTTCCATTAGACCGTTTTATTGAAAAAGACGGTATTAACATGGACGATTACAACCAGGGACCAGTTACGGCAGCAACATTTAACGGAAAGCAGTGGGCGATGCCTAAATTTATTGATACTGGTATGCTTTTCTATCGCTCTGACTTAGTATCTGAAGCTCCAAAAACGTGGGATGACTTGATGACTCAAGCTTCTGAGCTAAAAGGTGAAGACGGTACGAAGTTTGGTTACCTCATGCAAGCGAAGCAATATGAAGGTCTTGTAACAAACGCAGTTGAATTTGTCGGTTCTTACGGCGGTGCGTTTATTGATGAGAATGGAGAAGTTGTTATCAATAGCCCTGAAGCGATCAAAGGTATTTCAAAAATGGTTGAAATCGCAAACTCTGATTTCGTTCCAGGTAACATCAATACGTTTACTGAAGTAGAATCTCATACTGCATTTATTGAAGGTCAATCTCCATTTATCCGTAACTGGCCATATCAATTCGCACTTGCGAATGATGAAGAACAGTCTAAGATTGTCGGAAACGTAGAAGTAGCTCCACTTCCTGAAGGTGACGCTGGTTCTGCTTCAGCCCTTGGCGGTTGGATGGCAGCCATCAATAATTTCTCTGAACATCCTCAAGAAGCATGGGAGTTCTTGAAGTTTATGACTGGTAAAGAAGGACAAAAAATTGATGCAATTAAAGGTTCACACGCTCCAACAATTCCTGCTCTGTTCGAAGATGAAGAAATTATCGAAGCGAACCCATTCTTTGGAGAAGAAGGATTCCAAACAGCTCTTGAAGCAGCGGTTTCACGTCCGGTAGCACCAAACTACCCTGAAATCTCTGAAATCATTCAAATTCACATTTCTAAAGCGATCGCAGGAGAAGAAACTCCTGAAGAAGCAGCGGCTGCAATGGAAAAAGAAATGAATGAAAAGCTAGAAAAATAATAGAGAAGGTCATTAGCCTTCAATACGAAGGCTAATGTCTTTCCTACATATTCTTTGAAAGAAATTTCATAGTATCAAAAAGCGGTGTTTAGTTGCGATCTTAACTGAGTGAGCAACAAGACACTTTTTCCTAAAGAGAGGAGCGTTGGTATGCAGACAGATATCGATCCAAAAGAGCCTATTAAAGTGGAGAAACAGCCCAAAAAGAAGAAAAAAAACGATGCGGTTGTCGGTTATTTACTTCTTGCCCCAGCACTGATTCTAATTCTAGCAATTTCTATTTGGCCAGTTTTCCAGTCATTTTATTTTAGTCTTTTCGACCTTCGTCTCAATGAACCAACTAAATCAGAAGTCCATCTCGATTATCAAATTGACCTGGACCGCTATTTGCAAAACTATCCCTTCCTAGTCGGGGCAATTAATTCTGAAATTGATAATGGAAATTCAAGTGAAGAGCTGACCGAGATGAAAACAACATTAGAAAATCTCGATGCCAGTATTAAAGAAAACCCGCAAGCAGCAGAAAATTATGACGTGATTAATGAAAAGCTAGACAAGTTTGAAAATATTCCTGACGATATGAAGTACGTTGAAATTGATGAAAGCGTAGCAGAGGATTTTACGTCTTCCGTTAAAACAATCAATAATGATTTAATGTCGATCAATGAAAATGGAAGTTTGGAAAAAGGCGATAAGATTGTTGGTTTATCATCCGCACTAACTGAAATTGTTGTTGAACCGAACTTCATTGGACTTGAGCATTACAAAGAAAATTTAACTGATCAGCGGATGTGGAAGTCTCTTTGGAACACGAGTGTATTTACATTTATTTCTGTTCTAGCTGAGCTAATACTTGGTCTAGCGATTGCTCTCCTTATTAACAAAGCTTTCTTAGGGCGAGGATTAATTCGTGCAAGTATCCTAATTCCGTGGGCGATTCCAACAGCGGTAGCAGCCCTCATGTGGAAGTTCCTTTATGATGGTCAAAACGGTATTGTAGCGAAGCTCTTTGAAGATGTTGGATTGATCGATCGCATGTCGATGCTTCTCACTACGGATACAGGTGCAATGTTCTCTGTTATCTTCGCTGATGTGTGGAAAACGACACCATATATGGCTTTACTTCTTCTAGCAGGACTGCAAACGATCCCATCTTCCCTCTATGAAGCCGCATCAATTGATGGAGCGAATAAGTGGAAGCAGTTTGTAACGATTACATTACCACTTTTGAAAACAAGTCTTCTCGTTGCTCTCTTATTCCGTACTCTAGATGCATTCCGAGTGTTTGACTTAATTTATGTATTAACTGGCGGAGGTCCAGCGAATTCAACCGAAACGATCTCGATGCTCGCTTATACATTGATGTTTACTCAGACAAACTTTGGTGAAGGTTCAGCTATTTCAGTAGTTGTATTCATCTGTGTTGCCATAATTTCTGGAATCTTTATTAAATTACTCGGTGCAGAACTAATAAACGACGGAACTGGAAAGAAATGAGAAAGTATTTTATCATGAAGAAGGAGGGACAGCCAGATGAATAAGAAAGCGGGACCGATGTTTTACGTTTTCCTAGTTGTGTTTGTTTTTGTTGTCATGTTTCCGTTCTTATGGATGCTTGCAAGTTCGATTAAACCACTAACAGAGCTCTTTGGTGAAAAAGCGTTCAATCCTTTTACGAATAACCCAACTCTACAAAACTATGTATCCGTTTTCGTAGATTATCCTTTCCCTCGCTATCTTTGGAACAGTACCGTTGTAGCGACAATTACGACTGTGTACACCGTACTGGTCGCTTCATTCGCTGCTTATTCCATCGCGCGTCTGAATTTTAAAGGAAAACCGATTATATTGGGGATTGTCTTATCTGTATCTATGTTCCCACAAGTAGCGACGATTTCACCAATCTATATTTTTCTAAAAAACTTAGGTCTTACAAATAGCTATCTTGGCTTAATCATCCCGTACACAACGATCACGCTGCCATTATCGATCTGGCTTCTCGTTACGTTCTTCCGTAAAATTCCGTTCGATCTTGAAGAAGCAGCGAAAATCGATGGAGCATCACTATGGCAAACGTATTGGAAAGTGATTATGCCACTTGCTGTACCAGGTATTTTTACAACAGCCATTCTCGTATTTATTGCAGCCTGGAATGAATTCTTGTTTGCCCTTACGATTAACACGGCTGATAAGTTTAAAACGGTCCCGGTCGGAATTGCCCTGTTTCAGGGTCAGTATACGATCCCTTGGGGAGAAATTTCAGCAGCGACCGTTGTTGTAACCGTTCCTCTTGTCATTATGGTTTTGATTTTCCAAAGAAGAATCGTGTCAGGATTAACATCAGGTTCAGTTAAAGAATAGATAAAAATAGGAGTGGATTTTAATGCTAAACGTAACCGTATGGAATGAAAATCGTCATGAACAGAGTAGTGAAGAAGTAAGAAGCGTGTATCCAAACGGAATTCACGGTGCCATTGCTGAATTTCTAAAAGAGGATTTTGAAGTGAAAACGGCCACTTTGGACGAGCCTGAACATGGTTTATCTGAAGAGGTGCTGAACAACACGGACGTTCTTCTCTGGTGGGGACATATCGCGCATGAAGAAGTATCTGATGAAATTGTGAATCGCGTTCATCAACGAGTTCTTGATGGAATGGGGCTTATCGTCCTTCATTCTGGTCACTTCTCTAAAATTTTCAAGAAGCTAATGGGGACAGGCTGTGATTTGAAATGGCGTGAAGCGGATGAGAAAGAGAGAATGTGGATTGTCGATCCAACCCATCCGATTGCGGAGGGACTTGGTGAGAAAATTGAGCTTGAGAGAGAAGAAATGTATGGTGAGCATTTTGATATCCCAGCACCAGATGAACTTGTGTTTGTAAGCTGGTTTGAAGGCGGAGAAGTCTTCAGAAGCGGTTGTACATATAAGAGAGGACAAGGAAAGGTTTTCTATTTCAGACCTGGTCATGAGACATACCCAACTTATTACAATAAAGAGATCCAGCAGGTTATGAAAAATGCTGTAGCCTGGGCTAAACCTACGACGATACCAAAGCCAGTCTATGGAAATGCAAAACCGCTAGAAACCATTGCGTCTAAATAAGAGATTGAATGAGGAGGAGAAACCATGAATGAATTAAAAATTGGTGTTATCGGATGTGGGAGTATTGCGAAACACCGTCATTTACCAGAATACGCGGCAAACACACAAATAAAAATTGCTGCTGTGTGCGATATTGTGAAAACAAGAGCAGATGAAACAGCGGTTCTTTACGGAGCAAAGTCCTATGAAAGCTATGAGGAGCTACTGCAAAATAGTGAGATTGATGCTGTAAGTGTTTGTACGCCAAACTACCTTCATGCCCCGATTTCTATTGCTGCATTAAAAGCAGGAAAGCATGTTCTTTGCGAAAAGCCAATGGCAACGTCACGTGCAGATGCCGAAGAAATGATTGAAGCAGCTCGCACAAGTGGGAAGAACTTAATGATTGCTCACAATCAACGCTTCGTTCCTTCCCACGCAAAGGCGAGAGACATTCTAGCAAGCGGTGAAATTGGCAAAGTGTATAGCTTTAGAACAGCTTTTGGACATCCTGGACCTGAAGGTTGGAGTGTGGATGGGAAAGATAGCTGGTTCTTCGAGAAAGAGAAAGCATTTATTGGAGCAATGGGAGATCTTGGTGTGCATAAGACCGATCTTATCCGCTATTTATTAAATGAAGAGATCGTAGAGGTAGGCTCGTTTGTTGAAACAAGTGCGAAGGAGTTTGCTACAGTTGATGATAATGCAGTGTGTATTTTAAAATCCGAAAGCGGTATTATTGGAACGCTAGCTGCAAGCTGGGCTTATACAGCGAGTGAAGATAATTCAACGATTATCTATGGCGAAAAAGCGATTCTTAGACTTGAAGACGATCCAGTGAATTCGCTTGTTGTTCAGTATCAGACAGGTGAAGTGGTGAAATATGAGCTTGGTGGTATTCAAACAAATGATAGCGGCGGCCAATCGAGTTCACGGGTTATCGACAAGTTCGTAGATAGCATTGTGTCGGATAAAGACGTTCCTGTAAGCGGTATGGAAGGGATGAATTCTCTTCAAGTGGTTCTCGCAGCACTAGAATCAAATGAAACGAAGAAAATCGTTAACCTGAGGTGATCAAGTGAATAAATTACGTATGGGGATTATCGGGTCTGGCGGCATCGCCCAGTCCCGGCATATCCCAGCATACCAGCAGCTCTCTGAACAAGTAGAGTTGTTTGGTGTTTATGATGTCGATTATGAAAAAGCGCAGCAGGTAGGGCTTTCTTGTCATATTCCTAATGTGTACGAGCATGTACAGGATATGCTAAATGAAGTAGATGCCGTTACGATTTGCACACCGAATAAATTTCATGCGGATCTAGCTGAGCAAGCTCTACTCGCAGGTGTTCATGTTCTCTGTGAAAAGCCAATGGCGATGACAGTTGCCGAATGTGATCGGATGATTGCAGCAGAGAAAAAGTCTGGCAAAATCTTATCCATCGCTTATCATTATCGCTTCATGAAGGAACCGCGTGCGGCACGTCAACTTATTCAAGAGAATGAAATCGGTGATCCAATGGTTGCAAGAGTTCAAGCCCTTCGTCGCCGAAAGGTTCCTGGCTGGGGCGTGTTTACGAATAAACAGCTTCAAGGCGGCGGTAGCTTAATAGATTATGGATGCCACTTTCTTGATTTAAGTATGTGGCTAATGGGCAACGCGAAGCCTGTTGAAGTGTCAGGAACAACATACAATCGTTTAAGCAAAACACCTGAACAAGTGAACCAGTGGGGAGCATTTGATCACGAGACGTTTAATGTGGATGATCATGTCACGGCATATATCCGTTTTGATAATAATATTTCTATGCTCTTTGAAACATCCTGGTCAGCCAACATTGCAGAGGACAAAGAGTCTGTTAGTATCTCCGGTAGTGATGGGGGTCTCGATGTTTTTCCATTTCAATTAAATAAAGCTCAGCACGGCATGCTTTTAAATACGAGCAGTCAATGGGTACCAGGAGATGAGGACCCAGGATTGCCTCAAGCTGCGAATTTTGTGAACAGCTGTCTTGGACTAGAGGAACCGATCGTAAAATCGGAAGAGGCGAGACGTGTGTCACAAGTAATTGAAGCAATTTATGAAAGCTGTACAACTGGGAGAAGCATTCGACTTGATTAAAAACATAAGAGGAGTGGTCCTATGAAACTAGGTGTATTTACTGTACTATTCTCAGATAAGTCATTCGAAGAGATGCTCGATCATGCGAAAGCATCTGGACTTAAAGCGGTGGAAATCGGAACGGGAGGTTATCCAGGTAATGCTCATTGCAATCTGGATGAATTGCTCGAAAGTGAAGAGAAGCGCTTGGAATATCTTGATAAAGTTCATTCAAGAGGACTCGAAATTAGTGCTTTTAGTTGTCACGGAAATCCGATTTCTCCTGATAAGAAATTTGCTGAGGAGTGCCACGACACTTTCGTTAAGACTGTGAAATTAGCATCGGCAATGAACGTTCCAGTAGTGAATACATTCTCAGGAACGCCCGGTGATAGCGAAGACGCGAAAAACCCAAATTGGCCAGTAACGCCATGGCCAGCGGAGTACTCAGATATTTTGAAGTGGCAATGGGAAGAGAAGCTAGTTCCTTATTGGAAAGAGTGGGGGCAATTTGCTAAGGATCATAATGTGAAAATAGGTCTTGAACTTCATGGTGGTTTTCTTGTCCATACACCTTACACGATGCTTAAGCTTCGTGAGCTAACTTGTGACGCAATCGGTGCAAACCTCGATCCAAGTCACATGTGGTGGCAAGGAATTGACCCTGTCGCAGCCATTAAAATTCTTGGAAAAGAAAATGCGATTCATCATTTCCATGCGAAGGACACGTATATCGATCAGGATAATGTGAACATGCATGGATTAACAGACATGCAGCCCTATGGAGAAGTGAAGACACGAGCATGGACGTTCCGTTCTGTTGGTTGTGGACATAGTAATCAAGAATGGTCTCACATGATGAGCGCACTTCGTACATATGGCTATGACCATGTTGTAAGCATTGAACACGAAGATCCACTTATGTCTATTAGCGAAGGCTTCCAAACGGCTGTTAAGAACCTTCAATCTGTTTTAATTGTTGACCAGCCGACTGAGATGTGGTGGGCTTAAGTTTATTTATAAAGAAACCCCGATGCTCGTTGCATCGGGGTTTTGCTTCCTTGTCTTACTCTGTTTCCTTTTTCCATTGCTCATCGATTAACATCTTACCAGGCCAAGTATACGCCATAATCCCACCATCAGCTGTAATATCCTCACCTGTCACATAAGAGCTATCATCAGATGCTAAGAAAAGAGCGACCTTCGCCATTTCATCCGGGCGGCCAAGTCTACCAAGTGGTGTAATCCACTTATTCGCATCTCTAAATTTCTGACCCATTTCTTCTTCTTTTGAACCTGCAAGCTCATCAATTAGTGGCGTTTCAATCGTACCTGGAGAGAGAGAGTTTACTCGAATTCCCTGTCTTGCATAGTCAATCGCCATGGCTTTCGTAAAGTTTGTAATGCCACCTTTTGCTGCGTTGTAGCCTGAACGATCCAGATCAGCTGCTCGACCTGACATCGATGACGTATTAATAATCGATCCGCCGTTATCCATCATGAGTGGAAGTAAGTATTTGCTTGTTAAAAATGTACCGCGCAAGTCAACTGAAACAATACGATCGAATAATTCGACTGGGTATTCGTGGACTTTTCCACCTTCCTGGTCAACCCCTGCGTTATTAAAGAGAACATCAATCGTGCTATATTCCTCTTTGACTTGGTTAGCAAAACTCGTTACGCTATCCTCACTTGATACATCAACGTGGAAAGTTTTTACATTACCTCCGTTGTTATTTAGCTTCTCAGCTGTTTTACTCATCTCTTCTGTATTAACATCAGCACATAAAACCGTAGCTCCTTCTTTTGCGAAAAGCTCAACAGTGGCTTGTCCAATACCAGTTGCAGCTCCAGTAATTACCGCTGTTTTATTTTGTAATCTACTCATTGATAAGTCCTCCTGTAAACAGATTATTTTAAGTCTATTTTGGGTTTACCCGCTTCAAGAAGAAAATAATCACAAGGAATGTGCTGTTAAGAAAATATTTTTCATGGAAAAATACGGTACTAGTGTAAACTATTTGTCATATCTCAAGAATTCTGACGGTGATAAAATGACTGTATAAGGAGGGGATTTTGTTGTTTACTGTAAAGATACATGAAGAGGGATCTGGAGATTTAGAGGTGGAGAATTTTGAAGTGCGCTATCAAGCTAATGTCGCATTTAAAGAAAAAACGCTCACATACTCTAATCGTTCAGGGCGTTATGAAATTACGTTGAATGGTTCAGGTGAAGAAATTCTAGCAACCAAAGTAGGGCTTGGTTGGTGAAAACATACATATTAAAAACCCCGTACAAGTGTACGGGGTTTTTAACGTCTTAGTGAGAAGAATGGAAAAGGTTTTGTTTAACGGTTTTCCAGTTCGGTTTTGGCGTATCTTTAAGACTTTTATAAAGAGAGAAGCCAAGACCTGCTATCATCACGATGATAAAGAGAATCTCATCCATGTGTACCCCTCACTTTCCTTGAACTTACTTTTTTTTATCGAAAAGACTAGTGCTGTGAAGCGGCTGTACCTTTGCATCAGGATCCATATAGGATTTTGCATTATTAACAGCTGTTGGTGCTTCACCAAATCCAGAGGCGATAAGCTTTACTTTGCCGTCATATGTAGCAACATCACCAGCTGCATAAATACCAGGAATGTTTGTTTCCATTTTGGTATTAACAACAATGGAGTTCTTTTCAATATCAAGGCCCCATTCTTTAATTGGTCCAAGAGAAGAAATGAAGCCGTAGTTCACAATAACTGCATCCACGTCTTTCGTTATTTTCTCTTCACCTTTAACTTGCTCGAGAACAACCTGGTTAATGCGTTCTCCGTCACCAATGAATTCAGTAATGTTATACGGCGTTTGAATGTTTACAGAAGAGTTCATAAGCTGTTCAACGCTGTGTTCGTGAGCTCTGAACTTATCGCGACGGTGAATAAGTGTTACTTCCTCAGCAATTGGCTCAAGCATATTAGCCCAATCTACTGCGGAATCTCCTCCACCAGCAATAAGAACTTTTTGTCCTGCAAATGCTGTGAGATCATTTACGAAATAGTGAAGGTTCTTTCCTTCATAAAGATCAGCACTTTCTACTTTCAAGCGACGAGGTTGGAAGGCCCCAACACCAGCAGTAATAATAACCGCTCGCGTATAATGCTCTTCTCCTGTGTTTGAACGGAGGTAAAGAGTGCCGTCTTCTTGTTTTGTTACTTCTTCAACAGACTGCTCCAAAGCAACCTCTGGTTGAAATTGATTCGCCTGTTCGACAAGATTATCGACAAGATCTTGTGCGAGAACTTTAGGAAAGCCAGCGACGTCATAAATGTATTTTTCAGGATAGAGTGCAGAGAGCTGCCCTCCAAGCTGTGGCATACTTTCAATAATCTTTACTTTAAGTTGGCGCATACCACCGTAGAATGCGGTAAATAAGCCAACAGGACCTCCACCAATAATCGTTATATCATAAAGTTCATGTTGGTCAGTCATAAGTCAGTCCCCCTATAATTTATTCAATGTGCTTTCATTATTATAATCATAATAAAAACGGAACTAAACCCCTAAGGTGAAAACACCTCTAGAACTTTCATTATAAAGGTTGAAAAAGGAAAAAAAAAAGAATATGATTAGAATGGAGCGTCAGATTTGAAAATTTTATGACAAAGTGCGGGCTAGATCACCATTTTTTTCGGTCTAGAACGTGAAATACTTAACAATGTCTCTTGATCTTATTCAATATTGTTCATTTTTGAGAAAGAGATTCCTTATATTTAGCGTTTATTGACGTTTCACGATGGGACAATGCAGGGAAATCTACAATATGTCCTAAAAAAATACCGATAAAAGGTGGATGTGATTCAAGTGAGTAGGCCAAAAATCGCAATTTTAGGTGCAGGGTACGGCGGTATTATGACAGCAGCTCGTCTTCAAAAAGAGATGGGAACAAATGAAGTGGAAGTTACGCTTGTGAATAAGCATGACTATCATTACCAAACAACATGGCTTCATGAACCAGCTGCAGGAACAATGCACCATGACAAAACAAGAATTATGATCAAAGATGTCATTGATATGAACAAAATCAAATTTATTAAAGACACAGTCGTAGAAGTAAAGCCGGATGAAAAGCGCGTCATTCTTTCTAACGGTGAACTTGAATACGATTACCTTGTGCTAGCACTTGGTTTTGAACCAGCTACGTTTGGTATTAAGGGTCTTAAAGAAAATGCTTTCAGTATTCGTAGCGTAAACTCCGTTCGTAAAATTCGTGAACACATTGAATACCAGTTCGCAAGCTACAATAATGAGTCTAAGCGTCGCGATGATCTTCTAACCATTATTGTCGGTGGCGCAGGATTCACTGGAATTGAATTTGTTGGTGAACTTGCTGAACGTGTTCCTGAACTGTGCAAAGAGTTCGATATCCCTCGTGATCGCGTTAAAATCATTAATGTGGAAGCGTCCCCAACTGTTCTTCCTGGTTTTGATGAGGAGCTTGTAGAATACGGAATGAATCTACTTGAACGCAAAGGTGTGGAATTCCGTACGAGCACAATGATCAAAGAAGTAACAGAAGACGGCGTCATTTTGGGCGAGGATGAAGAAGTAAAAGCGGCGACAGTTGTTTGGACTGGTGGCGTGCAAGGCAACTCCATTGTTGCAAATTCTGGCTTCGAAACAAACCGCGGCCGTGTTCCTGTTCGTAAAGATCAGCGTACACCGGATTACGATAATGTTTTCGTTGTTGGAGATTGTGCTCTTCTTATTAACGAAGAAATCAATCGTCCATTCCCTCCAACGGCTCAGGTTGCGATTCAAGCTGCTGGAGCTGTTTCTAAGAACTTATTGAGCCTTGTGCGTGGGAAAGAGCTTGAGAGCTTTACTCCTGACATCAAAGGTACGGTTGCTTCACTTGGTAAAGGCGAAGCGATTGGTAAAGTGGGAAATAAAAAGCTCTATGGTAGCACAGCGTCTGCTATGAAAAAAGTGATTGATAATCGCTATCTCTTCATGCTTGGTGGGCCTGGGCTTGTCTGGAAAAAAGGTAAGCTTAAGCTATTTTAAGATCATTCGATAAAGAGGGCAAAGACGTCATGTCTTTGCCTTTTTTTGCTCTTATGAAATGATTCATTTGTGATCAGCACAATAAGAAAAACGAAGGCGATCGTCATAAAGGAGATGACGATCAGCCAAGTTTTTCTAATCTATTCAATAGAATAGGGGCTATAGTAAAGTCTATGAACGTACTACTTTATTTATACCAGGGGAGGACTTCGATTTGACCGAAAGAGGAAAAGTATGGTTGGCGGCAGCAGGCATTGTGGAATTTGAGGGGAAGTATCTCGTCGTGATGAAGAAGTATGGTGGATTAAAAGGGAGATGGTCTTTTCCTGCTGGATTTGTGGATCCGGGTGAAACAGTTGATGAAGCCGCTGTCCGAGAAATATTTGAAGAAACGGGTATTGTTGCAGAAACGACTGGAATAGCAGGAATTCGTTCAGGTGTCATTAACAAAGATGTAAGTGATAACCTAGTGGTTTTTTATATGAGAAGAACCGGAGGCACGCAAACGTCCGAAACGAATGAAATTGAAGAGTGCCGATTTTTAACAAAGGATGAACTGCTTACTGATCCACGTACGTCGTCTATGATTCCTTCTTTTCTGAATGGAATGGATCAGTTTATAACGGAGATGAATCCTGGAAATCAATTTCAGTATACGTCTTACAAATTGTTATATTCGAGCCTCAATAAAAAGTAAAAACTTTAAGATGAATGGAGACCCTTCGGTTATAGATGGAAAAGTCCGATTCGCTCACATCACCTCCTAATGGTTGAAATGATTTGATAAATGACGAAATAATCTGATAACTAACGATGTATTCGCTTACACGGGCTGTCAGTGTGAAATTTGGTGTTTTTCTTTTTCAACGATTCTTGATATATTATCAGAAAATTACAACAAAGGAGTGGTTGATGTGAGAAGACAACAAAATAAGGCGAAAGCAACTGATTGCCCTTATTGCCAGGGAAAGGGGTACTTTCAACTACTTCTTGGTGGATCGGAAACATGTGATAACTGTGGAGGAAGTGGAGCAAAACAAAATCCAACTAACTAAGCGTTTGAGAGCGCTTAGTTTTTCTTTTGGTTCAAAATAAGAATGTATGGATTGAGGTCTAGCTCCAGCGCTTGTCGGACCTACCGGACGCTTGCGCTTTTCTTGTTCTAGCTCCAGCGCTTGTCGGACCTACCAGTCGCTTGCGCTTTTCTTTTGTTCACCCTCTGTTCATTGACTAAAATGGGACAATCCAGTAAACTAACAATGATTACTCGGGGGTGAAACGATGGCGATTCCACAGCTGATTATTTCGATGCTGCTGTTTATTGTGCTTTTCTTTGGAATTGGATTCCTGCTTAACATGCTTCTACGCTCGACATGGATTATGGCAGTTGTCTATCCTGTAATCGTTATCATGATTATTGATAACGTTACGTTTTTTCAATATTTTTCCTCACCAGGTTCTTCATTTAAAGCGTTAGGTACTGATCTTCTTTCACTAGGAAGTGCCGATGCGATTATTTTAACTGCTGGACTTGTTGGAGCTGTGTTCGCTGGTGTTGCGATCAGAATGCTTCGTGTAAGAGGATATCAGATGTTTTAAAAGCTTCGCCAATTGTTGGCAGAAGCTTTTTATATGTGTAAAAGCACGTTATCTTGATGAATAGGTTTTCACTTCTCTGGAAATGAATAGATCATGAGAGGAGTGGAAAATGTGCGATTTATCATGCTGATCGCAAAAGGGATGATCTTTACAGGTCTTTTTGCAGCAGCGTTGCTATCAACTTATTTATTATTATCGGGTTTATCAATGCAAGATGTAACGAAGTGGATTTTTCCTCAGCAGACTGTACTCAGTGAAGAGGATAGGACAAGCCTAGCGACCTCTCAGGATTGGTCACAGTATCCAACGCATACCGTAACGGCTACAGGTTATACGGCAGGTGAGGAATCAACAGGGAAAACACCTGAGCATCCTGCATATGGCATCACCTATTCTGGCGTAAAGGTAAAGCGGGATCTCTACTCTACGATCGCTGCCGATACGTCCGTCTTTCCAATTGGTAGTGTACTCTTTATTCCTGAGTATGGCTTTGGGGTTGTAGCAGATACAGGAAGTGCGATAACTGGGAAGAGAATTGATCTCTATTACGACACAGTTAATGATGTTTATAATGAGTGGGGGAAAAAGACACTCGACGTATATCTGATCGAAAAAGGTGATGGAACCTTAACGGAAGAAATGTTGTTAACTTTGAATGAAGAAGAGTCGATGCAAGTTTTCAGACAAGAGTTAATGAGTGAGAAAGAATAACAGGAGCTACAAAACGTCGGAGAGTATACTCTCCGACGTTTTGCGTTTACCTCTCATTTTCTAAGAAAGCATCTTCCCCTTCAAAAGAGGGATAGCGATCAGGATGAAGAATGGCTGCAAGTTTGACGAGGCCGGTCATTAAACGTGGTGAAGGGCGACAATAAAGCCATTCTTCTAGTACATGAATGGGACTTTCTTGAAGCTTGTCCCAGTCCTGACGTTTTTGAACGATTTTTGGATTTACTTTATTCTGTCGAACGCCAACCCAGGCAAGACAAATATGGTCTGGTCTTCGCTTTACGACATCTGCCCAATCTGTTTGAACAGAAGCGAGTTCCACATCACGAAAAGAATTTCTCGCTCCTGCCAGTTCACTAATTTCAGTCAGCCAGTTTGTTTTACCAGGTGTGAAAATGGGCTTTGGCCACCATTCCCAATAGATATCCGGCTTCTCTGGGATTTGATCACTGATTTTCTTGTACTCCTGAATCAATTTTCTGAAACGATTGGAAAGGGAGAGGGCTTCCTGCTTTTTATTTGTAAGCTCTCCAAGAGTAACGAGATCGTTACAAATATCCTCAAGGGAATTGGGATTTAATACTGTATAAGATAGACCAAGTTCGTCCATGCCTTCAATATTTTTCTCCATTCCTGGAACGCTCAGTGATGCGAGAATAAGGTCTGGTTTCAACGCTTCAACTTGCTTCAAATCAATTGAAAGATCGGGACCAAGACGTGGAAGACTCCTGATTTGTTCTGGCCAGTCGGAAAAGTCATCAACACCGACAAGCTGATCTGTTAAACCAAGGTAGGCGCATAGCTCAGTATTACTAGGACACAATGAAACAATTCGCATTTAAGTCCTCCTATATTTAAGCAATTTGAAAAGCATAGTATAAAATTAAAGTTGAAATAATTCCAAGCAAGCCACCAACGAGAACTTCGATTGGCTTATGCCCTAATAGCTCTTTTAATTCTTCAATTTTCTCTCGTTCTTGCTTTTGCTGCCAATTTTTCGCTTCAGAAACGAATCTATTGAAATTAAGAACAAGCTGGTTTGGTACAATGGCTTGCTCTCCTGTTTGTCTGCGAACACCGGTTGAATCAAACATCACAATAATGCTGAACATCGCTGCTACGGCAAATATAGGAGAATCAAGGCCAGTCTCAAGTGCAACTCCAGTCGCTAAAGCTGTCGTAGCGGCGGAATGAGAGCTTGGCATGCCGCCTGTTGCGTTGAAGAGGGACCAATTAATTTGTTTCGTTGCAATAAAATAAATCGGTACTTTCAGAAACTGGGCAAATACAACGCCAAATAGCGCTGCCCAAAGGGGGAAATTTAGCAAAATATCCATGAGTGACAACATCTTCCTTTCTAAACTGTTCCTACTGAATGGTGTACCCGAAGAAATTTACTTTCAATCGAGTGAATGATTGAAGTAATGGAGATCGGTTGAGGATAAACTTTCAAGTCTTTGCTCATTTGGTGGTTCAATTTAATCTTAGGGGATGAAATCCTTACCTAACTTCCATTTAAAACAAGGAATATAATACATGAAATTGTCAGTCTATTATACCATATCCCTGTGAAGTTGTGATTTGACACATGGTAAGATGGGGAAGCACCAGCGTCTTCCATTGACACGATTTCTCTTTCGTGTTAACTTATTAGTGATTTACCAAACTAAAGGATTGATTGAAAGGTTGTTACGTTATGAATGCCGTTATTCTTGCAGTTCTCATCATGCTAGGGCTAAGCCTTTTTCGTATACATGTTGTCATTGCACTTGTTATTGGAGCGATCGCCGGTGGTTTATTAGGAGGACTTTCTCTTAATGATACAATCGAAGCGTTTAGTTCAGGGCTTGGAGGAGGAGCGACTGTTGCATTGAGCTATGCGTTGCTTGGTAGCTTTGCTGTAGGTCTTACTCGCACTGGACTTCCTGAATTAATTGTTGAGCGTGCTCTAAAGATGGTTAATCGTCGTGGAGGAGATCGGAAGAAGGGACTTGCTAAAGTTCTTATTCTCTTTGTCATTCTTCTCATCGCATGTTTCTCTCAGAACCTAGTGCCTGTTCACATTGCGTTCATTCCTATTCTTATCCCACCTATTCTTCAAGTGTTAAATGAACTTGGAATGGATCGTAGAGCGGTAGCAGCTGTTCTTACTTTTGGACTAACCGCACCATACATTCTGTTACCGGCTGGTTTCGGTAAAATATTTCACGAAATTCTTCAGTCGAATATGGCTGATAGTGGCATGGAAATTGAACTTTCCTCTATACCGACAGCTATGCTATTGCCAACAGCAGGTCTCGTCGTTGGTCTCCTTATTGCGGTCTTCTTTTCATACCGCAAGCCAAGGACATATAAACAGCTATCTATTGCTCAGGAAGATACATCTGAGACATATAGTTATTCAAATCGCTCCATCCTATTTGCCATTTTATCTGTTGTCGTTACCCTTGCTGTTCAGATTCCAACTGAATCAATGATTCTAGGCGCACTTTCAGGTATTATCGTCCTTTATATTACGGGGAGCATTCGATTGGCTGAATCTGAAGCGATTTTAACAGACGGTATGAAAATGATGGCATTCATTGGTTTTGTGATGCTTGCAGCGAATGGGTTCGCTGAAGTTCTAAGACAAACGGGTGAAGTTCAATCGCTTGTAACACAAGCATCCGGATTAATAGGCGATAATAAAGCGCTAGCGGCTCTTTTGATGTTAATCGTCGGATTGTTTATTACGATGGGAATCGGATCATCATTCTCAACCATTCCAATTATTGCAGCGATTTATGTTCCACTTGCTATGGAATTAGGATTTAGCCCAATGGCAACAATTGCGCTTGTCGGAACTGCCGCCGCCCTCGGAGATGCGGGTTCCCCTGCATCAGATAGTACATTAGGCCCTACATCAGGACTAAATGCAGATGGTCAGCATAATCACATTTGGGATACGGTTGTTCCAACGTTCTTACACTATAATATTCCGCTTATCTTATTTGGCTGGATTGCAGCTATGATCTTTTAACTAAGAAAAACACGGAGAGTGCTCTCCGTGTTTTTCTTTTTGCTTATTATAGAGCATTCTATAAAAGAAGGTTCGGTGTATTCTGTTACACTAAATAAAACAGCTATGAAATGAGGTGGCGTATGTACTTTGGTAAAGTAAAGGAGCAAAACAGCGATCGTGTTCCTCCTAATCAACGCGTAACGAAGGGATGGCCAGTTCTACACGTTGGTGACGTGCCATATTATGAAAAACATCTTTCAAATTGGGATTTAAGAATAGGAGGCCTTGTTGAGCGCCCTACGGTTCTAACCTTTGAACAGCTAATGGCTCTACCTGAGACGTCACAAACAAATGATATTCACTGTGTGACAGGCTGGTCAAAGTTTGATAATGAATGGGAAGGCATTGCAACACGGACGATAGCAGATCATGTGGGCATTCGAAAGGAAGCTAGGTTTGTTATGTTAGAGGCAGAAGAAGGATGGACTACGAATCTTCCGCTTGAAGATTTTCTTGCAGAATCGAGCCTTCTTGCTTACAAACATAACGGGAAATTGTTAACCCCAGAACACGGCTATCCGATCAGAATGGTAGTGCCCCATCTGTATTTCTGGAAAAGTGCGAAATGGATTCGCGCAATTAAATTTCGGTCAGAAAATCAGCAGGGCTTTTGGGAACGGAATGGTTATCATATGTATGGTAACCTGTGGAAAGAACAGCGATTTGCTTGGGATTGAAAACTGCCTTTTTGGCAGTTTTTTTTGTTCAGAAAGTAACTAGATATGGTGAGAGTTTTGTAGTAGACAAAACGATTCGTTTACAAAAACAGGGAAATAAAGATGGATGTAGAATTTAGATAGTTATAATAAATAGGAATGGGAAAGCTTGGAGCCCCATAATAGACTGACAGAGATGTAATGGACGAATTGAGTAGCCGATCTTCTCCTTTTGTTTTATGAGTCTGATCTAATAGGAGTGATATAGTGAGTATAGTACAGGATCATATATTGAATCATATATCATGTGGTATTTTAGCGATCGACTTAGATTTTCGCATCATACACATTAACGAAGTAGCGGAAAAGATTCTAAAAGTTAAGCGTGAAGATGTGTTAGGGGAAAATGTATACGAAGTTTTCCCGTTAGCGCCAGAAGAAGTGCGCCATGTGGAGCGGACGATTGAAACGGGAGAAGAGTTTTTCATTGAAGCTATGCCGTATAGCTGGGGAGTTTATAACCTGTATTTAACCATTCAAACAAGGGTTTTACGAGAATCTGATAAAATGTATGGAGCAATGGTAGAATTCCGGGATATGACTCATTTGTATGAAAAACAAGAAGAACTGATTGATCGCATGGAGAACATGGCAGTGAACGTAATCCCTCTTATGGATCAACTGGGATTATTACCTCTTCAACCTGTTGTGGAAGAAGTAGGTTTTCAATTCCTTCTTGATATAGGACTTCAAAAAGTAGCTGATATGAAAGTGAATACACTTATTATCGATTTATCGTCTGTTACCTCTCTCAATCAAGAGTTTTCTGAAATGATGTTAAAGTTATGCGGCTCATTGAACCTCCTTGGGGTGGATATCATGATTACTGGGGTACGTGCAGAAACGGCGATAAAGTGGATTTCATCAGGAACGGATTACATAAAAACAACCTATCATCCACACGTACAGGCTGCTATTTCAAAGTATAAAAATAGCCGGTTATAGAAAAAGAGCGTTCTCCTAAAGCGGGGAACGCTCTTTCATCTAAATGTTAAATTTCAAGGTTTTTGAGTGTCGTTTGCAATGTTGCCTGTTCTTTTTCAAGTTTGACTAATGCCGATTCGAGCATTTTTTTGTACAAAGAGAGAATGAGCTCACCGTAATTGGAACCAGGAACAGCCCACTTTCCATTCAATGCCTGCCATGTTGTGGCAGAGCCACGTGTCACAAGATCGAATCTTGGATCAACTTTTTCGTCCCATGCCGGAAGAGGAGATGTGGAAGCATATGCATAGAGGTGTTGGATATGAGCAAGAACGCCAGTCGAAGCATTTGGAAAGGTGGCACCTGCTGCTCCGCCTCCGATCGCTCCAATTCCCGCGAAATTATTTTGCTCTGGTTTCACATCGCCAGTAAAACGAAAGAAATTTGTTTCGTGAAGTGCTTGAGCATAAGCAATATCACCGCGAATGGAATATTTCTTACTATGGGCCAAATATAGGGCAGCAAGATCTGGTGCTCCAGGATTAATGGTTCTTGTATAAGCATCCATTTGCTCAGCTGATAAGACCGCATTGCCCTGTATTTTATAACCTTTGTCTGGAACCGGCACGGGAGGGTTTCCTTTTTCAACTAGTATAAATGTTTCTATACCTGCTTTGTTTAATTTTTCTGCTAAGACTTCTGCATTTTCTTTTTCCTTAAATGCGCCAACTTGAATGCGGTAGATTGTTTCCTTGTTGACGACAGTGGTGGCTATAAAACCCCCAAAGCCTTTTTGAATTAACATGTTCAGATAGGTTTCTGCATTTTCTCGCTTGCTAAAAGCTCCCGCAATCACTTTATATAAAGTGCCATCGACTGGCTTAGGTTTTAACGGTAGTTTCATGGCGGTTGCAGTTGCATCAGCAATGACAGTCGATATGTCTGTCATAAATGCAGGGTTGGTGAGGAGTTTAAGGTCTTTTTCACTATCAACAAATAACACTTCAATAAGCAATGCATTCATTTTCGTTTCGCGTAAGACATGAAAGTTGGCGCGTTTTTTTTCGCGATCCAAGATGTTGTATTTCTTTAATATGTCGGTTGAAATTTTGTTGTGGATAGTCGATTGTAGTTGGACGGTTTCATTTGGAACAGTGCCATTAAAGATATATGTTTCAAACCCGCTCCCACCTGCAGCATTATGGTGAATGCTAAGGTAGAAATCAGCTTTGATCGCATTTGCAAAATTTGTTCTAGGTTTTAAGTCAATGGTTTTATCGGATTCGCGTGTTAATGCCACTTCTACTTCGTATTTTGAAAATAAACGATCTCTTACCATACGAGCAATAGCAAGGTTGAAATTTTTCTCTTGATAATTTTTATACGTTGCACCAGGGTCTGTACCACCGTGCCCTGGATCAATTATGATTAACGTCAAGTGACTCCCTCCATCATTGTCGGATACTATTAGTATATTTATACCAATTCAATCTGTCTGGACAAACCGTACAATTAGGAGAAGTTTCTTGAAAATAGGCTTTTTACCACAGTCAATAGTGTAACTGTTCAATAAAAAATTATAGTGGTTCATGTTACGGAGTGAGTTTATATAGTGGTTGAACAGCTGGATCACTTGCAATATGCTCTGGATAAATGAAGCCTCGGCCATCGTCTGAGAAAGAGATGCCTGCTTTTTGGAAACACTCCTGAATAAACTCTGAACAGATGTATTTGTCATTTGGTATCGATTCAAGGTCGCCAATCACGACGCTTGCCAGGATTTTAAGGATTTCTTCTATGTCATAAAGCTTACCTGTTAGATCAGCGCCTCTTCTTAGCATTGCATTACGCTTACTTTCGTCTAAGTTCTTTGTGAGAGAATGCCTTGCAAGATAAAGCTTTCCTTTGTATGGATGACCTGAATTGCGATAGTCCTGGAAATAATGAGATAACGGTACGATGCGTACACCGTAACTTTCCACGCTTTCTAGCATCATAATGCGATCCATCCACCGAAATAGAAGGGCAACGTGACTGAATTGGGATTTGGATACGTTCTGAATGATTTTACTAACTGGGTAAGAGCCACTACAAAGGAGAAGGTCGCCTGTTTGAATGTCATTTCGAGCAGATAGGTAGTTTTTGACGGTTAAGTTAACGTAACGGTTTGCTGACATGATGAACCTCCTATAAATGAGCCTACTCTTGTAGTTAGATACATAAACCATTTCTCCTTCTTTTTACCATTGGAACGGTAGGACCAAAACAGTTTCGAGATAATAGTGAAGAAAATGGTTGTATTTGCTGAACAAATAATCCTATAGTTAATTGTGAGGTGAATGAGGATGGATTTCTTAAAAGCAGTGGTGGTTATCGCATTTCTTCTTATGACGGCTAATATCATTAAACCCTTTGTAACATCTTCTAGAAAAAGAGCAGCAATGTTTGCCGGCTTTTGGCTATTGCTATACATAGTCGTCTGGGGCGTTCCGACCTTTGGCGGTGCGCCAACTGATGAAGCGATCGGGAATGGAAATGAATCATCAGGAAACAGTCAGCAAAATGAGGATGAAGTCCCAAATGATGTGAAGGAAGAAGAAGCTCAGATTGAAGAAGAGATTGATTTTGAACCTTCATCGATTGAATTGATTGTAAATGCTCCGGAGTTACTAGGTTTATCACGTGAGGAATTTTTATCGAACTTCCCTAAGAGCGTTGAGCCAGATCGCAAGGATCCAATGAAAATGACATTTGAAAATGGTGAAGTTATTTTCAAAGATAATGTTGCCGTTGAGATGAATTATTTTCCAGAAGGGTTACGTTACCTTGAGGATAATCGCCTTCTCCTCGCGAGTTTAGGTTTTGAAGTGGAAGAGGTTAGAAAAGGGTCGAATCCATTTGAGAAGCCTGTAACGATCTATCTTATAGAAGGTTTTACTGATGTGACGATTTATGGAACGGAAGGTAAGAGTGAAGCCCCTTCCATTGAGAAAATTCATTTGCGGAAAGAATTTTATCCAGCATCGTTAGAGCCTGAGGAAGAAGAAAGGAATACAGAAGAGTAAAAAACTCGCGTAAGCGAGTTTTTTATATTTTAACCGCTACTCGGTAAGATAAAAAAAGCATGATCGTTGAGATGGTAATAGTTACGATTACCCAGGACCAAGCAAGTGTCATTTGACCAGAGTCAATGGCAACATAAATAGCCGTGGGCATGGTCTGTGTTTTTCCAGGTAGGTTTCCGGCGAACATTAAAGTCGCTCCAAATTCCCCAAGTGCACGAGCAAAGCTTAAGATAATCCCAGAGATAAGAGCGTTTGAAGCAAGTGGAATTGAGATGACTCTTAGAACCGTCCATTTTCCTGCTCCATCTACCCGTGCCGCATCCTCAATATCACGATCTATTGATTCAAAACCGACTTTAGCTGATTGATACATGAGCGGGAATGCAACGACACTTGCCGCGACAACACCTGCTTGCCACGTGAAAACGAGTGAGTGCTCGAAGATTGTCTCAATCCACTGACCAATTGGACTTGAAGCGCCAAAGAGGACGAGTAGAATAAAGCCAACAACCGAAGGAGGAAGCACAAGCGGGAGCATAATAACGGTATCGATCAAACTTTTTCCGCGAAAATTCTTTCCTGCCATTAGGTGACTAATGATAATACCGAGGACAGTCACGATGATACTTGCGACGAGAGAGATCTTAATTGAAATTAATATGGGATCAAGGAATTCAGTCATTTGCGGTCACGTCACTTTGGAAACCATAGGATTCAAAAATCGCTAATGCTTCATCGCTTTGTAAGAATGTGAAATAGTCCCTGGCCTCTTCGTTAGCTCCTTTGACGATCCCAGCAGGATAAATGATCGGTGAATACGATTGGGTAGGTACATCTTCTACCAAGGTTACTTTGCTAGAAGAGCGATAGTCGGTTTCATAAACAATACCTGCATCGGCATTACCTGTTTCAACGTAAGTCAGAACCTGTCGCACATCTTTACTGAAGATTAGCTGATCTTCTAGCTTATCCCACTTGTTTGCGTATTGCAGCGCTTCTTTTGCATAGGCTCCAGCTGGGACTGTTTCAGGCGTTCCGATCGCAAAACGACCTTTATGACTTTCATCTAATTGGTCAAAGCTACTCAATTTAGATGATTGGCTTTTAATTAGAACGAGTTTATTTCGCAGTATATTTGTTTCGATTTCAAGCAGGTCTTCCTTTTTAATATCATCGAAATAAGACTCTGATGCAGAGAAGTAGACATCTATAGGTGCGCCTTGCTTGATCTGATTGGCTAGAACACCGGATGATGCAAGATTTAGAGTGATTTCTGTATCAGGGTGTTCTTGTTCGTAAAGAGAATTTAACTCTTTCATCGCATCACTTAAACTAGCCGCCGCGGCAACCGTTATATTGGCTGTTTCTTCTTTGCTTGATTGACATCCTGCAATGGAGAACACCATAAGGATAAGAAGTAGTAAATGCTTCATATGTAAGATCCTTTCATCTGCTAATCTTCCATCTATTATAACGAAACTTCCTCTATTTGTACGGTAAGAAGACATAGAAAAATTGAATCACTTTATGATTTATCGCAAAGTGATCCAATTCAAATGTGGGATAGAATCGTTAGAAAAAGAGTTTTGGTTTAGGTTGTTTTGTATTACTTCGCACAAAAGGATTTTTAGTTGAAGAATCACATTTCGAATCGAATGGATACTCAATTGCCTGCTTGTATGGCGGAGGTGCTAATTTAGCGTGATGACTTTCTCGGTATGGCACATCAATTGTTTGCCCACGAACATTATCTTGACTTTCTAACTCAGCGGCGACGATAGAACCTATTTGTTTTCCGAGGCGAAGTCCTTCCTCATTATCAACTGGGAAGTGAACACCAGCATAGAGTCTTGAGTCAGCGCACTCTTTCGCGAGTTCTCTTAATCGTTCTTGCTCTGCAGGAAAGAAATAAGAAAGTATTTCTGCTGTAGCTGCTCCTACCGTCGCATGTCCTGATGGATAGGTGGGATGTCTTGGGGTACAGAGCAGGGATTTGAAATTGTGATCCAGTTGATTTGGTCTTGCAACATTCCAACGGTATTTTAAATACCAAGCCGTTGTAAAAGCATCATTCATGCCGGTTGCTACGCCTGCAAGAATTCTTGCTGCTCGAGGTGCTGTTACGTTGTACGTATCAATTAACTTATCAATAATCGGAGTCCATTGTTTACTGGCTACACCAGTCCCCCAATATTCAGCTAAAGTGGCTTGCTTCGGATTAAGGTCTTTCTGTGCATGTTTGACCTTTTTAAACTCACTGTCCCAATCGATCGATGCTGGTGGCTTGATGTCCAGTCGAAAGGGTCTTCCGCTTAATGTGGTAAAACGCCCTGGTGGTTTATTACGGATATAATAATCCGGCCATGATCCAGCGTAAGGTTCTTCTGGATTATGAGGCGGCTCGTTTTCACCTGCATACGGAAGCTCTGACCATTTTTTATAATTCTCTGCCATAGCTAGTTCCTCCTTCAATCACTACTCCCTATAGTAAATGCGAGGCAGTTAAGAGGGGTGCTAAACTAAAAGGCATATTCTAGAAGGTTACGTGTTAACGAACCATGCCGTTTCTTATCGCATAAACTGCAGCCTGAGTTCGATCATTGACACCGAGTTTCCCCAAAATATTACTTACATGTGTTTTCACTGTTTTTAATCCAATGTATAGTTCTTCGGCAATTTGATTATTTGTTTTTCCTTCGCCTATTAATAGCAGAACTTCTTTTTCGCGTTTTGTTAGATCATCATGCAAAGACTTCTTTTGATTTGAGCGTAATTGGTTCATCATTTTTTGAGCGACCTTCTGTTCGATTACGCTTTCATCCTGAACAGCCTTACGAATGGTCGAGATAATTTCATCAGCAGAAGCTGTTTTTAGAAGGTAGCTAAAGGCACCTGCTTCAATCGCAGGAAACACCTGCTCATCATCATAGAAACTTGTTATGATAATGATCTTTGCATTTGGCCTCAGGGTCATGATTTCTTTTGTTGCCTCAATGCCCGTCATCTCTGGCATAATAAGATCCATTAAGATCACATCAGGATCCATTTCATTCACTAGAGTGACAGCTTCCTTACCATTAGAAGCTTCGCCTACGATTTGAAAATCTGGTTCTGTCAGAAGGTAAGCTTTCAATCCTTTTCGGACCATATCGTGGTCATCAACAATCATCATCTTAATCTCTGGCATCGTTCAAACCCTCCAACGGCACACGTACTTCAACCAGGGTTCCTTCACCAGCGCGAGAAGAGATGCGGAACTGTCCGCCGATTTCATCGCATCGCTCTTGCATAGAACCTAGTCCGTATGCTCCTTTTTTGTTTTCATTCATTTCAAACCCTTTTCCATTATCTTTTATATGTAATAAAAACTGGTTTTTCTTAAGCTTAACAGTAATTCGAATTACAGATGCTTCAGCATGCCGGAGTGCATTCCCGAGGCTTTCTTGAACGATTCGGAATAAATTCTCTTCAATTCCGTTAGAAAGGTCGGGAAGATCATTTAGTGTGACGTGAAAGGTAACCCCGGATTTTTTTTCTAACTCATCGACAAGCTTTCTCACCCCTTCGCATAATGAATCTTCAGATAGGTGAATCGGACGGAGGTGGAGTAGAAGTGCTCTCATTTCAACTTGTGCTTTACTTGCGAGATCTGCGACATCCAACATTTGTGATTTAGCGGTTTCAATATCTCGATCCATCATCTTTATGGAAGCAGAAGACATCATATTTAGCGCGAAAAGCTGTTGACTGACAGCATCATGAAGGTCTCTTGCAAGTCGTTGACGTTCCTCGATAATGGCTGCTCCTCTTGCTTTCTCAGCTAAATCCGCTTTTTGGTTAACTAAATTCTGTAGAGAGGTTACTTGCTTCTGAAGCTTATCAGCCAGTTCGTTTAATTCATTACTAATCCGACCAATTTCATCTTTGTCTGTCATTTCCATTTTTTCAGTGAACTTGCCTCTCGAAAGAATGATGATTTGGGTGGAGATATCTTCAAGTCGATTTCTGATGGAGAGTGTATCTTTATAGCTGAAATAGCTTCCTAACAGAACCACAAGAAGCATGACTAAAAGCGGTGATAGTAAACTGAATAGCACAGATACGGCATTAGGCTGGAAAAACAGTGCAATTTGGATAACTAGGAAATAAAGAACCCCGGTAAATAAAGCAGTATAAAGAAGCGACTTGAGTAATTTCCATCTGAGCGTTGATTTATTCACATCTATGGCACCTTTCTCTAAATCCGATCAACTCGTAAATCAAGTACGGAGAAGTCAAGATAGAATACGATTCGTTGGAGAGCGTCATCGAAATCGTCTGTTTTGTAAGTTAAGCCGTGACCTTTTCCGACGTTGTCCTGATTATGCTGATCAATTGTAGCCGAAAGTACATGGGCTGTGCCGTCAATCTTAAATGGGATATCATCTGGGAAAATAATATTAATATCACCAACAAATCCTGATAGCGTAATAACGGTTTCTTCCTCTGGGATAAGAGTTGTTGAAAAATCGAAGTTATAATCGCACACAAAACTCCAATCATTCATCGTATGCACCTGCCAATTTGGCTTATTATAGGAATGGTCTTTCACGAGACTGAATCCCTGGCTTTTTCGAAATTTCCCCAGGAACTTAAAACCAATCATTACGAATATAAGCGGCCATAGTTTCCGAATACTCCAGAAACTAAAGTCAATTACCTCCAAACGATCAAGGATCAGAAGTAGTCCAAAGGTGAGTAGTAGCACACCGGTTGTCCATTTCTTCCTTCTCGTTGAAGGTAAGAGGGCATCAAAAAGGTACTTTCCACCGAGCAGAAACAACAAGAAGGGATAAAAAAAGACAATTGCCTCCGTCATTTCCATGGAAATAATGCCGATATTTATAAGAAGAAGAAAGATTCCGAGAGCAACGAAAAAAATCGCGGCGAGGAATCGTCCAGTTTGTATACGTTTCATCTAATCTCCTCAATTCATTCTGTCTCCTATACATGAACATATTTGACAGTTGATAGCTTGTTTCCTGCAATAACACTGGATCGTCACTTGAAGTAACTTGAATCTGGAAGAATATATTTCCTTTTAGGGAAATAGTGTGGTGTAATGGTTTGTTTTGATACTAGTTTCCAAATACGATCGCGGTTACAATAGTGAAATATTAATAATTGTTATCAATCCGTCTCTATCTAGAGTGTATAGGAATATGTGAGGGAATTGGAGTTTCTTACGATTGAACTTTTCTCAGTCTTAAGGCTGAATTTTCATGTTAAAATGGAATCGTTTAGTGGAAAGTATGAAAGAAGAGAAGGATGAAGCGTTTCGAACTCGAATAGATGTAAGAAGAGTATGGTTCAAAATGAGAGAGGGAATAAAATGAAACAAAAGCGCATGTTTAAACTGGCCGTTGCTGGATGTGTTCTAGGCATTATCGCAGCAGTGCTCTCAAGGTTTAATGTGATACCTCTAATTCAAGTCAAAGATATTTCGTTTTTAACTGCTTTTATTTTTCCAGCGTTTGCTGTACTAGGTTGTTATTTTGTGAAAACAAGACCTATTGTAGGAGGGTTTAGCCTCCTCGTTTCAGCAGCAGGAGGAATTATTTTTCTATCGGTTTTTTATATTATCCCAGCAGCTTTTCTCGTAACTTCAGGATTTTTAAGTATTTTATTAAAAGAAGAACCACAATTAGTCGCAAACAAATAACCGCTCTCCAAGGTGCGGTTTTTGTTATGTTTGTAGGAATTGGTGAATGGCTTGTGACACTTCCACAGGCCTTTCTTCTGGGATAAGGTGTCCAGTATGAGAGAGGGTAAGAAGATCTGCGTCAGGCAGGTCTTTTTTCATGCGTTCACCTACGCGTATAGGTACAAGACGGTCGTCGGTTCCCCAAATTAAGAGGGTAGGGAAATTAATTTTATTTAATGTGCTCGTAGATAAATCCTCTTCTCGATCTCGTATGAGGCGAGAAAGCGCAAGAAAGAAACCTTTTTCATTAAAACTCGATGTGTAGCCATCGATGACTTCTTGCGTGAGTAGCTTATGGTCATAAACGAGATGTTCAAAATTCTTTCTTAAATTAATGGCACTCATTGAGAAGCTAAGACAAAACGGAAAGAAAGGGAGATAAGAGCATAATCGAATACCTAATGAAGACGATTTAATATAGCTTGAGCTACATAGGAGAATAAGCTTTTCAATTCGTTCTGGGTGCTGAATACAAGCGCGAAGAGCAATTTGTCCGCCCATTGAATGTCCAATCAAGATAGCTTTTGAAATTTGCATTCGTTCAAGAAGTCGATTTGTAAGAGCAGCATACTCATGAAGCGAATAATGGATATCACAGTTCTTTTCGCTCTCGCCGAAGCCTGGTAAATCAAAGCACAATAAGTGATAGTTCTTTTTAAGAAGGGGAAGAAGCTTACGAAAACTAAAGGAAGAAGAAAGGAAGCCATGAATGAAGACAAGTGTATGGACATGAGGGTTAGTATGTTTGTAATACTCATATGCCAACGTCACGTTGTCGATTTGTATCCGTTCCTTACTTGGGATAGACATGGTTTCATCACCTCTCCTCCATTCGCTATTTAAAGTTTGGCTTACTTAGTCATACTTTATCCTACTCTTATAAAGTTGAAGGGCCGAATGAGAAGACAAAAAAAGAGACGAGGCGTTGGCCTCGTCTTCAAAAGGGGGAATATAGATAGCTTACTACTCCTGTTATTCCCACTTTAGAAAAAGAATATACATATAAAAGAAATTAATATGAAAGTAAAGATGTAACGAGGACAATTGTGATGGCAGCTGGGACAAAGTAACGAATTAAACCATACCAGAGTAGGAAAATGACCCGCCCTATTTTAGAAGACATCATCACTTCGTCAGCTAATATTTCTTTCTTCATCTTCCGAGAAACGAAAATAGAGATAAGAAGGGCACCGATTGGCATTAATAAGTTACTTGCCAGAAAGTCCATCGTATCAAAAATTGTTCTGCCAAATATGGATATGTCTCCAAGGACACCAAATGACAAAGCGGAAGGGATCCCGAGTAAGAATACGCAGAATCCTGCGATCCAGGAAACTTTCTTACGATTTCCTTTACCGCGCGTTACTGTAGAAACAATGATTTCCATCAAGGAAAAAGCTGATGTTAACGTTGCAAATAGCAAAAGCGCTAGAAAAACTGTGAAAAACAAACCGCCAAATGCCATTTGATTAAAAACAGCAGGAAGAACAGTGAAAATAAGTCCAGGTCCTTCTGTCGGTTCAAATCCAAATGCAAAAACAGCAGGGAAGATGGCAAGTCCAGCTAGAAATGAGATTAACACGTTCAGGCTAACGACTGATACTACAGATCCAGTTAAATCAGCTTTTCTATCAAGGTAAGAGCTGTACGTAACCATTAAGGAGATCCCGACGCTGAGCGCAAAGAACGATTGGCCAAGGGCATCAAGAACACCTTCTGCTGATAACATAGAGAAATCAGGCTTTAAAAAGAAGGAGACCCCTTCCATTGCGCCATCAAGAGAAAGCGAACGCCCAACAAGCACAAGAAAAAGAATAAAGAGAGCTGGCATCATATAACGGCTTGCTGTTTCGATCCCTTTTTGAATACCGAATTGCACAATGGCTACTGTTATCGCTAAGAAAAGAGCCTGTGTGAGAAGAGCGGTTGAAGGACTTCCAATGACTTCCCCAAACAACTCTTCGTAACGGCTATTTTGAAGTCCTGTAAGTGACCCCGAGAAGCTTCTTGTTAAGTACGTAATCACCCATCCTCCAATGACACTATAGAAGGAAAGAATAATGAAGGAGGCGATAACGCCTAGATAACCAAGCCATTTCCAGCTTGCTTTCCCAGAAATGGATTCATAAGAAGAAACGGCATTTTGCTGTGAGTGTCTCCCAACAACAAATTCCGCAAGAAGCATTGGCGCACCGACTAAAACAGTGAAAAGAAGAAAAATAAGGAAAAATGCTGCTCCACCATTTGTACCCGCCATATATGGAAATTTCCACAGTGCACCAAGCCCGATAGCTGATCCAGCTGAAGCCAAAATAAATCCGAATCTTGACGACCATTGATCATTTGATTTCATCTTGTCACCTCATACAATATAGTAAGTCCAATTGAATGGCATTTTATCACTATAGCGAGCGGAAAGAATTCAGTCAATATCAAATATTCATGTATTTATTTACCACACGCTATAAACCTTGATATTACTGAAGTACCAGCCATTCCCTCTGTTTATTTTAATTTGAAAGTAAATGCTTTATAATACATTCTTGTCTTGCTATTCCTTCAATAGAAAGGTATGATTCTTAGAAAAGGCTAGTATGATGTTTTGTCTAGATTAGAAATCTATGTTATACTAGTAAAGTTGAAAAAATTTGTTAGGAGTGTTTTCATGGCAGAGCAATATAACGTCGGTGATATCGTTGAAGGGAAGGTAACTGGTATTAAGCCTTTTGGTGCTTTCGTTGCAATTGACGACCAAAAGCAAGGACTAGTTCACATTTCTGAAATCTCTCACGGGTACGTAAAAAATATCGAAGATCAACTTACTGTAGGAGACGAAGTTAAGGTTAAAATCCTTAACATTGAAGAAGGTTCCGGTAAAATCTCTCTTTCAATCCGTGCTACTCAGCCTAAACCTGAGCGTCCGGAAAGAAAGCCTCGCCCGGCAGCACCGAGCGGCGGAAACAAGAAACCACAACAAACTTCTTCTCCACAAGGCTTCAACACGCTTGAAGATAAGCTTAAAGACTGGTTGAAAGAATCTAACGACCGTCAAGCTCAATTGAACAAGCGTCTGAAGAAGTAAGTAATGACGAAAGAAGGCAGCCGCGGCTGCCTTCTTTTTTTTTATGTTGTTGCGCGATCGGGATCATGTGAAAGCTCTTCTGTAGGTTTGAAAAGTAATGTTAGGCAATATAGCCCACTTAGCCCAACTAGGCCATAGACAATTCGAGCAAGTGCAGCATTTTGTCCACCGAAAATTGTCGCGACAAGGTCAAATTGGAAAAATCCAATGAGGCCCCAGTTGACCGCTCCGATGATCACTAACGCAAGAGCAAATCGTTGTAATGTGCTCATAAGAATACCTCCTTTTATTAGGAAACATAATGATTCTTCTATAAGATGATTAAAACTTCACCAAATTATACATAGCGGCTCCACTTAATTCCTATAAGCAGATTGCTTTATTTTAATAATTGATTGAGGCATAATAAAATGGAACTTCCATCAAAGCTATTTATTTCTGATGGTTAGTTGCACGAATCAATCGTTTTGGTGGTCATTTACTCTCACCTAAATTTCTTGCATTACTAAAGATAAAGGGTGAGTTTTTATTGCGCCTAAAAGCGAAGTTAAACGTGATTTGAATTAAAGGAGGACATAACATTGAATAATTTTACTTTCCAAAATCCAACAAAATTGATCTTCGGTAAAGGGCAGCTAGAAGCGCTCAAAACTGAAGTGCCACAATACGGAAAAAGAGTCCTCGTTGTTTATGGCGGAGGAAGCATCAAGAAAAATGGTGTTTACGATAGCGTAATGAACACATTAAACGAAATCGGTGCTGAAGTATTTGAACTTAGCGGCGTTGAACCAAACCCACGCCTAACAACTGTTCATAAAGGTGTCGATATTTGTAAAGAAAACAACATTGATTTCATCCTAGCAGTAGGTGGCGGTAGTGTTATTGACTGCACAAAAGCTATTTCTGCAGGTGCTAAATATGATGGAGACGCTTGGGACTTCGTAACGAAAAAAGCATTCCCTGAAGCAGCTCTTCCATTCGGTACAGTTCTAACGCTAGCAGCAACTGGTTCAGAAATGAACCCAGGTTCTGTTATCACAAACTGGGATACACAAGAGAAATACGGTTGGGGACATCCACTTGTACACCCGAAATTTTCTATTCTAGATCCTGAGAATACGTACACAGTGCCAAAAAACCATACAGTTTACGGCATGGTGGACATGATGTCTCACGTACTTGAACAGTACCTTCACCCTGAATCAAATACAGAGCTACAAGAAAACATGCAGTTCTCTGTTCTTGAAACAGTGATGAACACAGCTCCAAAACTTCTTGAAGATATGCAAAACTACGACCACCGTGCAACAATCATGTTGAGTGGTGCAGTAGCGCTCAACCAATCTCTACAGATGGGTGTTCGCGGCGACTGGGCTTCTCACAACATTGAACACGCGATATCAGCTGTTTATGATATTCCACACGCTGGTGGCCTTGCAATTCTCTTCCCGAACTTAATGAAACACAACCTTGACGTGAACGTTGATAAGTTCAAGCGTCTTGCTGTCAAAGTTCTTGGCGTAAGCGAAGAAGGTAAATCAGATCGCGATGTTGCGCTTGAAGGTATCGACAAGCTAAGTGCGTTCTGGAGCAGCCTTGGTGCACCAAACCGTCTTGCTGATTACGACATTGACGATAGCCAGCTTGATCTTATCGCTGACCGTGCGATGGCTAATGGGGCGTTTGGTAATTTCAAATCCCTTGAGCGCGACGACGTGATGGCGATTTTGAAGGCTTCTCTATAAGGTGAAATGATAGGACCGTTCCGTTTTGGAGCGGTTCTTTTTGTTATGCTTTTTAGCTAGGGATGATTTTTGACCCATTTTCGCTGTGTTCGGCAGCCCCGGTTAGAGCAAATGAATTTGCTCACCTGGGCTGCCGAACACAGCGACCTTTAAGCGGAGCTTAAAGGCGATTGAAACTCAGGTTTCAATCGAATGTGTCAAAAATCGAGCGAAGAAATTTGTCCTCCGAAGTGAATAAGGACACAAGGTCAAACGAGTTTAGAAAGAAATCTCTCCAGGTAATCGCTTACATGGGTCGGTGTTCTTGATTTCGAATGGGTCTTGGGCTAAAGTAAAACGTGAGTGAAGAACAAAAAAATGATAATTGGAGGCTAATTATGACTTCAAAAGTAAGTTTTGATTATTCAAAAGCATTGTCGTTTGTTGGCGAACATGAAGTAACATACATGGCGGATGCAGTGAAGGCTGCACACGATGCGCTACATAATGGAACAGGGGCTGGCAACGATTTTCTTGGCTGGCTAACGCTTCCACATGATTATGATAAAGAAGAATTCTCACGCATTCAGAAATCTGCTGAGAAAATCAAATCAGATTCTGACGTGCTTCTTGTTGTTGGTATCGGTGGTTCTTATTTAGGTGCTCGTGCAGCAATCGAAATGCTGAACCATTCTTTCTATAACGTTCTAACAAAAGAAGAGCGCAAAACACCACAAGTTTTCTTCGTAGGTAACAACATTAGCTCAACTTACGTACAGGATCTCTTTAGCGTACTTGAAGGCAAAGACGTTTCCGTTAACGTCATTTCAAAATCAGGTACAACGACAGAGCCCGCAATCGCGTTCCGTATTTTCCGTAAGTTCCTTGAAGAAAAATACGGCGTAGAAGAAGCTCGTCGTCGCATCTATGCGACTACTGACAAGTCAAAAGGTGCTCTTAAGACACTAGCTGACGAAGAAGGATACGAAAGCTTCGTGATTCCTGATGATGTTGGTGGACGTTATTCTGTTCTTACAGCTGTTGGACTTCTTCCAATCGCAGCAAGTGGAATCTCCATTGAAGAGATGATGAAAGGTGCTCAAGATGCACAAGATGACTTGGACACATCTGACATTGAATCTAACCAGGCTTATCAGTATGCAGCGGTTCGTAATGCCCTTTACAACAAAGGCAAGAACATCGAGCTTCTAGTGAACTATGAGCCATCTCTACACTATTTCTCTGAGTGGTGGAAACAGCTCTTTGGAGAAAGTGAAGGAAAAGACAACAAAGGTCTTTATCCAGCATCCGTTGATTTCTCAACAGATCTTCACTCCATGGGTCAATATGTTCAAGACGGCCGTCGTAGCCTGTTTGAAACAGTATTGAACGTTGGGAAAGCGCGTCATGAGATCACAATAGAAGAAGACGACAAGAACCTAGACAAGCTGAACTACCTTGCTGGTGAAACAATGGACTTTGTTAACCAGAAAGCATTCGAAGGTACAATGCTTGCTCATACAGATGGTGATGTTCCGAACTTGATTGTGAACATCCCTGAAATGACGCCTTACCACTTCGGTTACCTTGCTTATTTCTTTGAAAAAGCATGTGCTGTTTCCGGTTACCTACTTGGCGTGAATCCATTCGATCAGCCAGGAGTAGAAGCATACAAAACAAACATGTTTGCGCTTCTTGGTAAACCAGGATTCGAAAAAGAAAAAGCTGAGCTTGAGGATCGCCTTAAGACAAACGAATAGAACGAACAAGAGAGAGTGCCTCGGCGCTCTCTTTTTTTATTCAAAGATAAGTAAGAATAAAATTCAGTGAGGTCTAGCTCCAGCACTTGTCGGAACTAATCGAGCGCTTGCGCTTTTTTATTCATGAAATCTCCCTCATTGGACACGATAAGCGTAGACTACGTAAACAGGGAGGAAGCGCACATGATTCCAATGAATTCCGTGCTTGAAGGGAAAACGATCGAACTTAGTATTATGGGAGACAAGCTCCGCCAATTAGGCTATAGCTATGGAGGCGGCTGGGAATACGATCACGGCTATTTCGACTATAAAATCGATGATGAAGACGGATATCTTTTTCTAAGAGTACCAATTAAAGCTGTGAAAAAAGAGCTTGATGCGGATGGGGCAATTGTTGAAATTGGACAGCCTTTCATGCTCTCTCATATGTATCAGGCAGGTGTTGATCCTGAGGGCAATATCGGGAATATCTCAGCGTCGTTTAATCAGTTCCAAGAGCCCACAAATAAAGATGCTGAAATTGATGAAGAATGGCTGAAATACGGAGAGCGATACGTGAAAGAACTAGACGCCGCGCTCTCATCTTATGTGTGAATCACGAGTAAGAGATCATCAGATGCAATAAGAAATGAAGGGGAGGGGTTCATGACGAGCTCACTCCCTCTTTTTACACCGATCATCAGGATATCTTTTTCATTTAGTTGCTGTGCTACATCACAAAAGGACTCTTCACTAAACGACTCAGCACTCATGAAATCAAGCTGATTAGGCTTTAAATGCGTTAACATCTCAAGTAAAGTGGTCGAAATCCCATGAGAAAAGACGCTATTCGTCATAACTGTACTGAGTAGGTGGGCACTTTCGATTACCTCATTTGCACCAGCTCGCTCAGCATTCACAATTTGCTCAGGCGAAAGAATTTCCACAATTGTATACACCGAAGGGTTGATCCCTTTTACAGTTAAAAGGGTAAGAATTGTTTGCATATCCACTTCAATTTCACTTTTATACTGATCCGCTGTGATAAGAACGGTATGCGCATCGCTAATCTTCGCCTTTCGTAATGTGCTGTCCTCACCAGGGTTTCCACGAATGAAATGAATACCTTCTTTTTGAAGTGGGTTTTCCGTAAGCGAATGATCAATGAGCACGATGGATCGTTCAGGCTGATTGGATAACAGTGCCTTGATCGTATGTCTGCTGCGCGAATTCCAACCAACCACAACTACATGATTGGCTCGCTCGTAACTTCGCTCTCCACGGCCAAGCGCACCCTGCGTCATCACAAAGGAAGAAGCAAGCTTCGCCATATAAAACGTCATAAAGCCAGCGCCAAACATAATAAACACCATCGCAAAAGCTTTCCCTCTCACCGTCTCAGGTGATGTATCACCGTACCCAATCGTGGAAGCCGTCACGATCGCAAACCACACCCCATCGAAAACGGTCGGAAACATTTCCGGCTCCACCAGATGCATGATAAAGCCCATCGTTATAAGAATCAGCACAATCAGTGCACCTAGTTGTAATACAGGCGGATAGCGGGATATATAATAAACTAAGTCACGTAATCTCAAAGTAAAACGCTCCTTTCTCCACATCCATTATGCCCATCAATCACTGGAAAAAAACGACACGTGTGTGATCAATCGCAACAGGGTAAAGAAAGGATATGACAGGACAAAAAGGGTGAAGAAACATGAGAGCACTATCATCATTCCTCGTCTCGCTCGTACGCCTGATCTTTGGCATTATCCAAGCGATTCTTGGAATTCGCATATTGCTGAAATTATTCAGCGCAAATCCAACAGCTCCATTCGTGCAGTGGATCTATGACTTTTCAGCGCCATTATTATATCCATTTCGAAACATCTTTCCAACGACGGAATTCGCTGGACAATATGTCGTTGAATTCTCTGCAGTGTTTGCACTGATTGTGTATAGTATCGTGGCATCACTCATTGTACGGTTTGTGGCAATGGGATTAACGAGTCGGGAGAGAAGATAAGAGATGAGAAACGCTGGGACAGCGTTTCTTTTATTGGTTATACGACTTTTATTATGTAATAGAACAAGAAGAAACCCTCTTGCAACCGTAAGAGGGTTTTATTTTGAAGTAAAATAGAATCGAACTACTAAGCTATTTACCTGCCCAAATTTTAAAAAATAGTATATTCTTGATTTAAGTCAATGAAAGTCTTCCTCAGACGAAATACAATAGATTTAACTTCAAAGTCGAGGAGGCTCTTATATGGAATTAAAGACAACAACTAATCAAAACATGCAGCAAAAAGCAGCAGTCTTTTCAGCAATTGCATTACTTATCATGACATTTGCTGCATTTTTTGCTCAAGGGTATGTTCATAGCTCATTAGTCATTGAGGGAGATGCAGTAACAACATTAAAAAACATCCAAGCATCTCAAGTCTTGTTTCGTCTTGAGGTACTTGGATGGCTCATCATTATCATTATGGATTTAATTATTTCGTGGGGCTTTTATGTTTTCTTGAAGCCGTTTCATCCTGGTTACGCATTATTAGCCGGCTGGCTTCGTTTCCTTTACACAGCCATTCTAGCCAATGCGGTTTCACATCTAGTGATAACCAATAGTGTTGTTCAAAATTCAGAGTTAGGTACGTCATCGCGCGTGGCACAGCAAGCGAGGGATTCCATCACAGCTTTTGAAGCCATTTGGTCATTTGGATTAATCATTTTTGGCCTTCATCTGATCGTAGTCGGGTTGATCGCAATGAAAACAATAATGATACCAAAAGTGATTAGTATTCTAGTTGTTTTAGCAGGCTTCAGCTACTCGCTAGTTCATTTCATGTACAATTTCATCCCACAAATTGAAAACGTTATTGGGCTACTAGAATTAATTCTGATGGCTCCCATGGTCATCGGTGAATTAGGTTTTGGGATCTGGTTATTCGTAAAAGGAAGAAAAATAACAATGGACTAATCTACAATCCTGAGATTAGATAAGGACCTCTTCTTGATACGACTTAAAGATTCTGGCTTAATTCCCAGGTAGCTTGCTAGTTGGTACTGGGGAACCCGGTCAATTAAATCGGGTCTTTTTTCCATCAAATTGTGGTAGCGCTCTTCTGGCGTCGAAGAAATGAAGGAGGCGAAATTATCCCTCATAGCACCCATATCTTCTTCAATCATTTTGCGAGTCAGTTCTTCTAATACCGGATGCATGTCGTAAGCTTCCTGCTCAGTAGATAAATCACCTACAATAAGCGTACAGTCTTCCAAGCAGCTAAGAGAGTATGGAGAAATTTTGTCGGGAGTATGCTGATTAAAAATCGTGACACTTTGTTCTTCCGTATAGAAATTGAACGTATTCTCCTTTCCATTTTTATCGACACCGTAAAGCCGTACACATCCCTTTAAAACAAAATAGCATTTGTCAGGAACTTCACCTTGATGTAAAAGGACCGTTCCTTTCTTAAACGTAGCAACAGGAATATCGATTGTCAGCTTTCTTAATTCGGATTCACTGAGATCCGAAAACCGTTTCATATATTGGATAAGGATATCTTTCATGAATTCATCTCCCTTATCAAAATTGTATATATCTTTTAGTATAGCATCACTAAACAGGTAGAGGTAAGGCAGTTTAAAACAGCTTATTCAACCAACATTGCAGGTTGAATAAAGAAAAATGAACATGATGTTTATTTTTATAAGTATACTTAATGAACGAAGCTAAATATTGGAGGAGATTTGTTTGGACCTATTTTTATTTATATCCGTAATCGTTGGGATGACGTTTATCTTTTTATATTTTGTAATGAATTTTGACTTGAAAAAGAAGAAGTTAGAGGTAGAGGAAAAGAAACTGGAGTTGGAAAAAAGGAAGTTGGAATTAAAAGAAGAAGCAGGGGAAGAAGAAGAAAAGTTTTAGAATGAGTAAAAGCCCCTCAAAATACTTTGTGTACATTATACTTTATGTACATTGGTATGATGTTAAGGGGCTTTTGATATAGAGGCTGCCATTTCGAAATGAGATTTATGTACTTTCGCATATTTCAAAAAATAAGTTGCCCTCACAATAAAAGCTATGATAAAATAAATCTTGTCGACAGGAAATCGCTGTCATAATACGGGGCATTAGCTCAGCTGGGAGAGCGCTACACTGGCAGTGTAGAGGTCAGCGGTTCGAGCCCGCTATGCTCCATCATTGGAAACCCTTCTTGCATATGCAAGAGGGGTTTTTTACCTTTTTCAATACATCTTGACGATGAATCGAGCTAAATTTTCCACGATTCTTTGATTCTATTTTGGGAATTGAACCATTTTTACATAAGAAAAATAGTATTGTGATGAAACTGCGGAGGGAATAGTGGGAAGTTTTTGGCAGAAATGCGTATGCGAGAGAGAAAAGAAGCCGTTTTTTCTCTCTCCTGAAGTACTAATTAATCCACCTAAATGTACTAAAAGTAAGGAGGATAAAAATGAATCACAACGCTAATAAGGTTTTCTCCTGTATAGTTAAAGCATAATGCAGGAAGAGTGTAGACGGTCCTAAATATAACCAAGGGGGAAATCGAATGCGAAGGATTATCTTATCCACTGAAAGCGGTGCCGACATACCGGAGGATTTAGCTGAAAAGTACGATATTCAAGTCGTTCCCATGCACATTATTATGGATGGTAAGGATTATTTAGACGGTTCATTGCCGGTCCAGGATATTTATGACTATTACGAACACACGAAAAAAATCCCTTCTACTACCTCTACAAATGCTCATGAGTATCAAGAGTTTTTTTCGACGATAAGAGAGAATTCCCCAGATTGCATCATTGTACATATTGGGTATACATCAAAAGCTTCTTCTTCTTTTCAAAATGCCGTCATTGCTGCGGAAGAATTTGAAGACATTTTTCTCATTGATGCTCTGAACGTTACTGGAGGATTAGCTGCGATTGTATTGTATGCCGCTAAAGTTTTAGAAAAAGAACCTGACATTGGAGCGGAAAGCTTAGTTGAAAAAATAGAGGCAATTGTTCCTAAATCAAGACTGGCTTTCATCCCAGGCAGCCTTGATTTTCTTAAAGCAGGAGGAAGGGTAAGCAATATGGCTTCACTGATTGGAGCTCTGTTGAAAATAAAGCCATGCATCGAGTTGAAGGATGGAAAGCTCATGTCTACAAAGAAGTATCGCGGGAAAATGATCGGAGCTAGTGAAAAGCTTTTGAGAGATTACTTAAATGAATTCCACATCGATCGAGAGCAGCTTTATTTTATTTATTCGATAGGTCTTGATGAAAAGATCAAGCAGCGGATGGATGAGGTTGCCAAAGAAAGCGGATTTCAAAATATAAGATGGATCCAAGCGGGCGGTATGATTTCGACTCATTCTGGGGCCGGGGGCTACGGGATAGCGGGATTAGAGCAATAATTAAACGCTAGACTAGTATTGATTGCAAAAAAAATCGATACAGCTAACTACGATAAAAAAACCGCCTGGAAAATCTCCAGGCGGTTCTTCTATTTACCTCACTCCTCGTAATAAGGATAACTAACCAAGTTAGTAAAAATACGATACCCACCAGGTACCTGATTCTGAATTTGACGGTACCAGACTAGGTTTGTATAAATGTACGTTCCTTCACCATAGTCTGCTTTCAAAATTCCGCCTTCAAATGCCTCTTCCCCTGGATCAGCGACGCTAACGTACGCTTCAAATTCATCTGACCAGTTCATTGGGAAGTAGAGGCCTCTTTCTTGCACCCAGCCATTCCAGTCTGATTGCTTGATCTTGTTTGGATAATTAAAGATTGTCGCTTCTGGTTTTAATACGTTAATCGGAGCATCTTCATCGGTGACGCGCCACTCGATCGAGGGCTGTCCGATTTCTAGTTCATATGGTGCGGTAGTGTTCGTGTCCCAGTTATCCCATGGTTTGTTGTATTGCACGACAAGGTGACCGCCATTGTTGACGTATTCGAGTAAGCGCTCGTTATGCTGTAGCAAGTCTTCTCTTGAAAGATACGCTCTGATTCCAGTGACGATCGTATCGTATTGAGAGAGATCTCCTGATGCTAAGTCCTGCTCGGTTAATTGGGTAATATCCATACCTACATTCGATAACTGATCGGCAACCTTATCAAATCCGCTATCGACATAGCCGATTTTAAGATCCTCAGGATAGTCGAGCGGGAAGGCTACGCCGTTAACCGCGGCATCTGATACATAATAGTTTGTACCAGTATGATCGTACTGAATCATTTGGACGTTTTTACTAATCGTTTCGTTTCCACTCTGTGCTTGCGGAACAATTTGAAATTCGCCTTCTTCTACATTCTGTGGAGGCGTTAGTGTAAACGAAATGGCTTTCATTTGTTCATCAGATCCAAATGAAACTTCCTGCGATTCAGGTTTAGCTGTCCATCCCTCTGGTAACTGGAGGGAGACGTCTGTTTCAAGAGCACCTTCCGCAAATTTTTCAACTTCTACATCCATCGTGACACTTTCTTCAATGTCTTTTGTGTTCATCACTAAATTCTCAGGAGATGGTTTCACAGCTACCTCTGGTAATAGGGCAACGCGTTCAGTTGGTGTGAAGGCTTTTGTAACAGGTTGTCCTTTCACTTTAAAACGAATATTAGATTTAATCGCATCCGGTGTGTAGGCATCATAATAGTTTCTGGATGTAGCTTTTACGTTGTAATCGAACATTACCTCTTCTCCCGGTGCTAAAGAGGAAGAGTGATGCTGGCCTTTTATGACCCAGTCTTCTGGGATGGAAAGGGTAGAAGAAAGATCTTTAATCTTTTCAAAGCCATTGTTCATGATCGAAACGCTTAAATTTGTTGTATCACCTGGTGTTAATTGTGGATCGGCTACTTCAACTTTTACTTCCAACTGGGCTGCTGTAAACATCGTATTTGTAAGCTGTTCTTCTTTTACTTGAAGCTTATGATTTAAAGTGTTTCTTAAATCCTCAGATAGCTTGTTGTCTTTCTCCATCTGCTTGATAAGTTTTTGAATCTGTTTGTACGCATTTTCAGCTTGAGTTAGTACGTTCTCGTGGTGAGGATAGGCACTTTTCACCTTTTCAAGATCCTTTTGAAGATGGATCAGCTTTTGTTTGTACTTATTGCCGCCTTTTGAAAGGGTGTTAGCGTAATCCGCGAAATCGTAGGGAATGTTTTCGTAGATGCTTTCTTCCTGTTCCGGAATATCGCCAACTGTTGATTTAACTAGCTGAAGATTGACGATTTCTGGGCCATCTCCAACATCTCTTCCCATTCCTTGGGATTCGTGTAAGTAACGCGCTTTTTCACCAAGTTGCGGGTAAGTCATGTCATAGTGTTCGTCATAGATTCCGATTTGGATAGAAGTGGTGGTTTGATCTTCTGTTTCAGCAGGGAGGTAGAGTTTCTTTACTTGCCAGGTGGTTAAGCCATCTTCAAGCTGTTCAGGAAAAACAGAAGAGTCGGCTGCGTCTTCAAATGCTTTTTGGGTAAGCAATGTCATGGCGCGGTGATGACCATGCTGGGAGTCAACGTTGCGAAAAGAGGGCATAATGATGTCTGGTTTAAATGTTCGGATGTCGTGAATGAGTCGTTCGTAGGTTTCCGTTTCTCCCCATTTGTTCAGCGTTTCTTCAGGTGTTTTAGAGAAGCCAAAGTCTTTGATGCTGTCTTCAAAATCTTCGTTTAAGAAAAACGTTTCGATTCCAAAGACTTTCGATGAAGCTTGCAGTTCGTTTGTGCGAATGATACCTAGTCCATCGCCAAGCTCGCTGCCGATTTCATTTTGACCACCCTGGCCACGAGTGGAGAGTAGAAAGGACGTGTCCACACCTTGCCCTCTTGATAAATAAGCGAGGAAATGACTCCGCTCGTCATCAGGATGGGCACCCGTATTCATGAAACTTGCTGTGGTTGTTAATGGAACGACAGATTCCCACAATGCTAAGTTTGCATCCTGTGTAGATGACTCTTCCGCAAAACTAATGGAGCTTGTTCCAAAGGCAGAAAGGATCAAAACCAACGATAATAAAATCTTCCCCAGGTCCTTCAAATAAATCCTCCTTCATCTTCTGAACTTAGTTAGTAACAGAATATAACTAACTTAAAACCATTATAAGCAGATCAATCCAATAAATGGAACCTACTTTTGTACTGTTTGGATAGTCATATAGTCACTATTTAACAAAATAAATAAAATTTTCTAAATTTATATTAAAAGATAGCAATTAGAAGCATTATTGAGCAAAATAACTCTCAGTTTGTAAGAAAGGGCATAAACAGTATTTTACATTTTTCTGTTCAGCCTTTATAAATGAAAGTAATCGTTAGTAAGTAACCTTAACTAACTAAGGATGTTTCTGCTTGTTTTTTATCATTTATAAAGGAGTACACATTTATGCAAAAGGGCGATGCCGCATCTATCAAAAATATAAATAAACAACTTGTGTTGACGTGTATTCGCGATTTTGAACCGATTTCTCGCTCGCAGATTTCCAAAAGGATTCAAATTAGTAAACCCTCTGTTTCACTGATCGTTGAACAATTGTTACAAGAGGGGTGGATCGAGGAGAAAGGACCGGGTGAATCGACGATTAGTGGGGGGCGGAAGCCTGTTCATCTCGTTTTTAATCCTAAAGCAGCTTATGTGATTGGCGTCGATATCGGCGGTACAAAAGTAGCTTCTGGGGTGACATGTTTAAACGGAGAGGTTCATGCTTATCGGGAATTTTCCACAAGTGAATACCTTGAAAAAGATTTATTTAAGCGCTTACAAAAAGACGTAAATAGTATGCTTCGTGATTTACAGTTAAGTAATGAGAAAATCCTTGGGATGGGAATCGGTGTCCCAGGTGTAACGAACATGGAACATGGCATTGTATTGGATGCCCCTAGTTTACGGTGGAAGCGGTATCCCGTTCGGAAAATAGCGAGTGAGTACTTTCCGTTTCCAATCTATGTTGAAAATGACGTCAATACGAGCGTTCTTGGTGAGCAGTGGCTTGGTGCCGGAAAGTCGCTACAAAATCTTATTTTTATCGCGATAGGTACAGGAATAGGCAGTGGGATGATCATTAACGGAAAACTTTTTCGAGGAAGTCGTTACAGTGCGGGTGAGATGGGATATTTAGTGACAGATTTTCAAAGTGCAAAAAGCTATCACCCCACTTATGAGGGCTATGGGTTTCTTGAGAGTGTCGCAAGTGGTTCATCCATCGGGAATAAACTTTCTGAAGTAAAGAACACGCCGTTAACGGCAAAAGAAGCTTTTATTAGTTGGAAAAAAGGAGATGAGGATGCGAGTGAAGTGGTTGAAAAAGCAATCGAACATTTAGGATTTGGCATCGCTAATTATGTGTCTTTATTCGATCCAGACCTCGTCATTATAGGAGGTGGTGTAAGCGAGTCATTTGAGGATTATAAGCATTCGTTAATTGAAATTGTAGAGCATTTCACACCACAGAGCTGCAAAATTGTACCGTCAACGTTTGGAAAGGAAGCCGGAATCGTTGGAGCAGCGGCGCTATTCCTTGAAGAACATAATTCGATTATCCAATTATGAGAAGGGGGAAATGAATGTATGAAACGTCAATTTCGATGGATGATGTTAATTACCATGCTAGTGTTCGGCATCATCCTAACAGGGTGTATGGCAGGGAATGAAGAAGCAAGTAGCGATGGGGATTCTGGCTCTGAAAGTGAAGGTGATTTGGAAGATAAGGTTGTCGTATACTCACCGCACGGTAAAGATATTTTGAGTGAATTCGAGAAACAATTTGAAGCGGAATATGATGTAGACATGGAATTTCTCGACCTTGGTTCACAGGAAATTCTAGACAGGGTTCGCTCCGAAAAGAATAATACGCAAGCGGATATATGGTGGGGTGCACCTCAAGTGATGTTCGATGAAGCCAAGACGGATGGGCTTTTGCAGCAATATGAGCCAAGCTATGCTGGTTCATTAGATGATATGTATCATGACGAAGAATGGTATTGGACAGGTACTTCTCAAACACCTGAAGTGATTCTTTACAATAATAAAGAAATCTCAGAAGAAGACGCTCCGAAGGACTGGGATGATCTTGTGGATCCGAAATGGGAAGATGAATTAATCATTCGTTATCCACTTGCTTCAGGTACAATGCGCACGATTTATTCTTCTATCATCTATAAGGATTACAAAGAGACTGATAGCCCTGATGCTGGGTATGAATGGCTACAGAAGTTAGATGAGAATACGAAAGAGTACGCGGCCAATCCAGAGATTATGTACAACCAGGTAGCGAAAGGCGTAGGCAATCTTTCGGTTTGGAATATGCCGGATACTGTTATGTTAGCGGAAGAGAAGGGATATCCATTTAGCTATGTGATTCCTGAGAGTGGAACTCCAGTTTTAACAGAAGGAATCGGGATTGTTGAAGGTGCGCCACATCCAGAAGCTGCGAAAGCTTTTTACGAGTTTGTTAATTCAGAAGAAGCTGCCAAGTTGCTAGCCGAGAAATATTACAGAATTCCAACGCGTGATGATATCAGTGATCTTCCAGAGTGGATTGAAGAAACAGAAATCAATGCGATGGAGATCGATTGGGAAGTTTTCCAGGAGAAGTCTGATGAGTGGATGGAATACTGGGACAACAATATTAAAAACAGTGAAAAGCAAAAAGAAGAGTAGATCTCCAGAAAGAGGAGTTGTTGGTTATGACTGCAGTAACCTTATCTAATATTACAAAACAATTTGGCGATGTCACTGCCGTGAAAGAGTTGGATATCACGATTAAAGAAGGGGAATTTTTTACTTTCCTTGGACCAAGTGGATGCGGAAAAACAACAACTCTTAGGATGATCGCAGGATTTTATTATCCTTCAGCTGGGAAAGTGAAATTCGATGATCGTGATATGACGACAGTGTCACCTGAAAAAAGAAACACGGGCATGGTTTTCCAAAACTATGCCCTTTTCCCTCATATGACCGTTTTTGAAAATGTGGCCTTTGGGTTAAAAGTAAGAAAAGTGAGTAAAGCTGAGGTAAAAAGAAGAGTAGAAGATGTGTTAGAAAAAGTGCGCTTAAAGGCATTTATTGATCGTCAGGTAAGTCAGTTAAGCGGTGGACAGCAGCAACGGGTCGCGTTAGCAAGGGCGCTTGTTATTGAGCCGGATATTTTATTACTAGATGAACCATTAAGTAATCTTGATGCGAGATTACGAGATGAGATGAGAAATGAAATTCTTCGCTTGCAGCGCGAATATGGAATTACCACAATCTACGTAACGCATGATCAGGTAGAGGCACTTACGATGAGTGATCGCATCGCGGTGTTTAACGTGGGGAATTGCCAGCAGATTGGGACACCAACAGAAATTTACAATCAGCCGGTAAATGATTTTGTTGCTGAATTTATTGGCGAAACGAACTTGTTTGAAGTGAAGCAAAGGGATGGAGGGTTTTTTTGTGAGGCATTAAACCTTCTTGTTCATACTGATCCCCCTGGTGAAGAAGTCTTCAGTAAGAATGACAGCTTTAAAATGTCCGTTCGACCGGAAGCCATTATTTTATCAAAAACAAATTTAGAAGCTTTGAATGTTTTAAAAGGAAAAGTAGATCTTGTTCAATTCACAGGTGAGTCTGTTCATAGCTTCATTAAAGTTAATGAAGGTCACACCACATTAAAAGTAACCGATTTAAACCGGGGACCGAGTACATATCTACGAGAAGGATCTGATATTTATGTTCAACTACCACCTGATCAGGTTCGAATCGTTCCAGTGGCAAAGGAGGGATAGAGATTGTTAAATGCAGAGAAAAGAAAAACGATCCTTCTTCTTATACCGATTATCCTGGTCCTCGTTGGATATGTTCTCTATCCAACAGTTGAAACGTTTATAGAAAGCTTTAAGAAAAATGGGTTATTTACTCTACAAAACTATGTGGACTTTTTTGGCCCGAAAGCACAAGCAAATTTAGAAGCACTATGGAACTCGGTTTACATATCCTTATTATCTGTTTTACTAAGTGCATGTATTGGCGTACCACTTGCGTTTATTTTTACAAGGTATAATTTTCCTGGTCGTTCCTTTTTCTCAGGAATAGCGATCATGCCAATTGTTTTACCTTCACTTGTTGGAGTAATGGCATTTATGTGGCTTTACGGAGAAGCGGGACTTATCCCGGTAGCGCTTCAAGACTTACTGAATTTAGAGGAAGTTCCATTTAGCATAGGCGGTGTGACGGGAATTCTTCTCGTTCACGCTTATACAATGTATCCGTATTTCTATATGACGGTTTCTTCAGCACTTAATAATGTCGACCCATCGCTGGAAGAGTCAGCAGCCAATCTTGGATCAGGACGTTTAGGCGTATTTTGGAAGGTCACATTTCCATTATTAACACCCGCTTTAGTTGCAGCATCCCTGCTTGTCTTTATGGTTTCGATGGCTTCCTTTAGTGCTCCGTTTCTACTTGCTGGAGGGTATCGAGTGCTAAGTCTCCAAATCTACTTTTCCAAAATTAATGGCGATTTGGAAATGGCGGCAACGCAATCTGTTATTCTCTCAGCCGTTTCGATTACCTTCCTATTATTTATGCGTTGGTTCCAAAATCGAAAAGACTATCGAATGGGATCAAAAGGGATTGGTGCTCACAGAAGTGAGGTCAATAACCCAATCCTAAAATGGATGATGGTGTCTCTTGGAATAGTAGCGATGATTGTGCTTTTACTGCCACATGCGGTTTTAGCGATACTATCTTTTGTTCCAGAAGGCGCGTGGACGTGGCAGAAGTATCCTACTTCTTTCAATCTTGAAAACTATCGTTTACTGTTTGAGGATCCGAATATCTGGGATCCGGTTCGTAATAGTTTAATCATGGCTTTCATTGCATGCTTAGGATGTTTTGTATTCGGAATAATTACTTCTTATGCACTTGTGAAAAGAAAATTCTTCGGTAAGAATTTACTAGATATTCTTGTTATGCTTCCATGGGCATTACCCGCTACTGTTGTTGGAATGAATCTTATTTTAGCGTTTAACAGTAAGTCGATTTTCTCGTTTGGTCAAGTACTTGTCGGTACATTCTGGATCTTGCCTCTCGCATATTTTATTCGTTTTATACCACTCGTCGTGCGGTCGACGAACGCTGTACTGGAGCAAATGGATGATTCGATAGAAGAAGCCGCACAGAATTTAGGAGCGAGATGGTTGTATACATTCAGAAGAGTTGTCTTGCCGATTATTATGCCAGGAGTTCTAAGCGGAACTCTGCTAGCTTTTGTTCAGGCAGTTGGAGAGTTTCCGACATCTGTCTTGTTGTATACGTTAGACAATCGCCCAATTTCCATTGAGATTATGAATCAACTAAGGATGTTTAATCTTGGTCAGGCTGCAGCCTATGGCATGATTCAGGTTGGTCTTATTGCGATCGTGATGATTATTTCTTATAAATTCTTCGGAGTTAAATCAGAAAATACGCTCTAGTACAATGAGGTGAAACCATGAATAAAAGAAAGGAAGATTTTGAGCTAGAAGATGGGGGTTGTTTTCCCGGGAAAACCTACGTAGACGAACTGCTTAAACCGGTTTTCAAAGATCAGCGTGACTACTTATTTGATGCGATGTTTATGATTCATCGCGCGCATACGACGATGCTGAAAGAACAAAAAATTATTACTGCTGTGGAAGCAAGGAAGATTTTGGGGGGCGTCAATGAAGTAGCGAAGATGGAGAAGAAGTTACTAAACTATGTCCCGGAATATGAAGATTTCTTTTTTCTTGTAGAAGCCGAAGTGGCGAAGGTAATTGGTGACGATTTAGCAGGCAAGATGCATATCGCGAAGAGTCGAAATGATATGGGTGAAGCGATGTATCGGATCGTGATTCGAGATCATATGCTCGACTTGTTGGGAAACGTTAAAAAGCTAGGGCAATCAATTGTTATGCAAGCGGAAGACCATATTCATACGGTGATGCCGGCTCACACGCATACTCAACCTGCTCAGCCAACCACATTTGGTCACTATTTACTAGCAATATCCGATAATCTATCAAGAGACGTGGACCGCTTATGGCAAGCGTATAATACAGTGAATCGTTCGCCGATGGGGGCGGCGGCCATTACAACGACTGGATTTCCGATCAGTCGAGAACGAATGGTCGAGCTACTAGGGTTTGATGACGTGATGGAAAATTCCTATGATGCGATTGGGACAGGAGACTATTTGCTAGAAACCGCTCTTACATTAGTTAGTTTGATGACAAACATGGGCAGGTGGATTCAGGAGCTTCTCCGTATGGCGTCTAATGAAGTAGGATTACTTAAAGTTTCTGATGCTTATGTCCAGGTAAGTAGCATTATGCCGCAGAAAAGAAATCCGGTATCATTGGAACATTCAAGAGCACTCGCTAGCAGCGCAGTTGGCGAAGGACTAAGCGTCATCCAAATGATTCACAACACGCCATATGGAGATATTGTGGATACAGAAGATGATTTGCAACCGCACCTATATAACGGGTTCCATAAAGCGAATCGTGTTACCAAGCTATTAACAGCTGTCATTACGACAATGAAATTCAACAAGGAACGAGCACTTGAGCAAGCCAAAACAAATATGATTACGATTACTGAGTTAGCAGACGTCCTCGCTAGAGATTATGGTGTGCCATTTCGAAAAGCACACCAGATTTCGAGCTACGTAAGTAAGAAAGCAAATGATGCAAAGAAAGAGTTATATGAAGTGAGCGTTTCTGAAGTAAATGGGTGGATTGGCGGCGTGCAACTTTTAGAAGAAGATTGGAAAAATATCTGTGACCCTTCTACGTTTATTGAGAGAAGGAGCGTAACAGGTGGGCCAAGTCCACAAGTTGTAGAGCGGATGGTGTTGGATCGTAAAGGGCGGTTGAAGAACCTCACCGAGAAGATAGAAACGTATTCCACCCAGATCAATTCGATTAAAGAGAATTTGAAAAGTTGATAGAGCAGTAGTTAAGCGGGTTCTAATGTGATTGCTCGTAGTAATGAAGGGATTTTTTGCACTTATTTTTTTAAATCCTGAGTAAAAGAATAAATATTTGATAGTTGATGGATCCCCATAACTGATCCTGTTGAAAGAACGTGACTAGGAGAAAAAATCCGCGTTATGTTTCACTCCTACAGATTGCAAAAGTCCTTGGAAACAAGGGCTTTGTTAGTGTGGAATTACTGATCGTTGAAAAACGTGTAACTTTGTGGGTAAGCGGGAAACGAAAGTATAGGTGAATGGTAGAGACAGAAGGACAGGTTTTTGGTCTTTTGTCTCATGAAAAGAAACGAGTAAATTAGCGTGATGATAGGGGGACATGATGAGTAAAAAAGTTGCCCTAGTAACAGGGAGTTCAAAAGGACTCGGCAAAGTGATTGTCCAAAAACTTGCTGAATCTGGAATAAAGGTAATTATTAATTACAGTAGCAATCAAGAAAAAGCAGAAGCGGTTGTTCATGATATTCAAGAGCTTGGTGGAGAAGCAGTCGCTATTCAAGCAGACATCACAGATCAAAAAGATGTTGAAAAGTTGGTAGCTGTTTCACGAGAGACTTTCCAGCAACCGATTGATATTCTCGCCAATAACGCCACTGGTCCACAGCCAGAATTTTCGTTGGAAGAAGTGTCTTGGGAAGATTACTTGGATCAGCTGCATTTTACCGTGAAGGCCCCTTTATTACTTTTAAAAGAGGTTATGGAGCCTATGAAAGAAAAAAAAGTGGGGGCGCATTATTAATATTGGAAGCGAAGTTGTGGAATTAGGCAATAGCGATTTTTCGAATTATGTTACCGCAAAGTCTGCGGTCATTGGAATGACTCGCTCCTGGGCAAATGAGCTAGGGAAACTTGACATCACAGTCAATGCTGTGCATCCAGGTTTTACTCCGGTTGAGCGCCATGGTGACGTTTCCGAGGCAAGCGCAGGTAGTTATATTGACGGCCTTCCTTTGAACCGGTTAGGGAAACCGGAAGACATTGCCTACATGGTGCGTTTTTTAGCAAGTGACGAGGCTAACTTTATTACTGGACAAAATATCAATGTAAATGGTGGGAACACCTTTGGAGTATAATTTTTCCTAATTTAGTAGCAGATAACGCCTAACTTAGGAGAGTCTCTAAGCTATTTTTTTGAAATCAAGTTTCACTATCTGAAGGAGGAATTACAAATGACAAACCAACATTTAGAAAATCAGAAAACCCTTAAAAATATTAAAGATTTGATCAAAGATGAGAAAGTAGCAATGTTAACTACTATTTCTCCAGATGGCAAGCTGATGTCTCGTCCTATGCAAACACAGGAAGTCGAATTGGATCAGGAAGAGATCTGGTTTATTACCAAAAAAGATACGGATAAATATGAGGATATTAAGCTTACTCCTGCCGTAAACTTAGCGTATGCAGGATCATCTTATGTGTCGATTAGCGGCACTGCTGAATTGGTTCAGGATAGCGTGAAGAAGAAAGAGTACATGAATAAGGTTGTTGAAAAGCTATTAAATACTTCTGCTGATGATCCGGATGTTGTACTGGTTAAAGTCACGCCGGAAATCGCTGAATATTGGGAGTCGGGAGTGAATGTTAAAACGGTCAAAGAGTTTGTGAAAAAGGTGACAACCAGTAAATCATTAGAAGAAGGCAATGATTTAAAAGATACGGTACACTTTAATAGGAATTAGAATCAGCAGAAATGATTCTATTGATTCGAGGTCAGTAAAAAATCTCTAACGAATTTGTTTAACGTAAACCCTCTTGCGCAAGCAAGGGGGTTTTAAATATGGATGATTTCAGAAAACAAGTAAACTAGGGGGAGGCTTTAGTATGACTCCCATACAATCTGCTATGCAACAGTGAATCGCTAGAACCGTCCCGCTAATCCAAAACAAATATAAACAAAAATGAATACATTTGTTTATGTTGACTTATTTGGTTTTATTGTTTACTATTTCAATACAGGCAAAATAAGTGTTTATATTCAGAAAAATGAAACAGATAATTGCAGTTAGACTTTAGAACCTATACTGGTTTATTTTTCTGAGGTTTACACCTTTATTTGTAAGCGCTTGCTAATTTGAAGAGGAGGAAAAATATGGCGAAAATAGGTAGTAAAAGTACAACCGGTTGGAAGGCGACGATATCCGTTGCGATGGCAAACTATATTGAAGCCGGTTCGATCATCGCTGCGGCAAGTAGTTTAACGTTGTGGCAAGCTTATCTTACACTGGACAGCATGGCGATAGGGTTATTGAGTGCCCTGAGTGCTAACGCTTTTGGTGCTGCGGTTGGTGCATTAGTTGGTGGTTATTTATGTGATAAATATGGAAGGAAATTTATTTATACTTATGATTTATTGGCCTATATGCTGGGCGTGTTGTTGATCGCTCTTTCGTTCAATTTTCCTATGCTTTTAATAGGAACCATTATTACTGGTATTGCAGTAGGAGCGGGTGTGCCAGCTTCATGGACGTATATTGCAGAAGAAGCTCCACATGAAAAACGTGCCGCTCATGTTGGAACAGCACAGCTTGCCTGGTCGGTGGGACCGGCAGTAACATTTTTACTCGCCGTTCTTCTTGCTCCATTAGGTTTAATGGGTAGTCGGCTTATATTTGTACATTTACTTATCATTGCATTTATTACCTGGTATATCCGACAGGGGCTATCTGAATCTAAAATTTGGAAAGAGGGGAAAGAACGTGAGAAGCAAAGTGGCTTATCTGGAAGCTTGTCACGGAGCTCTCTGAAAGAATTGTTTACTCTCAAAGTGAATCGCGAAGCTTTGTTCTTATTAGTGGGAATCTATCTTTTCTGGAACTTAACTGCAGGTGCAATGGGTTATTTTATGCCTTACATATATGAAAATGTAGGTGGATTATCAAGCGGACAAGCTAATTTACTTCAAGCATTTTTATGGATGTTAACAGTGGCTACGACATTCTTTGTCTTTATGAAATTTGGAGATAAGTATAGCCGTCGGTTTTTATTTGGTTTAGGCGCTGTTATGGGAATCGTGGCGTGGATTATCTTGACGTTCATGCCAATGAATTGGTTTTCGTTATTTGCTTTCGTCATTTTATGGGGATGTGCCGCTGGCTTTGGTGCTCAAGCGTTTTATGGTTTATGGGCTAGTGAGTTATTCCCAACGAAGTATCGTGCGGGAGCGCAGGGCATTATGTTCTTCTTAGTTCGGTTTGGTATCGCAATATGGTCGTTTCTACTTCCCACAGTTATGGACAACCTCGGGTTTCAAGCGGCTGGAATCGTTATGATTGTTTTCTTAGTAATCCATTTCTTGATTGGCATCATTCTTGCCCCAGAGACTAGAGGTAAAACCCTTGAAGAAATCGAGGAAGAGCGCTTTGGCCAAAAAGAAACCGTGGTAATAGAAGAAAATAGGAACTTTAATTAAAAACAAAGTAAACAAAAGTGTTCAAAAATAAACAAAAGTTTGATATGGTATAGATAATGAATTTATAAAATTGCTTGTTTGGAGGAGAAAAAATGATTCAGAACCGATGGGATAGCCAGGAAGCGAATGATCGAAACGGTGTTGAAGAGCTTGTTTATCGCTCTAATTTATTAGGAAGTGATCGTTCAGTATGTAATTTTGGTGGAGGCAATACGTCCATGAAAACGATTGAGAGCGATTTCAAAGGCGAAGATGTGGAAGTCATGTGGGTGAAAGGCAGTGGTTCCGATCTCGCTACGATGGGAGAAAAGGACTTTACTGGATTAAAGATGGACGATATCCTCCCGTTGATGGAAAGAGATGAAATGACTGATGAAGAGATGGTGGGATATTTGTCTCATTGTATGATTGATAGTAAACATCCACGTTCTTCTATCGAAACGTTATTGCATGCCTTTTTACCTTTTAAACACGTAGATCACACACATCCTGATGCTATTATTAGTCTTTGCTGTGCACATAACGGTAAAGAAATTGCAAATGACATATTCGGCGATCGATTTGTTTGGGTCCCTTACGTTCGACCAGGATTTACGTTATCAAAAATGATTTCAGAAGCTGTTCGTCAGAATCCTCAGGCTGATTTAGTTTTAATGGAGAAACATGGACTTGTCACTTGGGGAGAGACATCACAAGAAAGTTATGAGAAAACAATTTCCGTGATTCAAGAAGCTGAAAGTTATATAACAGAAAAGCAAAAACAAAAAGCGATGTTTGGTGGTCAAAAGCATGAGTCGTTAAATGATAACGAACATCAAAAGGTTTTAAGTCACATTCTCTCAGTCATTCGAGGAGAAGTTAGTGAGAATAAAACCATGCTGCTAACGTATTCCGATGATAAGGAAGTTTTGGATTTTGTTAACAGTGAAGATGCAAAAGATCTTTCACAAATAGGCGCTGCATGTCCGGATCACCTTGTTCATACGAAGAGAGTTCCGTTGTTTATTGACTGGGATCCCCAAAATCAAGGTACGGAAGATCTTATCCGGTTGATTAAAGCAGGAATAACGGATTATAAAGAGGATTACATTCAATACTTTGAGACAAATCGTTCCGAAGAGGACAAAATGTCTGATCCATCCCCGCGAGTTATTCTCATTCCAGGTATTGGAATGATTAATACTGGAAAAGACCTGAAATCAGCTAAAGTGAGCGGAGATCTCTATCATAGAGCAATCGCTGTGATGAAAGGAAGCGCTGCACTTGGAGAATTTGTATCACTTAATGCAAATGAATCTTATCATATCGAATATTGGCCATTGGAACTTTATAAACTAAGCCTTTCGCCAGCAGAGGCTGAGTTTTCTCGAAAAGTTGCGTTCGTAACAGGCGGTGCAGGTGGGATTGGCGCTGCAACATGCGAGCGTTTTGCCAGGGATGGAGCGCATGTCGTAGTGGCAGATATCAATGTGGACGGCGCTGAACAGGTAGCGTCTAATCTGGAAGAAAAGTATGGAGCTGGACGAGCGATTGCTGTAAAAATGGACGTTACGAAAGAAGAAGAAGTGGCTGAAGCGATACAACAATCCGTTTTGAAGTACGGTGGCCTTGATATTATCGTCAACAACGCTGGGTTGGCCAGTTCAAGTCCTTTTGAAGAAACGACTGTTGAAAAATGGGATATGAATATGAACGTATTAGTAAAAGGATATTTCCTCGTTGCTCGAGAAGCTTTTAAGCTCATGAAGGAGCAAGGAATAGGCGGAAATATGGTGTTTGTCGGCTCGAAAAATTCTGTGTATGCCGGTAAGAATGCTGCTGCTTATAGTACTGCTAAAGCTGCTGAGGCTCATCTTGCCCGAACAATAGCTGCTGATGGAGGCCAATACGGTATTCGAGTAAATACGGTATTACCTGATGCTGTGATTCAAGGTTCTGCGATTTGGGATTCGAAATGGAAAGAAGAAAGAGCCGCTTCGTATGGAATTGAACCAGATCAATTAGAAGAACACTACCGTAAGCGAACCATTTTGAACGTTAATATATTGCCTTCAGACATCGCTGAATCGATCGCGTTTTTCGCATCAAGCAATGCTGAGAAAACTACAGGGTGTATGATTACGGTTGATGGCGGAGTCCCAGCAGCCTTTACTCGCTAAATCATTGAATGGAGGTTTTCCAATGCCAATCGGAAAGAAATCGTGGATTATCCCAGATGCCTATATTCCTCCTAAAAGTTCTGGATCTTTAGAAAGTCACGAGGCGATCTGTGTGTTAAACCGTAACCAGGAGACTGTGCACTTGGACATACACCTGTACTTTGAAGATCGAGAACCGATCAAAAACATAAAATATGAGATTCATGGAAATCGTACAAAGCACTTAAAAACAGATTCCCTCCATATAGATGGGGAATCTGTCCCAAAAGGGGTCCCATATGCAATTGAAGTTACGAGTGACCTACCAATTGTCGTGCAATATAGTAGACTAGATACGACTCAATCTGAAAACGCTTTAATGACAACTTTAGCATACGCAGCGGATTAATAGATACTGAGTATTGGAGAGGTGAGAGATAATGGGGAATTCTGATCGATACTATCATTTATTTGAAGAGCAACAAGAAGATAGAGGAATAAACCTTGAAGAAGTGAAAACGAAGCTTAGAAAATTAAACATAGAAACACCTTCCTGGGGATATGGGGATTCAGGTACACGATTTAAAGTTTTCCAACAAGAAGGAATTCCACGCGATCCTTTTGAAAAAATTGAAGATGCAGCGCAAGTCCATAAACTCACAGGAAACTGTCCGGGCGTAGCTATTCATATTCCATGGGATAAAGTCGATGATTATAAGAAGTTAAAGCAGTATGCTATCGACCATAATGTTCATCTAGGGGCAGTAAATCCAAATTTGTTTCAAGACGACGATTATAAATTTGGTAGCGTCACCAATTCTGATGCTTCGATTCGTCGGAAAGCAACAGATCATCTTTTAGAGTGTGTAGAAATCGCTAGAACGATTGGTTCTAAAGATGTGAGTCTTTGGTTTGCTGATGGCACAAACTACCCTGGGCAAGCTGACTTTAGGAAACGGAAGCATTGGATGCAAGAGTGTTTGAGTGAGATGTATGAGTCCATGGACGATGATATGAGAATGTTGATTGAGTATAAATTCTTTGAACCAGCCTTTTATCACACTGATCTAGCTGACTGGGGTATGGCCTATAATATGGCTCAGAAGTTAGGTCCACAGGCAGAAGTATTAGTAGATACTGGGCACCACCCCCAAGGAACGAATATTGAACATATTGTTGCATATCTACTAGATGAACAAAGGTTAGGCGGGTTCCACTTTAATAGCCGAAAGTATGCGGATGATGATCTCATAGCAGCCGCCCATAATCCATATGAACTGTTTTTGATTTTCTCTCAAATCGTTTTAGCACAGAAGGATAATGATCCAAGCGTTCGAAAAAATGCGGATAACATTGCATATATGCTTGATCAGTGTCACAATTTGGAACCGAAGATCCCAGCTATGATTCGCTCAATCACGAATATTCAAACACTTTATGCTAAAGCTCTCCTAATCAACTTAGCTGACGTTAAGGAAGCTCAAGAAAGAAATGATGTGTTAGGTGCTGAGCATGCGGTAAGGCAGGCGTTTGAATTTGATGTAGCCCCTCTACTTAAAGCGATGAGAGAAGAATCTGGTTTACCGATTGATCCAATGAAGGCTTACCAGGAAAGCGGTTATGGAGAAAAAATCCTTTCTCGCGGTAAGGGCGGTGCAAGTTGGTGAGCGTTTTAGCGGTTGATATTGGCGCTGGTAGCGGCAGGGCGGTGCTAGCTGAGCTAAAGGGTGATCTACTTGAACTGGTAGAAATTCATCGTTTTACTAACGATCCTGTCCGAGTGAGCGGACGATTCCAATGGGATATTCTTCGTTTGTTTCATGACATTAAGCTTGCGATAGGAAAGGCGGTTGAAACTGGGGCGAAGCTTGAGGGGATCGCGATTGATACCTGGGCTGTTGACTTCGGACTACTGGGTAAAGATGGAGAGCTCCTAAGGAATCCCTATCACTATCGAGACCATCAAACAGATGGGGTTATGAAAAAAGTTCATGAAGATTGGATTACTCAGGAGAAGCTGTTTGAAAAGACAGGAATTCAGTTCCTAACATTTAATACGATCTATCAATTGATGGCGATGAAAGAAAAGAATGGGTGGTTACTAGAAAAAGCTGAGTCGTTACTGATGATTCCCGATCTTCTGCGCTATTTTTTAACTGGGATAAAGAAAAGTGAATTTACGAATGCGACGACTACACAACTTTTTAACCCTAATTTAATGAAGTGGGATAGCGAGTTACTAGATACTTTAGGGCTTCCTGAGAAAATCTTTCAAGAAGTAGTAGGGCCGGGTACCATTATAGGACATTTAAAAGAAGACCTGTGTGAAGAACTGGAGATTTCTCCAATTCCCGTTATCGCTGTTGGGGAGCACGATACAGCATCAGCTGTAGCTGGCGTTCCAGCATTAGATGAGTCGTTTGCATATTTAAGCTGTGGGACATGGTCTTTAATGGGTACGGAAGTAAAAGAACCGGTGATCAATAAAGAGGCATTGGAATTGAATTTTACAAATGAAGGCGGAGTGGGAGGACGCTTCCGCCTTTTGAAAAACATCATGGGGCTTTGGATACTAGAAGAATGTCGACGAATATGGGGTCATCATGAAAGTACGAATTATGAGCGTTTAATGGAAGAAGCTAAAGAAGTGCCAGCTTTTCGATCTTTCATTGACCCAGATTATCCGTTGTTTTTAAACCCATCAAATATGCCGCAACAAATTCAAGAGTATTGTAAAAATACAAATCAACCGATTCCTGAATCTCGAGGAGAAATTGTCAGGTGCATTATAGAAAGTCTGGCAATGAAATACCGATATGTCTTTGAACGGACTGAAAAACTGTCGGAAAAAGAATTTTTTGGATTGCATATGGTGGGCGGAGGGATAAAAAATAAGATGTTGTGTCAATTTACCTCTAATGCCTTAGGTAAACCCGTCTGGGCGGGTCCTACAGAAGCTAGTGCCATAGGGAATATTCTTGTTCAATTAATGGCTCTAGGTCGAATTACGGGAATTGATGAAGCAAGAAAAATAGCATTGAAAGCAACGAAAATGGCGTATTACTTCCCGGAAAGTCAGGAATCCTGGAAGACAGCTTATGAAAAGTTTTGCCACTACATTGGTGAAAGCCAACCTACGATTTAAGAGGAGAAATAAATTAAATCAAATGATAAAATAAAGAGTGAGAATAGAAGAGTTAATGGTTTAAAGAGAGGTTGAATGCTGATGCTTGTGGCAGAAAGACAGCAAAAGATTGTTGAGCTCGTAAATGAAAAAACAAGTCTTCGTGTTTCTGAATTAAGTCAAATATTTTCTGTGACAGAAGAGACGATTCGACGTGATTTAGAAAAACTGGAAAAGGAGAAAAAACTCCGTCGAAGCCATGGCGGAGCAGTGAAACTTCACCAAAGTGCTAGAGAGATTCCCTATACTGAAAGGGAAGTGACGAATGTACAAGAAAAAAGAGAAATTGCTCTTGAAGCAGTAAAGCATGTTGTGGAACGCGACACCATTATTTTGGATGCGAGTACAACAGCTTATTATATGGCTAAAGCACTGCCCGATGTGCCTATTATTGTTGTGACAAATTCTCTTAATGTAGCATTGGAACTTAGCAAAAAGAAAGAAATCACTGTGATATCAACAGGTGGAATTCTAGATTCTAAATCAATGTCTTATCTTGGTCCACTCGCTGAAGCTTCGCTAGAGGATTATCATGTCAACAAAGCTTTCATTTCTTGTAAGGGTATCCATCTAAGCCGAGGAATTAGTGAATCGAATGAACAGCAAGCTCGCATTAAGAGGAAAATGTTAGATACTGCGGATATTAATTTTGTGATGGTTGATTATAGCAAGTTCGGTATCCAGGCATTCGCTCGTTTTGCGGAGTTGGATATGATCGATCACGTTCTTTCCGATCAAAAGCTGGATAATGATTATGTTCAACAATTATCCGAACGTGCAATGAATGTGGTCCGTGTAGATACTTAGATCTTTAAATACGGTCCAAATGGAACTCCAGTCAGTTGGCTGGAGTTCCATTTGGAATTACCGGGAATCACTGGGGCGGTTGTAGCGCCACGCAAAGGGTGCATCATATAGTGGGCGGGAATCCCCAGTGAGTAAGATTAAGCAAATCGCTCATATCGAGTCTTGGACATTAGCGGGTAACGGTGATGTTAAGCGTAGACAGCAAGCTACTTGGCTCAAAGCATAAGCTGAAGGAACAAAGTCCCGAAATTCCAAATGGGAAGGTTCATACTTGGAACCGCGTAGAAAACAACTCTCATTTAGTCGTTATGCGAGAGTAAAAAAGCTTCCCCAGGGCCAGTGCCCTGACATACTAGACACTGTTATGATTGATCAACGTGGGAGACCCTAAGCGTTCTTTACTTAGAGAAAGTAGGATAATAAAAAAAGGAAGCCTAATAACATTAGGAAGGGTAAGGTTAGGGCATAGTGCAGGTTAATGCGAGAGAGAGGGAATAGTTGCGGTGAATTGAGTGACAAAGCAAGACAATTATTCGAGGATTTGTTAGCCATAATAATCTGCGGTTTAATGTTGTTTGTGATTATAAAGAATATAAAAAAAAATGGATGAAACCTTCCCAGGAGAATAATAGAGATGGTGCCTAAGTCATCTTTTGTATCAATTAGCAGTCCTGGTGAGTTAATTCAGGACAACGAGAAGAAGAATGATTAAATGAATTAGATTGTTGAAAAGCTGCTAAATAAGTCTGCTGATGATCCGGATGTAGTAATGGTTAATGCAACCCCCGAAATTTCCGAATATTGGGAGTCTGAGGTGAACATTAAGACGATTAAGGAGTTTGTAAAAAAGGTGACTGGTAGTCATTCATTAGAGGAAGGCAAAGTTTTAAAAGTTACGGATCACTTTAATGAAGAAACGAGCTAGCTACTTATTTTCCTTCTGGTTTTTTAACACCAGCTATATTAATTGAAGAATAATCGTACTCCTATAATTACTAATAAAACAGAAAGCATCTGAATAATAATTTTGCCGGGGATGCGTTGAGATAAAATAACTCCTAGCTGTGCGCCAATTATTACACCGCTCCCCCCCACATGACAGATACCCAGTCAATACTCCCATAGAAAAATTGGGATAAGACGCCTACGGAGGAGTAGAGACATAATGAAAAGATGGAAGTCGCCGTTGCGTGATGAGTTGATAATTTGAAAACATAGATAAGTATCGGAACGAGTAACCATCCACCACCGATTCCAAGATAGCTTGAAAGGATCCCCATTGTTATGCCTAGAGGAATGAACCAATTGAATGAAGGGTGACCAACACCATCAGGCTCATCACTCTCTTCTTTTTCCAATAGTGTAGGCGGTATTTTAGGGGAGCGATTTAAAGTTTTACTGAATAAAAAGACGCCAAGAGCAACAAGTATAGTTGCAAATATGACATAAAAATATTGGGAGGAGTACCTATGAAGAAACCAAACACCCAAGATTGATCCTGGTAACGCACTTATTCCTATAGTAAGACCAGTTTTATAATCAATTAGATTTTGCCTAGCGTATCCTATGACACCTGAAAGAGAGTTTATAAGTACAATAACCATCCCTGTACTGGAAGCAAGTACCGGATTCATTTGAAAGATTAGTAACAGAGCCGGGACAAAAATAAATCCTCCACCGGCGCCGACGATTGTACCATAGCCGCCTGCCAGAATTCCGATTATAAGAATTAACACCCCAATACCTATGTCCAAGTGAATTCCCCCTTAGTTGATTTTCTATTAAATTTTCTCACTTCGGGTCCAAACTGTAAATTCAGTAAATGTAATATGGTATAACAAAATAGAATAGCCGTCATTTTTTTGTTACGTGATACAATTTTAATAATTACGATACTAATCTGTTACTACTTCTATTTGATAAGGGATGGGATAACTTATGAATGAAAAGAAACTTCATCACTCCTGCTGTACTGGAAGTCGAGCAGAAGTACAGAGTGACTTAGGAAAAGGAGAAAACGTAAAAAAACGCGAATTTTCTAAAAGAGAGCGGATTAAATTCCGTAATAAGTTGATATATATCCCGGGCGGGGAGTTTCTGATGGGGACAAATGATGAGGAAGGCTTTATATCCGATGGGGAAGGTCCTACTCGGTCTGTGAAATTATCCCCTTATTATATTGATTCTCATACAGTGACGAACGAAGAATTTGCACAGTTTGTCGAAGAAACAGGATACCGTACAGAAGCTGAAATATTCGGTTGGTCATTTGTATTCTATAAATTCCTTCCTAAAGATACTGAAATGAAAGTACAGCAGTTGCCTTCAACCCCTTGGTGGTATGCGGCGGAAGGCGCGTATTGGTTCCAGCCGGAAGGGAAGGAATCTTCTATTGAAGAGCGAATGGATCACCCGGTCATTCACGTTTCTTGGAATGATGCCATGGAATTTTGTAACTGGTCAGGAAAGCGGTTACCTACAGAAGCTGAATGGGAAATGGCAGCTCGTGGTGGGTTAGAGCAGAAGAAATTTCCATGGGGAGACGAATTGACTCCTGGTGGAAAGCATTACTGTAATATTTGGCAAGGAGAATTTCCAAAAGTTAACACAGAAGAAGACGGATTTGTCGGAACAGCTCCATCTCAGTCTTTTCCACCGAATGGGTATGGTCTATATAACACGGCAGGAAATGTATGGGAGTGGTGCTCTGACTGGTTTGCAAAAACCTCTGACTTAATTTCTATAGTGAACCCGAGAGGGCCAGTAAAAGGTGAAGCGAAAGTAATACGTGGAGGCTCGTATCTATGCCATCCATCATATTGTAATCGATACAGAGTAGCTGCACGAAGTTCCAACACGATCGACAGCTCTAGCGGAAATATGGGATTTAGGTGTGTAGTTGATGCGAATAGTTAAAGGTATCTTATTCAATAATAAGAGCTGCAGGTGAGTAACCTATGAATATAGAAAGCTTACGAATGTTTTGCCGTGTGGTAGACGAAGGAAGCATTAGTAAAGCGGCGCGATTGGGGTTCGTATCCCAACCTGCTGTTACCAGGCAAATCAGACAATTGGAAAATCAATATGGTTTGTCGCTATTCGACCGAAATAATGGGAAATTAAAGTTAACGAAGGCCGGAAAGGTACTTTATCCCTATGCCCGAGAAATCATTGAGTTAGATCATATTTCTCATGAAGCGATGCAAGAAGTCCTTGGAAATCAGGAAACAGTATTGAATGTTGGGGCCAGTTTAACAATCGGTGAATATTTGTTGCCCGGTTTATTGGGACGATTTAGCAAACTTTATCCAGATATAAAATTCAGCCTGTTGATTGGGAATACACCGTATATGTTATCCAAGTTAGACGCCAATGAAATTGATATTGCAATGGTTGAAAGTGAAGTGAAGAGTAAAGAATATAATATCCAAAAAATTGCTGATGATGAATTGGTTCTCGTGAGTTCCTTCAGGCATTCATGGAGCAAGAAGGATGTCATCAGTATTGACGACCTGGCAGGGGAAAAGATGATATGGAGGGAGAAAGATTCAGGGACGAGACTGATTGTGGAAAATGCTCTCCGAAAGAGAGGAATACTTCATAAGATCACTGATGAGATGGAACTAGGGAGTATGCAGTCCATTAAAAGTGCTGTAGAAGCTGACTTAGGTGTTAGTATTCTCCCTAGAATTACCATTCAAAAAGAATTGAAATATGGAACATTGAGAGAAATTCCGGTAAAAGATTTCACCTTGATGAGAGATTTGTGGATTGTGCAAAAGCTACATCGTTTCAAAAAAAGATCACAGTCAAACTTTGAAAAATTTATATTAAAGTAATCCATTAGTATGGGGACAAATACTAGTTAATAAGTAAAAAACTATAATCTGTTTGAAAGGAACAGAATTAGACATAGAATAAAATTCTTTGAGAAAGTACGTATCCTGGCTACTTGTTACTTTTGTTGAACCATGTAAATTTGGTTCAACCTTTTTTATTAAAAAGAGAATTTTATATTTCGACAATGTTAATTAATTCTCATAATGATTTCTATGGACATAAGTATTAATTCAATATAGAGGCAATACAACTGATATTTCTTAAGTTGTAACAAAGCTACTCAAATTAATTCCCTAAGATTGTACAGGAAAACAAGAATATTTAACGTTGAATATTAATAAAGTGGAAGGTTAAACTGAATAGCCTAAATGAAAAAACAGATATATTATTTCCAACTATTCCTAAATTTCAAAGGCGTTGTACCTACTCTTTTTTTAAATAAATTAATGTAATGGGTAACATTATCAATCCCAATTTGATACGTAATTTCATTAATGGGTAAATCAGTATACTTTAATAAATCCTTAGATTTATTTATTCTTGTTTCGATCAAATACTCAATAGGAGTAATACCTACGGAGGATTTAAATGTTTTCGCTATTTGATATTTGTTTAATTTATATCTCCTAGAAAGGTCATCTAAGGTTATTTTTTTGAATAATTTTCTTCAAAAAACGATTGTATATCAAAAATGTATGTGGGTATTTTGGTTTCATCGTTGTAATTTGATCGTGTCTTTTCGATCATTAATAGCGTTAGAAGATTTACGATTTCCCTAGCCGTAATGATTTCAAGACTTCTAGTCTTATGCTTTTGTAAATTTATCATGGTACGAATGATATTTTGAGCTGTATTATCTTTAACCGTAGTACATACATTGTGATCTTGTGAAAAATCTAAATAATAATCCTCTACTTGACTCCCGTTAATATGAACCCAGTAAAATTCCCATAGTTCTTTACTAGTTTGATAATATTGATGATTTCTACAATCTATAAAGCATATTGTATTTGGTTCTAATAAATATTCTTCATTTTGATAGAACAGCCTCCCTTTACCGTTTCGTGTATAAATAATCAAATAGGACTCAAGGTTATGTCTCTCTGTAAAGTAAGATGAATATGCTTTAAAGTGTCCAACTTCCTGAATGTATAAATAAGAATTTACAGTATGTTTTGACGGGTTTAGTGAGAGCCTCAAAGAATCCTCCGTCCAATCAAAAGAACCATCTTCTAACCAAGCAGACAAAGTAATTCCCCCTTTTTTAAATTATGTAATATCCAAGTTAATTCCACCAAGATACTATTATTTTTTCACAATATAAGTCGATGTTATTACAAATGAAAACGCGTACAATTATGATAATTCAGATAATAAGGAGGGTAAAGATGTCTCAAGTAAATACATTAATAAAATATGATAAACCTAAAATCGGTCTCTATTCAACCGGTCTTAATGCATATTGGGAGCAGTTCCCTGGTCTAAAAAAAAGGTTGATGGGTTACGGTAAATTTCTTGAAGCTAATATGAGCGAGTGGGGTGAGATTTATAACTTCGGATTGGTTGACTCAGCAGATAAAGGAAGAGAGGCTGGAAATTATTTTAACACAAATAATGTAAATATTATATTTGTACATGCAGCCACCTATGCAACGAGTTCTATGATCCTGCCGATTCACCAACGATCGAACGCAAAAGTAATTATTCTAAGTTTACAGCCGACTGATCAATTAAATTACAAAGAAACAAATACTGAAGAATGGTTAGCTAATTGTGGAGCTTGCCCTGTTACAGAATTCGCAAACGCTTTTAACCGTTCGGGTATTGAATACAAAGTAGTAAGTGGCTTGTTAGGCCTTGACAAGTCATCGGATATTTCTGTTGCAAACGAAGTAACAAAAAGTCATCCACAGGCAATTCGTGCTTGGAAAGAAATTAAGGACTGGATTCAGGCCGCATATGTAAAATGTGTATTAAATAATGCGAAATTTGGTTTTTTAGGCAATACCTATAATGGGATGCTTGATTTATATAGTGATTTTACCATGATTCAAGCGCAAACGGGCATTCAAGTGGATGTTTTGGAAATGTGTGACCTTAATGAAATAATGCAGAAGGTAACAGATGCAGAGATAAGACAGAAAGAAAAACAAGTGAAGGATATGTTTCTAATAAGTGAAGACTCTCCTTCAGAAAAACTAGCAAAGAAACCGACTAAGGAAGCATTGAATTGGTCATATCGTGTAGCGGCCGCTCAAGAGAAATTAGTGAATGAAAGAAAGCTAGATGGTTTAACTTATTATTACCACGGAGCACCTGCCAATGCTTATGAGAAACTGCAAAGTGGATTTATTGTAGGTAATTCTCTTCTTACTGCGCGAAATGTTCCGGCAGCTGGCGAGGGTGATCTAAAAACAAATATTGCGATGAAAATGTGTGACATTCTTGGAGTAGGTGGAAGTTTTTGTGAAGTAGTTACCACAGACTACGTACATGAAACGATTTTATTGGGACATGATGGTCCATTTCACTTGGATATATCTAATGGCAAACCTGTGCTGAGAGGTATGGGGTTGTACCATGGTAAACAAGGAAGTGGTGTTTCAGTAGAGGCTAAAGTTAAATCTGGTCCTATTACAACGCTTGGTTTGACACAAACTTGGGATGGAAAATTAAAAATGATTATCAGTGAAGGAGAAGCAACTAATGACGAGGTAATGAAAATAGGAAACACACAAACACATGTGAAATTTAATAATGATCCTGATACTTATTTTGAAAGATGGTTTGAAGAAGCTCCAACTCACCATTGTGCAATGTCAGTAGGGAAGAATGCAAGTTTATTTAAAAAAGTAGGAGATTTAATGAAAATAAAAACAGTTGTTATTTAAATTAAACTAAGATGTAATTACAATTCATAGTTTCAATAGAATGAAGTATAAGATCAAATAGGCTAGACTAGTTGCACATGAGAAATTTAGAAAGATAAGCTCACCCCATGAAAACAAACACAAACAAAATTAATGATCTTTGTTTGTGTTGACTTAGTTGGGTTTTGAGTGTAATATAGTAGCTAATAGATGTAGGAATATTACAAAAATTAAGAAAATTAATTATATTAAAGGGGGGTATGCGGTTCAACTGGAATTTTTATCTTTTAATTAGAGTGTGGGTCTAGCTGGGTATTCAACATGATCATAAGTGTTGAATAAATTGATAGCGCTTCCATAATTATTAAATCTATTTGATTTTTTGTGAAATATGTTAGGGAAAGGTTATCAATATTAAAAATTTATAAGGGGGCGATTTGAATGAAAGGTTTTAAAAGAAAATCTGTTAGAAACCTGGGACTAACTAGTTTTATTTTAGTGATGCTACTCATATTTAGTGGTTGTTCAGGATCAAATGACACTAATAACTCAGAAGTGGAAGGATCTGAAACTGGTACGTTAAGAATAGCAATAAGAGATTATTTAACTGATGAGGCTGAGAAAGTGATAGCCGCATTTGAGGAAAAGAATCCAAATATTAATGTTGAGCTCGAACCTTGGCCCACAGAAGAAGAACAATATAGACAGAAGATCACAACTAATCTTGCAGCAGATAATCTACCTGATATCATGGCAAGTTGGGGAGGAATGGTCACCTTTTTTGCAGATGCTGGAGTTACTTTGAACTTAGATGAAATGCTAGAGTCTGATTCTGAATTAAAGAAAGATTCATTTGAAGAAGCATTTTTAAATACGGGTAAGTCTTTTGGTAGCAAAACGAAAGATGAGGTACATATGCTACCGCTAGGAGCTGATGCTGTAGTTATTTTTTATAACAAAAGGTTGTTTGATGAAGCCAATGAACCTTATCCAACAAGCGACTGGGATTACGATGAGTTTATTGATGTTTCTAGAAAACTAACTAAAAAAGATGAGAGTGGTAATATAACAACTTATGGAGCAAATATTAGATATAAGTGGCTGTCTGTTTATCAACCGGTATTAAAAAACTTCGGAGGGGACCTGGTTAATGATGCAGGAGATAAGGCAGTTTTTGATAGCCCTGAAGCAATAAAGGGATGGAAAGCGCTTTTAGAACCTGCGAAGGAGGGAATATTTGTCCCTTTGTCGGTTCAAAACGATATGGGGAGCGACAATGCTCCGTTTTTAGCTGGCAAAGCAGCTATGCACACTGGAGTTAGGGCCCAGGTACCAATGGTAAGAAATAGTTTGGAAGACGATTGGGATGTTGTAGAACTACCTTATATCAACGGTGAAAAGAAAGTCGGGGCAGGGGCTGTTGGATTCTCAATATCATCTGGCACAAAAAATAAAGAAGAAGCGTGGAAATTCATGGAGTTCATTTACGATGCTGAAGGCGGCATGAAGATATTTGCAGAGAATTATTCTGTAGTTCCACCGATAAAGTCACTATATGATAGCGCGTTTTGGACTGACCTACCAGGTCCCCCTTACTCAAATGAAGTTTTTACTGACACTTTAAAGTATTCCGTTACTTCACCTCCTTTACCGGTCGAAGCGGGTGGTACATTTAAAAGTGCAATCGATGAAGCTTTAGAAACATATTTATTGAGTGAAGAAGCAAATTTAGAAAAGGTGATGAAGAGTGCTGCAGATAAAGCAACTAAGGGACTCAATAATTAGGAGAAATTTATGATGAAACTAGGTGCTGGGGAATGCTCCCAGTACCTAATATTAAAAATTGATTGAGGTGAGTGATCACAGTGAGCAGTACGTCTGAAAAATATTTTACTCATATGAAAAAAGGTTTTAAGAATAGAGATAATTGGTGGGCACTATTATTTCATCTTCCAAATCTGCTTCTTTTTTCAATTTTCACTTTTATTCCAATTGTATTTGCTATTGTCCTTTCATTTTATAATTGGAATGTAGTAGAATCGCCAACTTTTATAGGAATAGACAATTTCATTAAATTTTTTCATGATGAGAGAGCAGTTACTGGATTGAAATTAAACATTCTACTCATTTTATATTCAGTACCAACTGCCGTTATTATTAGTTTTTTAATGGCAGTCTTGATTAATCGTAAGATGGTGGGAGTAAATATATTAAAGACTATGTATTTTTTTCCTATTATCGTATCCTTGGTTTCTTCAGCGGTTATTTGGAAATGGATTTATTCGAAAAACTTTGGGATTTTAAATTACTTCTTAAATTTGTTCGGCATTCCTTCTGTTGATTGGTTAGGGGATGATCGTACAGCATTAATAGCTGTAGCAATCGTTATCATATGGAAACATATTCCTGCTACACTTATCATTTATATGGCAGCTTTACAGAGCGTACCCAAGCATTTATACGAAGCAGCCTCTTTAGATGGTGCTAGTTCATGGAAGAAAATGATTTATATAACTTGGCCAATGGTTTCAAATGCGACATTAATTTTATTTATATTAAATATGATTTGGACGTTTTTTGGATCGTTTGATGCAATTTCGGTATTAACCCAGGGCGGTCCATATGGTTCTACGAATATTCTTATTTATTACTTGTATGAAAAAGCATTTGTTGAGCTTCAGTTAGGATATGCATCTGCTCTTGGTACAGTTTTAATTGTCATCTCGCTCATAATAACATGGGTGCAATTTTCATTGAATAAAAGAGGTGAAGGATAATGAACTTAGAGTGGATAAAAAAGAAGATCGTCGTTTTATTAGCATGGCTGTTAGGTTTTGCTATGTTCTTCCCTTTTATATGGTTATTCATTACTTCGATTAAACCTTCGGAAGAAGTGTATCTTTTCCCACCAGAGTTTATTCCTTCTACTATAGAATGGGTTAATTACTTGTTGGCTTGGGATGAATTAGGACTACAGACTTTTATTAATAGTACTATATTTACTAGTGCGGTTTTAATTGGACAAGCCATTATGTGTTTATTGTCCGGCTTTGCATTAGCAAAAATACCATCAAAGGGTCAAAAAGTATTTTTTATTCTACTTTTGATTTCCATGATGGTACCTAATCATGTTAGTCTCGTTCCGACTTTTGTGATTATTAAGAATTTGGATTGGATTAATACTTATCAAGGCCTCATTATTCCTATGATGGCGCAAACTGGTTTTGGAACGTTTTTATTTAGACAGTTTTTAGCTGAAATTCCTGATGAGATGGTTGAGTCAGCAAAAATGGATGGTGCGAATTGGTTTAGAATTTTTATTTCAATTTTTCTCCCTTTAAGTAAACCTATCGTAGCTACCTTCTCTTGTCTAACTTTTCTAACTGCCTGGAATATGTATCTATGGCCACTAGTTTTAACACAAGATACAGATCTTTGGGTACTTACATTAAAACTAGCAGAAATGGGTTCAGAATATTCTTCTGCACCGTGGAACGTTTTGATGGCTGCAAACTTATTAGCTGCTTTACCGGTAATTATTATTTTCTTATCTGCTCAACGCTTCTTTGTTGAAAGTTTAGCGTCAACTGGTATGAAAAACTAATGATTATTAAATTCAAAAAACATTTACTTAATGAGTCTGGAGAGAGAATAGATGGATTATAAAGTAGAAAGTCTGAGGTGTGAGTACAGAAAAAATCCAATCGGCTTAGACGTGAAACGACCAAGGATTAGTTGGAAAATAAGTTCCAATTATAGAGGTGTTGTTCAAGTAGCATACCAAATTCAAGTTGCTGTAAATGATCGGAATCTTTCGTCAGTCTTTTGGGATTCAGGAAAAGTAGAATCCGATCAATCAGTTCATATTTTGTATAAGGGGCCTGATTTGTCATCTCGTACAAGATATTACTATCGTGTCAGAGTTTGGTGCAATGATTCGAAAGTATCTGAGTGGAGTGATGTGAACTTTTGGGAAATGGGGTTTTTGGACAAAAGTGAATGGTCAGGGAGTTGGATAACAGGAGAGTTCTTTCCTAAATCCACCAATATCGATTCGTGTCTCATGCTTCGTAAGACATTCACTTTTAATAAGAAGGTTAGAAAAGCGAGGTTGTATGCATCTGCTCTAGGTTTATATGAAATCCATCTTAATGGACAGAGGATAGGTGATTGGCTTTTTACCCCTGGATGGACTTCTTACAATAAGAGGCTACAATATCAAACATATGATGTTACTGAGTTATTGAATAATGAAGTGAATGCTATAGGGGCCCATATTGGAAATGGATGGTATAAAGGTAACCTAGCCTTTCAAGATCAGCGAAATATATATGGTCAAGAATTAGCACTATTATGCCAGTTACATATTATTTTTGAGGATGGCACTGAAGATATAGTTGTAACGGATGAGCATTGGAAAGTCGCTACTGGACCGGTATTAATGTCAGAGATTTACCACGGGGAAACCTATGATGCACGGTTAGAGAGGGAGGGATGGACCCAGTCAGATTATCTAGACTCAGATTGGGCAGGAGTAAAGGTCATCGACCATTCGAAGGACGTACTGATAGCTCAAGAAAATATGCCTACACGTGTCATAGAAGAATTAAATCCAGCTTCCATTATAAGAACACCTTCGGGGGAAACGGTGTTAGATATAGGGCAAAATATGGTAGGGTGGATTCACTTTAAGGTGAATGGAGTACGTGGGAAAAAAATCACACTACAACATGCAGAAGTACTTGATAAAGAGGGGAATTTTTATGTTGGTAATTTAAGGGCGGCGAAACAAACTATAAACTATGTGTTAAAAGGTGGCGGGGAAGAGGAATACGAGCCTTATTTTTCTTTCTATGGCTTTCGCTATGTGAAAATAGAAGGATGGCCAGGAGAATTTGATCTGAATGATTTTACTGCTAAAGTGATTCATTCAGATAATCAAATTACAGGAACATTCGTTTGTTCAGATCATATGATCAATCAATTGCAACAAAATATTGTATGGAGTCAGAAAGGCAATTTTCTTGATGTTCCAACCGATTGTCCTCAAAGAGATGAAAGACTAGGTTGGACTGGGGATGCTCATGTTTTTATGCGAACAGCTTCTTTCAACATGAATACAGCTTTATTTTTCACGAAGTGGCTGCGAGATCTAAAGGCTGACCAATTACCAAATGGAGGGGTGCCTCATGTCATACCACATGTACTTCGTGATGAAGACCATTCTTCATCAGCCTGGGGGGACGCAGCAGTTATAGGCCCCTGGACACTCTATGTCTGTTATGGAGATAAACGAATACTAGAGGAACAATATGAAAGTATGAAGGATTGGATAGAGTATATACGAAATCAAGGAGAGAACGAGTATCTTTGGAATACTGGTTTCCATTTCGGTGATTGGCTTGGTTTAGATGCGAAAGAGGATAGTTATGAAGGTGCAACTCCTAAGGATTTGATAGCAACAGCATTTTACGCTTATTCAACACACTTGCTTGGAGAAGTAGCTCGCCTATTAAATTACAATGGAGATGCAGAAAAGTACGTACTTCTTCATCATAATATTCTTGACCATTTCCGCAATGAGTTCACCACTTCAAATGGTAGTTTAATAGCCAATACTCAAACTGCGCATGTATTGGCTCTAATGTTTGACCTCCTGCAAATAGAAGATCGTCCAAAAGTAGCGGACGCATTAGCTAATTTAATAATAGAAAACAATATTCATTTAACAACTGGGTTTGTCGGAACGCCATATATATGTCACGTATTGTCACGTTTTGGATACAGTGATCTAGCTTATAAATTAGTGTTTCAAAAAGATTATCCCTTATGGCTTTATTCAATAAATAAAGGAGCTACGACAATTTGGGAACATTGGGATGGCATCAAAGAGGATGGTTCTTTTTGGAGTGATGATATGAATTCGTTTAATCACTATGCTTATGGAGCGGTAGGAGACTGGTTATATCGTTCAGTTGCTGGTATAGATACAACAATAAGTCAACCTGGCTACAAACATATTAATATAAGCCCTAGTTTTGAAAAAGAGTTAAGTTGGGTTAAAGCTAGCTACGAAAGTATGTATGGCACAATTCGATCGGAATGGAAAAAGCTTTCAAAGGGTATGGAGATCAGTTTGGCTATACCCCCTAATACAAAGGCAACGGTCATATTGAAGGGGATAAGTAATAGAGAAATAATAGAGAGAGATGACTCGGTTATAATTGATATGGAAGGTTTGTTGGATTGGAATTTTGACGAGGGAAATATCACATTACAATTAGGATCAGGTGAATATAATTTTATTATTTAAATATAAAGTTCAATAAGATATTTCTATGTAACTTTTTTAGTTCAAACATAACTCTTTTAAGATCTATAATATCTCAAAAAAATATACAATTACAGTCTGAAAGATAAGTGAAATAATCTATTAGAAGTGTTCGTTTTACTATTGTAAAGGGGTTGATAGATTTGAAGCCAAATATTATATTTTTAATGACTGACCAACAAAGATGGGATTGTATAGGAAGATACAATAAACATATTCATACTCCAAATATTGATCGATTAGCTGATGATGGAATTGTATACAGCCAAGCGACATGCCAAGCGCCAATGTGTGTCCCAAGCCGCTATTCCATGATGTATGGTTTATATCCGTCACAACTAGGCGTGCGAACTAACTATGATGGTATTACAGATGAAAAGGCTTTACCTGCAGACCCTCTTCCGGAGCTCATGCGAAAAGCAGGTTACCAGACCGCAGGATTTGGTAAGACTCATTGGAATCATAATACAGATGAAATTGAGGAACCATCCACACGGGGATTCGAGCATCGCGCAGTCAGGTTGGCTCGATCGAATGGTCACTACGAACAAGGTGCTGTCATGATGAGGGAAACGCATCCGGAGCGGATGCAAGCCTACACGGATGAAACCAAAGATTATGGAGCGGGAGAAGAGAATTCAAATGGGTATATCGGCCGCACCAGCGAAATTCCAATGAACTATCATCGCGATGGGTGGGTAGCTGAAAAATGTTTGCAATTTATTGAAGAAGACAGGATAGATACAGAAAGACCATTGTTTTTGTATTTGTCGTTTTTGAAACCACATGCAGGTTTTAATGTTCCTAAAGAATTTGAGGATCTTTATAGCCTTGAATCCATCCCTGACATAGAGCAGCCACCCTGGGATATGGAAGCGGATACGCATCTCTCATCAACGGATGCTCTGAACCCTGAAAGTCTTGAGGATTATCATGAGAAGCGAGATGTATGGGAGGCAATGAGCCCACTAGAACGCCGGCGCACAACGTTGAGATATTGGGCAAATTGTTCATGGCTGGATCATTATTTCGGTCAGGTTTTAGAAAGTTTGCGGGAGCATGGTGCGCTAGACAATGCTTTGATCGTATTCTGTTCGGATCATGGGGAGATGTTGGGTGAACGACGTTTCCGTTTTTCGAAATATTGCTTATATGAAAGCAGTGTACGTGTTCCGCTTATTCTATCAGGTTCTTTTATTCATCAAAACAAACGTGGAATCACAGATGATAGGCCAGCCGAGTTGACAGATCTCGTACCTACGTTATCTACCGTTGCAGGCTTGAAACGGAATCCGATGCTTCCTGGTCTTAACTTACTGGATGATCAGTTACGGAAGGGTTCGTTTTGTGAATTTCATGGTAAAGGAGTACCGGTTCATGCTGCTCCAGCATATATGTGGAGAACAAGTGAATGGAAACTGATTCTTTATTTAGAAGGTGCAATTGGGGATGCTGGAGAGGCTTCCCATGAAATTCAAGGGGAACTTTATCATATAGTAAAAGATCCTAGAGAGTTTGTTAATTTATATTCAAATGATGAATTTGCCAGAATCCGAGAACAATTGAAGACAGAACTGTTAATGCACTTGGCAGTTGTTTGGGCAAAATCTCCAGCTTTTAACAGTCTGAGAGGAAAAGTGGGGTTAGAACCGTTGCAAAGTTAAATCAATTACTGGATCTAATGTCTGAATATTCAGATAAAGAAAATATATTATGTGCTAATAGATTTAAACTGATCTTTATATTAACGAATTTTTTAGCAAGTTATAACTTTGGGGTTTTACAACGTAGGAGGGAGTAGGTATATGGAAGATTATATAGAATTGAAAGAGCAGTTCACCTCAACTTCTCCGCCGAGTAGTCTTTTTCCATTGCTATGGTTGCATGGCGACCCACGAGAGGATGCATCTTCAATTCGTCAAGAAATTGCTGCCATGGATGAAGGTGGGTGTGGAGGATTTATTATTGAATCACGTCCGCATCGTGATTATTTGGGAGATGGTTGGTGGAGAGATCTTGACATTTGCATAGATGAAGCGAAGAAAAGAGGTATGAAGGTCTGGATATTTGATGAAGAATATTATCCATCAGGTATTGCAGGTGGTAAAGTACTCCAGAGTATGCCTGAGGCTCGAATGAAAGTGCTCGTTAAAGAGTCTATATATTGGAGTGCTTTGGAAGACGAATTTGACAAAAATAACTTTAATGATTGGGAAATGATATTTAAATATATGTGTGTACCTTACGATACAAAAGGTGTTCTCCAATGGAGTTTGGGTATACGTTTTAATGAAATAGAGGATTTATTGTCATGGCAGTCCTCGGAGGTAAATGAACCGTCATCTTGGATGATCCATGTAATAGGTATAAAACCATCGTGGAGCGGTCGAATGTATGATAAAATGGTCGATTACCTTGATCCAAATGTTACCGATTGTTTTATTAATTTAACATATGAGAAAACAAAGGAACGTTACGGTCATATTTTTGGTGATATTATCCAAGGATTCTTTGGCGATGAGACAAGCTTTGAAAATTTTGCTTCCTATGATGTTTTATTTGGTGAAGATACCCCTTGTATGCCTTGGACACGATCTATGCGTGAGGCGTTTTACAAAAATAAAGGATATGACTTATTCGATGAAATTGAGTGGCTGTGGTACGAGCATACTGACGGTCGTGCTGCTAGGGTGCGTTTCGACTTTATGGATACGATTACCCAACTATTCTCTCAGAATTTTTTTGCAAGAATCCAATCTTGGTGCCATACAGAAGGAGTAAGTTTTATTGGGCATGTAGTTGAAGATAACCAAGCTCACATGCACCATGGGTATGGAGTTGGGCATTACTTTCGTGCAACTCGCCACTTTGATATGGGTGGCTATGATTTCGTACTGCGTCAAGTTGATTCAGAGCAAAAGTTGGAGCCTTACGAAGAAAATTACCCTCAATTTTCTCACTATCGAGAAGCCTCAAATCCTGATTTTTTTCATTACACACTGGGTAAGCTGGCACAATCTCAGGCCCATCTTGAAATAGGAACCGATTTGGTTATGTGTGAGAATTTTGGAGCTTATGGTTGGGACCTTGGTCTTCGGGAGATGAAATGGTTGACAGATTGGATGACCGTACGCGGTACAAATTGGTATGTTCCGCATGCATTTTCTCCTATCTTTCCGGATGTAGATTGTCCACCACATTTTTATGCAGGCGGTAATAACCCGCAGTGGAAATTTTTTAGAAAATGGGCCGACTATGCTAACAGATCTTGCCTTATGCTAAAGCGTTCAGAGCACGTATCAAAGATCGCTGTATTGTATCCTGCTGAGTCTCATTGGGCTGGTGATGAAACTTTGCTTGATAAGGTTACTAAGGAACTAATGAAAGATCAATATGATTTTGACATCCTTTCAATGGATTTATTAATGAATCATGATCGGTGTCGTCTTGTAGAAGGTAAGTTATGTATTGCTCAGCATCAGTTTTCATGTGTTATTTTGCCTGGAATAGAAACTCTGCCAGTAGAGGTCCTCGAAAGACTTCTGCAATTTCGCGATTCTGGGGGACTTCTCCTTCAGGTAGAGTGCGGAGTAAAGAAAGACTGTAGGGGAAATCATCCTCTGATAAATTCATTAATTTTATCTTTAACCGAGAAGGAAGTACCTGTTAGTTTATGCAATTTGACTGATATTCTTGATCACTATCCATACTTGAGAAGCTTGCAATTGAAGAATGAATTCCCTGAACTTCGTTTTTGCCACTATCAAGGGAGGGAACTTGATATCTTCTTTGTCAATAATGAGAGCTTACAATCAGTATTTGAGGATACGGTTATTTTTAGCGCTTCCGGAACGCCAGAAATATGGGATGCGATGAGCGGTACAGTCATTAAATTGCCTGTTTACCATCATGTCGGTGAGAAAACGTTTATTTCGATGAGATTAGCTCCTTATGAGGGAGTATTTATTGTATTCCGTCCGAATGGTCTTGACGATCGCGACGTGCCGATAGGTAATATTAAATATGATGATTTTATAACTACAGATGATCGAGATAACCTAGTACATGCATCTGAAGAGTACGCTCTTCCCCTAACTGACTGGAAAAGCACTCATATCACCAGCCCTATCTCATCCTTAGACGATGGTAACGCCCTTCCGCATCCTGGAAACTGGATTACGCAAGAAGGATTCGAATCTTTTTGTGGTACGATATCTTATGAATGTGAATTTATGATGAATAGCGTATTGGTGGAAAGGATTTATAATGGTCATGCAAGCATAGATCTTGGTGAAGTTCATGAAACGGCTAAAATGAGAATCAACGACCATAAGTTGTCTATAAAGATATGCCCTCCGTATGTTTGGAAGGTGCCAAAAAATGTATTGCAGGAAGGGAAAAACATACTAATAGTCGAGGTAACGAATACGCTTGGAGCTGCAGTTAATAGTGATTTTAATCGAATCCATCCAGCTCCTGCTGGTTTGATGGGTCCTGCTAAGTTGGTGATTTACTAGACACAATAATGGCTGAAGACCCCCATGCCTTTTAACACAGTTCTTTTAAATGAGGTTGTACGACAAACAGCATTGGTTAGTAAAACATTTGGATAATTTTGGTATATTAATAGAATAGAAGTGAGTTTCCCCTAAATTAAAAGTTAACAAAACCATGGGAGGGAGCTCACTGGTCTATATAAATAATAATCCCAAAATATTAGATACTCTTTGATATATAGGTAAAATGAGATAACTAACGTATTTAAGGAGAGATAACCTTATGGAAATGAACGGCTTAATGGGAGTCTTATACCGAATTTCTGAATGGATTATGAGAATAGCATATATCAATATTCTATGGCTAGCGTTTACTATTGCAGGACTAGTGTTTCTTGGTATTTTTCCAGCAACCACAGGTATTTTTGCAGTGGCTAGAAAATGGCGATTAGGTGATACACATATACCTATTTTTAAAACTTTCTGGAAATCATATCGAAGTGAATTTATAAGATCAAATGTATTAGGATATTTAGTTGTTATTATAGGTTTGATCTTGTATCTCGATTTAAGAATTGTTCAAAATATTGATGGCTGGTTATCAACGTTGTTGTTCATTCTACTGTTCTCGTTGATTTTTATTTATTTTTTTATTGTGATATTCCTATTTCCGGTTTTAGTACATTTTAACTCAAAAACTTTTCAATATTTAAAGAATGCCATTTTTGTAAGTATTGCTTATCCTATTCATACTGTGCTCATGCTTATAACGTCTTTTCTTCTTATAGTTATGAATGTTAAGTTTCCGATTTTGCTTCCATATTTTTCTGTCAGTATTTTAATAGTTTCAATAATGTTTATTGGTTATGATGCATTTCGAAGACTAGAAGAGAAAGAAAATAATTATTAAAAATAATAGCTGAGGATGAATAGTTCTCTTTTTTATCTCCCGGATTGCTTGTCCTGTCCATAGGAAAAGTTAGCAGACAAACCGCTTCTTTTTCTATTTGATAATTTAAATGATGGTTAAACCTTAAAACTACTATCCAGAAATCACTTTCTGTCAGTAAATGACATAATTTTTTGAGATTAATCGCTTGGGAAATCATAGTTAAATAAAGAGCTAGCGTATAATATGCGAGGAGGACCTGGTATGAACGCAAAAAAACCTAATGTTGTATATATCTTCAGTGATCAACATCGAGCTGATGCTGTAGGATATGAGAATGATCCCAATGTTAAGACACCAAATATGGATAAATTAGCAGATACGTCACTACAATTTTCCACAGCTGTATCTTGCATGCCAGTATGCGCGCCGTATCGTGCAAGTTTAATGACCGGACAATACCCATTAACTCACGGGGTATTTTTAAATGATGCTCAATTAAGCAATCAAGCCGTGTCTCTAGGCAAAGCTTTTAAAGATGGAGGTTATAGTACAGCTTACATTGGAAAATGGCATTTAGATGGCCCAAATAGAAGTGAGTTTATTCCCCGAGAAAGGAGACAGGGTTTTGATCATTGGTGTGTGTTGAATTGTACTCACGATTACAATGAATCAAAATATTACGACAATGAAAGTGTGTTAAAGCAATGGGAAGGTTACGATGCATTCGCTCAGACCAAAGAAGCGCAACGTTATATCTCTGAATATAATGATGATAAGTCTTTTATACTTGTCCTGTCGTGGGGACCGCCGCATGATCCTTATAAAACCGCTCCGAAAAATTATCAGGATATGTATGATCCACAACAAATAACTTTAAAGGAAAATATCCCAGAAGCATATAAAGAAAAGGCCAGGGAGGAGTTAGCAGGTTATTATGCCCACATTTCTGCCTTAGATGATTGTATTGGTGACTTAATGCAAACAGTGAAAGACAAAGGGATATTAGAGGATACAATATTTATATACACGTCCGATCATGGGGACATGCTCCACTCTCATGGAGAAACACGAAAGCAAAGACCTTGGGATGAATCGATACGTGTGCCGTTTTTACTTCAATACTCGCGTGAATTCGATGATAATGCAAGAAAAGTTAGCATTCCATTTAACACACCAGATATTATGCCTACCTTGCTTGGATTATGCGATCTGCCTATTCCTGAGACGGTGGAAGGGACCAATTATGCCCCACATCTCCGTGGAGAAATGACACTTCAAATTGATGAAGCATTGATTATGTGTCCACACCCTTTTGGGGAATTTGTTCGAGCCAATAATGGGAGAGAGTATCGAGGAATTCGGACAGAACGTTATACTTATGTAAAGGATTTGAACGGGCCATGGCTCTTGTATGACAATAAAGAGGACCCATTGCAAACAGAAAATTTAGTTGATCTACATGAATATGAACAGCTTCAAAAAGATTTGGATCAAAGATTAATGCGGTTATTAAAACAGAGAAATGATGATTTTTTACCTGGAGAAGCCTATATTAACAAGTGGGGATATGAAGTTGACCAAGAAGGAACGATCCCATTCAAGTTGTGATGTTGACGCGTGTGTATATCTTCAATGATAGTTAAGTGTCTTATATGTTACAAGGCATACGTTTTTCTAGATTGTAATTATACTAGGTTTCATTGTGATCAAAAACTTTGCCATCTAACTATGGGAAGACAATATGTCTCTCTTAAAGTGAAAGAAGCCAGATGAAATAATAAGACATTAACACTACTTTACAAGAAAGATGGCGAAAATAGAGAGGTCGATTTCCTATGCTTGTGGCAGAAAGGCAGCAAAAAATTGTAGATGCCGTCAATGAAAAAAATAGCCTTCGTGTAAGTGAATTAAGTCAAATGTTTTCTGTAACGGAAGAAACGATAAGGCGGGATTTAGAGAAGCTTGAAAAGGATAAAAAATTAAGAAGAAGTCATGGAGGAGCCGTTAAAATAAACCAAAGCTCTCATGAGATTCCTTACTCAGAAAGAAAGGTTATCAATGTCCAAGAGAAAAAAGATATTGGTATTGAAGCGGTAAAACATGTAGTTGAAGGGGATAGCCTTATCTTAGATGCGAGTACTACAGCATATTACATGGCTAAAGCCTTACCGAATGTTCCTTTAACTGTGGTTACGAATTCAGTTAAAGTTGCAATTGAATTAAGTGAGAAGAAAGAAATTACAATCATATCAACCGGTGGAATACTAAATACAAGGTCAATGGCCTATTTAGGGCCTCTAGCAGAATCATCTTTAGATGATTACCATGTCAATAAAGCATTTATATCTTGTAAAGGTATTCACTTAGTAAGAGGTATCAGTGAATCCAATGAACAACAAGCACGTATCAAGCGAAAAATGCTAGAAAGTGCGGAGATCAATTTTGTAATGGTGGATCATAGCAAATTTGGGATTCAGGCATTCTCTCGATTTGCGGAATTGGATATAGTTGATCATATTCTGTCTGATCAAAAAATAGATAACGAAATCTTTCAGAAATTATCGGAACGTTCTATGAATGTGATTCGTGTCGGGACATAATTATAAGAAAGACTTAGAGTCAAAGTGAATTTATCAATCTATATATGTGAGATTAAATTGGAAAGCTAAACGTATTCAGGATATTTGATTTCGATTATATATATTGTGTTATCACAACTCCTTTGTCTTTTGTGGCAACAAAGGGGTGCAATTTTTCTGAAGAATATTATCCTCAAATAAATGGGTATACGGATTATGAATAAAAAACGAGTTAGCTCCTTGTTGAAGAAAATTGTGAAGATGAATCTATTGTTTTTATATCAATGTACATTTAATTAAATGATATTTATGAAAAACCCTCTTGCTCCAGCAAGAGGGTTTTTCATACAGATAATGGAAGAGATTCCACTACTAATAGAGAAAGCCAGATGATCCATTTTGCCACTTTCGTAATATAAGGATAAAGACTGTGAGATTTTTAGTATACTTGAGTTAGTAACAAATTAGATAACATATACTCCATATAAAACGGTCTTACTGACACAACGTAAGTTAAAGGGGGAGGAGCTCATGAATATAAAGCGGATTCATACAGGATATTTGCTTGGATTATCACTGCTTATCAGTAGCATCATCTATTTCTTCGCATCGAATTGGCAAGGAATCGAGCGGGTGGAAAAGATCGCGCTTGCGATTGGACTGATGTTGTTGTTCTTTATTGTAGCGACAATCCTTAGTCGTTTTCAGCATTCACACCGATTTCTAGAAAGATGGCTCTGGCTGACTGGAACGATTGCGTTTGGGGTTAGCGTGGCGCTTATTGGTCAAACGTATAATTCACATGCCGATTCGTATCTCCTGTATCTGATATGGCTGGTTCCAGCGCTCGTATTTTGTGCACTTACGGGATATAAAGCGTTTTATGTCTTAGGTTTTTTATTAAGTCAGCTCGCTTTTTATTTCTATGTGTTTCCATCATCCTATTTTCCAGATTGGGAGCCAGAGACAGCCCTGATTCTAGTATTCATCTATTTACTATTCACTCATGCTTGGTTTTTTCTGTCGCGTTCCTCATGGCTCCGTTCTAATTGGATCATGTTCGGTAGCTTTTGTTTCATTCAATATGTCTTTATCGCTTCTAGTTTTGGCTACTGGGAATACAGCACGATTATGGCATGGCTTTATGTCGGCTACGGATTGATCAGCGTATTTCTTTGGAAACATCGTGAAGAAAAGGAACTGTTTATCTTATCGGGGATTGCACTAGGATTATTTCTATTCGGAAAAATGTTAGAAGGGTTAGGCGATGCGTTGGGTGATCTTCTGCCGTTTTTCTTACTAATTGTTGTTGGCTTAATTGTATTTCTGACTGTTAAGTATCTTCCTAGATTAGAACGAAGTGAAAAGGGGTCGGAAACTTGGAAACGGATGTTCAAATCATCCTTACTTTTTGTGATAACGATAGTTAGTACAGTGATGTTAATCTCGGCCTTTTCTGGCATCATGTTTCTTACCTTCAGCTGGGATAATGCTCTTGCATTTATGTTTTCATCTCTTTTTTTATTGTTACTACCAGGTCTCGCATTAAAAGAGAAAATTCCGTTTTTATCAAATATTCTCCTGCTGTCTGGGTTATCAATCTTAGCATTAGCTAACTTAATAGATGCCTTTTCCAATCGTTTTCAGACTGAAACGGTCGTTGTGATGCTCGTCTCTTTTGGTATGATTGGGGTCGTACTTAAACTCATTGAGAACCCCTTAATTGGCTCGTATGCCTATCTGCTCGCAAACGGAGTACTTCTTTTATTTCTCTTTAAAATGGAAGAATCACTTGTTTCGTTGGATTCCTACGAACCGCTACTGTTGCTCGTTCTTATCGTTGGTAACGGATTGATTCATATTCTCGGACGTGATGGATGGTTCAATCGCAACGCGCTCGTTTATAGTATCGTGCCACTGTTTATCTTAACGTTCTTCTTTGAAGGACAGTGGTTATATTGGCTTTTAAATAGTGTGTTTCTTCTTCTATCCACGCTACTTGTCTTTTACAAACCTTGGCAGTCGAACCCATTTCGCTATTGGATAGGGCTCGTGTTATGGTATGCGTTTCTGTTCTACAAGTACTATGACATCGCATGGTCGCTCGTTCATAAATCGATCACGCTATTGGTAGCTGGTCTTCTTGTATTAGTCATTACGCGAACGGTATCGCGAAAGTACACACAAACGACTGATGAAGAACCCACTTTCGTCGCAAGTAGATGGAAATTAATCTGGTTGGTTGTCATTCTGATGATTTCGTTCGTCACCTATAATGGCGTCAAAAATGAGGTAGCGCTTCAATCTGGGAAAGAGATTCGTCTTGCTCTTGCACCTGTTGATCCCCGCTCGATGTTACAAGGGGATTATGTGACGCTTCGCTACGATATTTCAACGTTGTCAGGTGCCGTTCTTCCAGCTAACAAGAAAATAAAAGTTGTTCTCGCTTCTACTTCGGATGGAAGTTATGAGTATGGAGGGTATTACAAAATCGAAGGTGATTGGAATAAATCATATGAACCTTCTGATGACGATATTATCGTGAATGGCACCACCTATTCTGATCATGATGTCCAATATGGTATAGAGAGTTTCTTTATTCCGGAAGGAGCGGGGAGTACATTCGAAGGTAAAACGACAGCCAGTATTAAAGTAAGCGAATCTGGAAATGCAATACTCATAGATTTAGACTAAAATGAGAAAAGCCACTTTGTTTTAAGGTGGCTTTTCTCATTGGATATTTACGTGAAATATTTTAAGCCTGCTTCTTCTACCTGGTATGTTAAATCTACATAATTATCTAAAGAAGTGGGAATTTGGTGAGTTCTTTTTCATTGATATATCTCAATATGCTTAATCTTATAATCCCCATATTCATCTGTTACGACATAATAGTCTTTGATCCGCTCATATATGCTCCATTCCCCAGCTGCATTCATAAAATCAAAAACTTCATAGGTGCTCACGATCGCTTGATCAGTCTGCGTGTCAATATGGGTTACATCATTTAACGTGAATTTAAAGATCATTTCCTGACCGCTTATCTCGTCTAGATAGTTAGCCATTTCATGATAGGCCTGACTATCATACAAAAGCTGGTCTTCAATATAACCAAAGTTTTCGTCTCGCAATGCCGTTTCATAGTTCCCTCTAAAATTGATGATAAAGTTAGCGAGCCTTGCTTCATCATATGGAACATCGTACGTGTCTTCTTCCTCTTCTGCATATTCATCATACGCTGAAACCTCATTGTAGAAGTTAAAGGTGCTGGCGACTTCATTTTCATCCATTGGCGATTGCGACCAGTTCGTTAAGAGATCCGTCATTGTGTATATTGGGATTGAGAAGGCAATCGACTCATCGCTCGTTAAAAGGGCGGAGTTGATGCCAATCACTTTTCCTGTCTTTCCATCTAACAATGGACCTCCGCTGCTCCCGGGTGAAACTTGGGCATCGATTTGGTAGACGTTTTCGTATTGAAATTCGGATGCAAATGAACGGTCAAGCCCGGTGAGATATCCGATTGATGCTGTGTTTTCTAACCCTTGGGGGCTTCCAAGTGCGATTACTTCTGTTCCAACTTCTGATTCTTTCATTTCCATCTCCAAAGGAGAAGAACCTTTTAAATTCTGTACTTCAATTAAAGCGACATCATACTGATTAGAGATGCCAATCACCTTGCCACTCATTTCTTGGCCATTCTGATCGCGCAAGATGACATCAATATAGCCAGCCACCACATGAGCATTGGTTACAACTGTTCCATTATCCTGAAACAAGAAGCCAGACCCGAGACTATCCTCCGTTAAAATGGTATACACTCTTGTTTGTGCTTCACGTATGATTTCTTTCTTATCTTTTTCTGTGGATGTTTGAGGGGAAGGAACTTTCTGTTCTGTCGTGCTTTTTTTCTGAGTAACGTTTGGTGATGTGGTTGCACTTGCTTCTTTTTCATCTTCTACTAGTTTCGTAGACTCAGCGATTTTTTCGACTGGGGTTTGAATCGTTTCTTTCGTTCGTTCTTTATCAAGAACGAAAGCGTAAATAAAGACACCGCTCATTAATAAAAAGGTAAGGATGATACCGGTCAACCACCATCGGTTTCTCTGCTGATATCTCGTATAAGAGTGGCCACACTGGCTGCAAAACCGAGCATTTTCTATGTTTTTCGTCCCGCACTTTAGACAAAACATAATCATCTCCTCCTTCATATTCTTTGTTGATTATTATACCTTAATTAAAAGTATGAGAGGGGTCAAAAATAGAATATATAGGAAGTAATGTAGAAACAGCGAAAGAGAACGGACGATCATTTGAATTTGTACTCGCTCAGTTTAGTAGGAATTTCATCACACTTTTACCCCACTCTTATTAGGTTATATTTCCTATTTATCCAGAAAACGAGACCTCCTAATTGCGCATCAAATAGAAGAGGAGTAAAGTGTCTCGATGTTAGAAGTCTTTATAAGAAAGGGTGGATGAAATGATGAAAGATGGCTTTGTGAAAGTGAATGATGTCAACCTTCATTACGTAACAGAAGGAGAAGGCGAACTGATGCTGTTTCTCCATGGTTTCCCTTATTTCTGGTACAATTGGCATCATCAAATGGAAGAGTTTTCGAAAGATTACCGTGTCGTTGCTGTTGATATGAGAGGGTACAACGTATCTGACAAACCTGAAGGGGTTTCTTCATATGATATGTCCATTCTAGTCGAGGATGTAAAACAGTTGATTGAAGCGTCTGGGGAGAAGGACTGCGTTTTAATCGCCCATGACTGGGGCGGAGCGGTAGCTTGGACGTTAGCTTACACCTCACCTGAATATGTGAACAAACTAATCATGTTCGATGCGCCTCACCCGTATACATTTAGACGAGAGCTAGCAGAGAACCCAGGGCAGAGAGAAGATAGTAGTTATATGGCATTTTTCCAGCGACCTGATTCTCATGAAGCGCTGGTTGAAAATAATGCAGAGCGATTAAGAAAGATGATGACGATTCCTGGAAAGAAAAAAGGTTATTTAACCGAAGAGGATGAGGAGAAATACATAGAGGCTTGGACACAGCCGGATGCGATGAAGTCAATGCTTAACTATTACCGGGCTATTTCTTTCTATCCGTTCGAAGAGCACGTACAAAAGCCATTGGAACTTCCGTATCAAATGTTTGATTCGCCAACGTTAATCATTTGGGGCGATGCAGATCCCGCTTTTGAAAACAGCAATCTGGACGGGTTAGAAGAGTATGTTAGTGATCTTACAATTCACCGAATGGAAGGCGTAAGCCATGCCCCGCATCACGAAAAACCGGAAGTGGTTAACCACTATATGCGCGACTTTTTAAAAAGTAAGAGATGATGAGGAGGGCTGTCCCTGTTAAGGGGCAGCCTTTTTGCTACTCTAATAGTCATTGAAGTATTAGCCTAATCCTGCCCCATAAAATGCAAGAAAAAAGCAAGATCCGCTTCAAGGTGTTTCTTCATTAGTTCTTCTGCTTCTTCTGGATTCCGGTTTCTGATTGCCTGGCAAATCTGATCATGTTCATCAATCAAATGTGGCCGCTTATGGTAGACAACAGTTTTACGAAAGAGGTATATGATCGATTGCATTCGATCCATTATTTTAATCATTACTTTGTTGTTGTTCGTGTCTAAAATAATTTCGTGAAATGCTTTGTTAGCTTTCATAATTTCTTCGGTTCTACCATTTCGTCCGATGTCTACACATTTTTGTAGCTCTTCAATCGCTTCTTCACTCATATATGTAGCCGAAGCGCGCGCAGCAAACCCTTCTAAAAGAATACGGACTTGAAAGATTTCTCTCATATCTTTTTCAGTTGGGAGGACGACTCGTTTATCCTGAATCAAATCTTCTTGCTCAAGCTTACGAATTGCCTCTCTTATTGGAGTACGACTCACACCAAGTTCTTTAGCCAGCTTTTCTTCTGTCAACTTTGTGCCGCCTGCAATCTCTCCGTTTAACACTTTATCTCGAATACTCTCATAGGCATGCTGATAAGCCGATTGTGAAGCATTTTTTTTCATAATAAACTCCTGCTAATAACAATTTAGTTTCTTAATGAACTATTTATTTACCAATTCTCTACCTTGAATTATAGAGTGAAACTCTCCAAATGAAAAGTGATCAATATTTTTGTATACAATTTTATATAAAATGTATACAAAATATAAAAAAACGTGTACACTCAAAATAAGAAATGAAAGCGCTGTAAAAAAAGGAGAGATTAAGATGAATGAAAATATAGGATTTATTGGATTAGGAATTATGGGTAAACCGATGGTGAAAAATTTAGTGAAGTCAGGTGCAAAAGTAACTGTCTTTGATATTAATGAAACAGCTGTACAAGAATGTGTTGTATTTGGGGCAAATGGTGCTCTATCACCAAAAGAAGTTGCTAAAGAGAGCTCAATTATCTTCACGATGCTTCCTAATTCCAACCACGTAAAATCCGTTATTACAAATGAAAGCGGAATCATTCAGGGAGCAAAAGAAGGAACTGTCGTCGTAGATATGAGTTCCATTTCTCCTGTTGTGTCTGAAGAGTTGGCTAATGAATTGAATAACTATGGTGTTCATATGCTCGATGCACCTGCAAGCGGAGGGGAGCCAAAAGCGATTGATGGTACATTGGCCATTATGGTTGGTGGGGAAGAGAAAGTATTTGAGAGAGTACTGCCTGTCCTACAAGTTCTTGGTAAAGATATCACGTTAGTTGGTGGGAATGGTTGCGGTGCTACAGCTAAATTAGCAAATCAGATTATCGTTAACGTAAATATAGCGGCTATGTCTGAAGCACTTGTACTAGCTTCCAAAGCAGGAATCGATATAGAAAAAATGTATCATGCGATTCGTGGTGGACTTGCTGGTAGTGCGGTACTAGATGCGAAAGTCCCTCTCATTTTAGAAAGAAACTTCGTAGCGGGTGGTCGCATTGACATTAATATGAAGGATTTAACAAACGTGATGGAAACAGCACATGAAATAGGCGTTCCACTCCCACTTTCAAGTCAAGTTCTTGAAATGTTTAGTGCTCTTAAAGGAGATGGAAAAGCTGGTGATGATCACGGTGGACTAGTGCAGTATTATGAGCGTTTGGCAAATACAGTTGTAATAAAGGATGTGAAGGAGCATGTCTAACCAGCTAGTAATAGAAGAGCTTCCGAAATTAAAATCAATTGATTACGAGTCCATTTCTGATCTTTGGAAGAAAGAGAGATCTGATTTTAACCATCAGATTGTTGTACTAGATGATGATCCTACTGGAGTACAGACTGTTCATGGGGTGTCCGTCTATACAGATTGGACAGAACAGACAATCAAACAAGGATTTGAAGAAGATACTAGTATATTTTTCATTCTAACGAACTCCCGGGCATTGTCAGAAAATGACACAGAAATTCTTCATCGAACGATTGCAGAACGTGTTAGCCACGTTGCGAGTAATCTAAATAAATCTTATCTCATTATTAGTAGAGGGGATTCGACTTTACGAGGGCACTATCCACTTGAGACAGAAGTGATGAAAGACCGTATTGAGGAGAGCGATAAACCGATAGACGGTGAAGTGATTATCCCGTTTTTTAAAGAAGGCGGGCGCTTGACAATCCATAATGTTCACTATGTTCAAAATGAGAGCGTCCTCATTCCAGCAGGTGAAACGGAATTTGCGAAAGATCGCACATTTGGTTTTAAATCAAGCAACTTAACAGAGTGGGTTGAAGAAAAAACATCTGGAAGGTTTAAGAAAGAGGACGTTCAGACGATCTCTCTAGAAGATATTCGTGAACTACGAATAGATAGAATGGTAGAGCAATTATTAGCCGTGACTGATTTTGGGAAAGTGGTCGTTAATGCTGTGGAAGAAGAAGATATTAAGGTATTCACGATTGCCCTAATGAAGGCTATGAAAAATGGAAAACGCTTTATCTTCAGAACGGCAGCCACATTCACAAAAATAATTGGTGATATTCCAACAAAGCCACTTCTTACAAAGGAACAATTAATTGCGGAAAACGCTACGACTGGAGGACTTATTGTTGTGGGTTCTCACGTACAGAAATCTACTGATCAACTTAATGCTTTAAAAGAACTCTCTCAAGTTCACGCCATTGAATTTGACTGCCACCTTGTTTTGGAAGCTGAAGCGTTTAAATCCGAAGTAAAGCGTGTTAGGAAAGAAGCTGAAGCAAAGATTGCAGAAGGAACAACGGTTGTGATCTATACGAGACGAGAACGGTTAGACCTTGGTGATGGAATGAAGGAAGAGGAGCTTAAACTTTCAGTTGAGATATCAAATGCTGTAACGAGCATTGTAAGAGATTTCTCCATTGCACCTAAATACGTTATCGCGAAGGGCGGCATTACGTCTAGTGATGTCGGAACAAATGGTCTGCAAGTGAAGAGAGCCACAGTTCTAGGACAAGCGGCGCCCGGTATTCCTGTTTGGGAAACAGATGAAGAGAGCAAATTTCCTCACCTTCCTTACATTATTTTCCCTGGAAATGTTGGGGCGGTTACAACGCTGAGAGACATTGTTCAGAATATAGAGACGGTATAACCTTTAAGGAGTTGACATGATGGTAACTGGCAACACGCTTATATTAATCTTTCTACTTTCTCTCGTTGCTTTGTTTGTTCTTATTTTAAAATTTAAGCTTGAGCCTTTTCTAGCACTGATTGGTGTAGCATTCGGAACAGCGCTAGTCATTGGCATCCCTATTGTGGAGATTCCAGGCATTATCACGAGCGGTTTTGGTAATACTCTTGCTGGCGTTGGAATTCTAATTGGACTTGGTGTGATTTTTGGGCAGTTTCTAGCTTCTTCAGGGGCCGTAGAGAAAATTGCCCAATCTGTACTTAAAGTTTTTGGAGCAAAAAAATCAGCAGCTGGTCTGGCTCTTACCGGGACCGCTGTATCAATTCCAGTTTATTTTGATGCCGCATTTGTTATCCTAACGGGATTAATCAAAAGTTTATCAAGAAAAACGGGTATTTCAATTGTGACGTTTGTAACAGCGCTTGGTGTAGGGCTGATTGTGTCGCACAGCATGATTGCTCCTACGCCCGGGCCACTCGTTGTTGCTGAAAATACTGGTTCAGATTTAGGACTATTTATCATATATGGATTAGTTTGCGCGATCCCTGCAACATTAGTAGGCGGCTATTTCTACGGAATGTTTATTGGAAAGCGCGTTCAGTCGAAACCTGATGATGAGGCTGAACAAGAAGTCGCAGTAGCAAGAGAAGAACCTTCAAAGGAAATTAGTACAGGATTAGCTTACGCGATGCTAGTCCTACCAATCGCTCTCATTTTAGCGAATACTGTTTCACAGCTACTGGTTCCAGGAACAACTTTTGCTTCAGCACTTGCTTTTGTTGGAGATAAAAACATGGCGCTGTTTATAAGTGTAATCGTTGCCATTTTAGTATTAACGCCTTATATAAATGCACCAAAACAATCTCTGTACACGGAAGCCATTAATTCGGCAGGTGTCATTCTCCTTATTACTGGTGCCGGTGGTGCTTTTGGAGCTGTCATCAATCAAAGTGGGATAGGAGACCATTTAATTCAAACGATGCAGAACTGGAGTATTCCTGCTCTATTGCTAGCCTTTATTTTCTCTCAAATCCTACGAGCTTCATTAGGTTCAACAACCGTGGCGCTTGTCACCACTTCAAGTATTCTAGGACCGCTGGCTCTTGACCTTGGCGTTTCACCTGTCTTATTAGGTCTTGCGATTTGTGCCGGAGGGGTTGGACTTTCGCTTCCTAACGATTCTGGATTCTGGGTCGTTAGTCGATTCGGTAAATTGACCGTATCTGAGACAATTAAAGCGTGGACAATTGGAGGTTTTATAGCAGGATTAAGCGCATTTGGAATGGTATATCTTCTTAGTTTATTCTCCGGCATTTTACCGGGTATTTAAGCAGGGCACTTGCCCTGCTTTTTGAACTGATATCAATTGCTTTGACTTTATCGTAAAGTAGTGATTGCTTCACTAATAGGAACTTTATTCATTAATGTGAGTGAAAAACAGTTGATAGAATTTACTCATTTCATGGTGAAATGTTGAACTGCGATTATTTCAATTTTCTAAAAACCAGTTGACACTCAATAAGAAACCGCTTACAATAAAGTCAATCAAAGCTTCTACGTAAACGATTAAATGAGTCGTTCTTCTTCGATAATGAACCAATTAAGTGAATAATCAAGGAACATTCATTTTTTTTACTAGAAAAAGTAATCGATTACGTAAACGATTAATTATAGGTGAGGAGAGATTATGGAGACGAAACTTAGAGCGTTACCTAGAAGAAATGTCCGTAGTGTCCCAAAGGTCAACAGCTCCTGGAAAAAGGTTTTACATAACTATGAATTGTACTTATTTCTACTTCCTACGTTAATTTACTTCATTGTCTTCCACTATGTCCCTATGTACGGTGTCCTCATTGCGTTTCAAGATTATATGCCCACATTGGGGGTTTCAGGAAGTCCCTGGGTTGGTTTTGAGCACTTTGAACGTTTCTTCAATTCCTTTCAGTTCTGGACTCTGTTAGAGAACACCCTCGAGCTCAGTGTGCTGCAATTATTATTTGGCTTTCCGTTACCGATCATGGTTGCTCTTCTTTTAAATCAGTTAAGAAATCAGCGTTACAAAAAATTCGTTCAAACTGTTATCTATGCTCCTCACTTTATTTCGGTCGTTGTTCTTGTAGGTATGGTGTATGTTTTCTTCTCACCGAACGGTTTAATAAACAATTTCCTCATGATTTTTGGTGCCGAACCTGTTCATTTTATGTCACAGGCAGGTTGGTTTAAACCACTCTACATTTCTTCAGGCTTGTGGCAGGAGACAGGGTGGGCAGCGATCATTTATCTTGCAGCGTTAGCTGGTGTTAGTCCAGAAGTTCATGAAGCAGCGATTATGGATGGAGCAAATAAATGGCAGAGGATCCTTCATGTCGATATTCCAGCGATTTTACCTACCGCGATGATTTTATTAGTTCTATCGGTAGGAAATCTAATGAACATCGGATTTGAGAAAGCGTATTTAATGCAAACTCCGTTGAATGTCTCAGCAGGAGAGATTATCCCAACTTATGTGTATAAAGTAGGTTTACAGAGTGCTCAGTACAGTTTTGCGGCAGCGGTTGGATTGTTTAACGCAGTGATTAACTTTATCTTATTGTGGGCAGTTAATAGGGCTGACAAGAAATTATCCGGTTCAGGGCTATGGTAAGGGGGAGTAAGTTATGACTCAATTTGTGATGAATCGTTCGAAATTATGGTCAAGAAAATCGAAAGAGGATAAGATATTTGATCTCATCAACTTCCTCTTTCTCACGACACTCTCACTCGTCGTTTTGTACCCGCTGTATTTTATTATCATCGCTTCGATTAGTAACCCTGATAGCGTCTACAATGGCGATGTATGGTTTTGGCCTCAGGGAATCACCTTTGAAGGATATGAACGAATCTTTCAAGATAATCGGATTTGGACAGGTTATAAAAATACGGTGCTGTACACCGTCGTTGGAACATTAGTGAATGTTACGTTAACCCTCATGGCAGCTTATGCGCTCTCGAGAAAAGATTTAGTAGGTAGAAATTTCTTCATGATTCTGTTTGTTTTCACCATGTTTTTCTCAGGGGGATTAATCCCAACTTATTTAGTCGTTAAAAACCTTGGTATGGTAGATACGATGTGGGCCCTCATTATTCCAAAGGCGGTTGCGGTTTGGAACCTGATTGTGGCAAGAACGTTCTTTCAGTCGACGATTCCAGACGAATTGTTAGAATCAGCCAAAATGGATGGGTGCTCAAATACGAAATTCTTCTTAAAGATCGTGTTACCACTGTCGAAACCGATTATCGCTGTAATGGTATTGTTTTATGCCGTTACACATTGGAACTCGTTCTTTGATGCTTTAATTTATCTAAATAATGAAGACAAATATCCGTTACAGCTAATCTTAAGATCAATCCTTATTCAAAATGAAGCTTCTGCCAGTATGGTTGGCGATGTTGAATCGTTTGCTGCTCAGCAAAGAATTGCTGATTTAATCAAATATGGTGTCATTATTGTTGCTGCTATACCGCTGTTAATTCTATATCCTTTCATACAGAAGTATTTCGTAAAGGGAGCTTTAATTGGAAGTATTAAAGGTTAACCATTTGCTTTACTTCATTATTAGGAGGTGGATCGCCGGTCAAATGGCTTTACTGAAATTGCTTGTGATTGCCGTAAATTAAAACCATTCGGGGGGAATTTAGTGATGGGTAAACGAAAAAGTTGGTCTTTTCCTTTCATATGTTTGTTACTCTGTTTCATTCTTGTATTAAGTGCTTGCTCTTCTAAAGATAGTAGTTCTGATGGGAAAGCCGAATCGGCTGATTTCAATAAAGAAGGGCTTCCAATTGTAGATGATCAAGTCACCCTGGAATTTGTATCACCAAAAGCACCGCTCGCACCGAAATACGACAAGATGGAAATTTTCAATACGTTAGAAGATATGACGAATGTAAAAATTGAATGGAGTAATATTCCGGATGATGGTTATGAAGAAAAGAAAAACTCGATGCTCGCAAGTGGTGACTTGCCTGACGCTTTTTATTCAGCGAAATTTACGGATCTGGACATTGTGAAGTATGGACAAAATGGTACGCTCATTCCACTAGAGGATTTAATTGAAGAGCATGCCCCTAATATTCAAAAATTGTTTGAGAAGAGGCCTGAACTTAAGAGCATGGTAACCGCTCCTGACGGACATATTTATACACTGCCTCGTGCAGAAGAAGCTGGTCTTGGAGCTGTACCGAACTTTATGACGATTAATAAATCCTGGTTAGACGAGTTAGGATTGGAAATGCCAACGACTCTTGACGAGTATCGCGATGTTCTAGTTGCTTTCAAAGAGAAAGATCCAAATGGAAATGGTAAGCAGGATGAAGTTCCGTTAAGTTTTATGTTCAACTTTTGGACTGGAAACTTCGGCGATATGTTTGCAGCATTTAATATGCCAGATAACGTTGATCATCGCATTGTAAGAGATGGAGAAGTTATCTATACAGCTGTTCAACCGGAATATAAAGAAGCCATAGACTATTATCATCAGTGGATGGAAGAAGGCTTGATTGATAAAGAATCATTTACTCAAGATGTCTCTCAGTACTTTGCTAAAGGGAAAAACGAAAAATATGGTTCTTATATTTGGTGGGAATCGGAAGAAGTAGTCGGTCCAGAATTGAAAGATGATTATGTCCTCTTACCACCGCTTGAAGGTCCGAATGGAGATCAAGTTGTTGGGCGATCCAACTACTCAGACTACTCTCGTGGAGAGTTTGCGATCACTTCCGCAAATGCAAATCCAGAAATCACGATGCGTTGGGTAGATCAGTTATATGAAACACAAATGTCAGCTCAAATTAACTGGGGGCCAATTGGTACAATTTTTGAAGAAAAGGATGGAAAACTCGTATTGAAAGAACAACCCGATGATGTGGTGATGGGTGAATTAAGACAAAAGGTAGCACCAAATGGACCAGTAGCCATTTTGAAAGAAGACTTTGAGGAATCTGTTGAAATGGAACCGCGTGCAAAACAGCGTTTGGAAGATTTGAATTCGATCTATGCGCCTTATCTTGAAGACGAGAATTACCCGCAAATCTTCTTTAGTCCTGATGAACTAGATGAAATTAACCGTCTAGAAGTAGATATTAAAGAATTTACGAATCAGAAGAAAGCTCAGTGGCTAATGGAAGGTGGCGTAAACGAGGAGTGGGATAGCTACAATAAACAGCTTGAAGACATGGGTCTAAGTCGCTTAATGGAAATCTACCAAGATGGATTGGATCGCTTTAAAAAGAATCAGTAGAAAATAGAATAGGCATGATGAAGAAAGTTAGAACATGATTGAGATGTTCTAACTTTCTTTACAAACTGGGAGTGTTAAATATGTTGAATGTTGAGTTGGAAAAATCACTGATAGCTTATTGGGGATTCTCTGAAGGACAAGGGAAGCACGTCCATGACGGCTCTCGTAAAAATCCTATTCACTATGTGTTTAATGATCGTTCCGATTCACCTGTTCATGAACCTCAGTGGCGAAAAGGAATCAACGACCACGCACTTTTATTTGATGGCTATTCAACATGGGTTGAAAGTAAAGAAGGGGTCCCTACAATTGAACAAGCGTTTACCATTGAGGCATGGCTAGCCCCACGTTCATTCGGCGGGATTGAGGATGAGCGGTTAACAGGTATTGTTAATCAACATAACAGAAAGATGAATCGAGGATTTATTCTTGGTGTTCATGGCCATGGGAAATGGTCATTACAACTTGGTGTAGAAGATGAGTGGATCGAAGTTTGGGCAGATAATTGTCCATTACCGAAGTTGAAGTGGTCTCATCTTGCAGCAAGCTTTAACGGTAAAGAAGGGCGTATTCAATTGTATCTTAATGGTGAAAAAGTCGCTGAGAAAACAATCGCTCAAAACGTTTCTATGACGGTGAGTCATGATGCGCTCTTGATAGGTAAAAGCAATGATGCGCTTACGATTGAAAGCGTGTTTTCATTGAATATGTTCAGTGGTTTAATCGATGATATTAAGATCTATAATCGAGCATTAAATGACTCGGAAATAAAAACGAGCTTCACTAACTATCTATTACCTTATAAAGGAGAGATTCCACACCTACCTTATGAAGAAATTGCGATTGATCGAAGCATTTATGATCATGACCCATTCCGACCTAAGTTTCATTTAACACCACCGGGTCACTGGATGAATGAACCACATGCGCCACTTTATTTCAAAGGGAAATACCATCTGTTTTATCAGCATAATCCACAGGGCCCTTATTGGGGTAACATCCAGTGGGGACATTGGGTGAGTGATGATCTCGTGTATTGGCGCGATTTACCTATTGCCATTGAAACGGAAGCGGATGATTTAGCTCCGGACGGGATTTGGTCAGGAAACGCCGCTTATGATGAAGATGGATTACCCGTTTTGTACTTTACGGCAGGTCATTCATCAAAGAAGCCAAATCAGATGACAGGTCTTGCAAGAAGTACGTTTAGGGAAGATCAAGATATCGATTTAAAGAAATGGAGAAAGCATCCCGTTCCCGTAACGGTTCAGCCTAAAGGATTAGGCTTGCATCATGATGGGTTTCGAGATCCTTTTGTATGGAAAGAAGAAGACCTCTGGTACCAAATTGTGGGGACTGGTATAGAGGGGGTGTGTGGAGCAGCCATTATATTTACTTCTGATAACTTAGTAGATTGGGAATGTAAAGGCCTTCTATATGATGATAAGGATCAAGAGTTTCCTTTCCTAGGTGAAGTGTGGGAACTGCCGATTTTACTTCCGCTTGGCGAGGGAAAGCATCTATTTATTATTAGTCCTGTTGGAAGAAATGCTGATGTAGAAGTGTTTTATTGGATTGGGACATGGGATAAACAGGGTTATCGCTTTATACCAGATCAGAAAGAACCGCAGCTCATTGATGTAGGCGATTTTCATTTCACAGGACCAAGTGCCATGATTGATCCAAAAACCGGTCGTTTGCTTTTGTTTACAATCGCCCAGGGAAGGCGTTCGCTTAAAGCTGAATATGAAGCAGGATGGGCACATAATGGAGGTCTTCCTCTGCAACTATGGTTACGAGACGATGGAAGATTAGGTGTTAAACCGATCGAAGAATTAATAAAGCTTCGCAAGAAAAAACTTGTTTCATTAGAGAATCAATCTGTTGAAGAGAGCAATGATATCTTAGCTAATGTGAAAGGAAATATGCTTGAAATCTGTGTTGAATTTCAAGATGCGGTTGCGAGTGAATATGGTGTAAAGGTTTTAAAGTCTGATCGTGGGAATGTCGAAACGCTCCTATACTATAACCGTCAAGAAGAGACGTTGAATGTTAAAAAGAAAACAAATGATTCAAACCTGGTCCAATCTCAAGGTGGGGAACTTCTACTAAATGGAGAACAGTTAAAGCTTCATATTTACGTCGATTGTTCCATCATAGAGTGCTATGCCAATGAATTAAAAAGTATAACGACTAGAGCATACCCTGAGATTGAAGCACTAGGTATAGCGGTGTGGGCGAATGATCACATAAAAGTGAAGTCGATGGAAGTTTGGGAGATGGGGCCTGGATTTTAAGACTTTTTGTCCTTGAGTCATATTGATGAAAGCTAGTCACCTTAGTTGCCCGAATGGATAAGTCACTTATTTTGAAGGGAGCTTTACAAACTCATGTTCAATCGCTGTAGGTTGAAAGTGGTTTCTCTGACTGTCTTATTAGTTATAGGTAGCCTTATGCCAATGAATATTTCGAACTCTGTTCATGCTCAAACGACCATTGCAAACCCAAGTTTCGAAACAGGGGATTTGTCTGGTTGGAAAATTGTAAGTGGTAACGCGTTCAATGAGAAAGATGTGACAGATGAATCCAATTATTGGGATAAGCAAACATTTGATCAAAAGAACTTCTGGCATATCTGGGGAGGGCGGGGAGACGACACTAAAGTTGGAGTCATGCAGTCTGAAACCTTTACTCTTGGGGGAGATGGTCAGATTGATTTCCTCACAGGAGGAGATTCTGATGAGGAGCACTTATCGATCTCTCTCGTTAGAGAATCAGACGGAGTAGAATTAATGAAGGAAACAGGGACTGGGACAGATACATATTCCAAGAAGAGTTGGGATGCCTCAGCTCATATAGGCACAGTTGTTAGGATTAAAGTTGTTGATTCAACGACAACGGGGCATATCAATCTTGATGATGTGAATGTTCCTGCCACTGCTTCTTTACATGACCATGTGGAGCCTTCTATTTATAATCATGATTTCGAATATACGGCACTAACTCCTTACGAAATAAGGGGATGGGAAATTGTAAGCGGAGATGCATTTGGCCCAGAAAGCCTTGTTCATGAAGATGAATGGAGTGAAGGCGATGAATTTTTGCATGAGGGACGCTACCATTTATGGAATTTTAACGATGGTGGAGACGATCAAGTAGGTGAGCTGCACTCAGAGCCATTTACGATCGATCAAAATGGGGGAATCGATTTTCTTATTGGAGGAGGGAATGACGATGAGAATCTATATGTTGCTCTCGTAAGAACTTCTGATGGAAAAGAGTTGCGAAAAGAAACCGGACGAGATACGGAAAAGTACCAGCGCGTTTACTGGGATGTTTCAGAATACATTGGTGAAGAAGTGATAATCAAAATCGTAGATCATGCTAAAGGGGCGTTTGGACATATCAATGTTGATGACTTTCGAACGAACAGTTCTCCTTTTGCTGACGGATTAATGGCTCACTGGAGTCTAGATGAAGGTACTGGTCAGGATACTGTAGAGCAAGTCACAGGAGAAACCAACTTAATTGATTACCATCTCAGTAAGGGAGTCTTTCAGGAAGCCAAGGATCCGCTGTGGAAAGACGGCATTTCAAACGGTTCTTTATTATTTGATGGGTACTCTACCTGGATTACGCATAGCCCTACGAAACTACCAGTGCCTAAAGAAGCGCTAACGGTTGAAGCCTGGGTAGCTCCAAGAAATTTTGAACATGGAGACGAAGGCCGGTTATCTGCAATCGTGAATCAGCATAACCGGGAAAAGAAAGAAGGATTCATACTAGGGAATTTCCGACATGGCACGTGGGGGTTACAGTTTGGTACTGGTGAGGATTGGCATGAAGTGATGTCAGATACACTACTCCCTTTAAATGAGTGGTCTTACATTGTCGCAACGTACGATAGCACCACTGGAGAAGCTGTTTTATACCAGAATGGTGAAAAGGTATCATCACGAAAATTTGATGCAGGATCTGCGATTGAACCGAGTGTAAGAGATTTATTGATCGGAAAAAACAATGATGGTATGTGGTTGTATGGCTTTGATTTAAATATGTTTAGCGGGCTTATGGATGAAGTGAAAATTTATAGTCAGGCCTTAAGTCCTGGGAATGTGAAAGATTCCTACGAATCTTATGTAAGCGCTTTAGATGGTAATCTACCAACCCCTGACGTGAAAACAGATCGAAGTCTTTTAGCGGACGATCAACATCGGCCACAGTTTCATATGTCTCCTCCGAACCATTGGGGAAATGAACCAGGTGGTCCTATTTACTTTAATGGTCAATATCATGTGTTCTATCAGAGTAATCCTAGAGGTCCATACTGGAATCATATTCGCTGGGGGCATCTAGTAAGTGATGATATGGTTCATTGGAGAGATGTTGACGATGCCGTTATCCCTGGGCGATATGATGTGGATCCCGAGGGGGCGTGGGCGGGTGGTGCTGTTGTCGATGATAACGGTGTGCCTGTTATCTTTTACACAGCGGGTGATGATCGTGATCAGCCTAATCAGCGCATTAATTTAGCAAGAAGCACGTATTTGCAGGATGGGGATAACGATCTTAACCGTTGGGAAAAGAATTCAGAAGTGATTCTAGATCAAGAAGAAGGACAGGGGATCATGGGTGAATTTCGAGATCCTTACGTTTTTAAAGATGGTGATACCTGGTACATGTTAGTGACTTCTGGTAAAGAAGGAGCTGATGGTAAAGCCGTTGGAGGTACCGCTCTGGTGTATTCTTCAAAGGATGCTAGTTTTGAAGATTGGACCTTCGAAGGGGACTTATTTGTTGGAGATTATGGAACCTATCCAGAAACTGGACGCGTTTGGGAGCTGCCGATTTTGCTGCCATTAGGCGATAGCGGAAAACATATTTTCTTAATCAACCCTGCCAAAATGGAAAGAGAAGAGTATCAGTCGAGGTATACGTACTATTGGATTGGGACGTGGAATCCTGAGACAGCTAAGTTTACACCAGATAATGACGCGCCTCAATTACTCGATGTAGGAGACCATTTTACTGGACCAGCTGGAATGGTAACGCCTGATGGAAGAACCGTTATTCATAGTATTACGCAGGGGAGGCGTCCGGCAAACGACGATTATGATGCTGGATATGCTCACAATTATGGTTTGCCAACAGAGGTTTTTTATCGAGATGATGGTAAGTTAGGGATGAAGCCGATCCGAGAGTTGGACGAATTACGAGGCGAAGAGCTTATTAATCTGACATCGGACACGTCCATGGAAGAAGCGAATCAACTTCTATCTAACATAGAAGGAGATATGCTTGAGATCCAGTTAGAATTAGACAATGGATCCGCTAATGAATCGGGAATTAGCTTAAGACGTTCACCGAATGGCGAAGAGGAAACAATTGTGTATTTCAAAGAAAGTAGCAAGGAATTTTGGGTGAACCGAACGAAATCAAGTCTCGATCCAGATGTGGAAAAATGGTACCAAGGTGGAGAGGTAGATACTGATTCAGAGACGATCAATCTCCATGTGTACGTGGATCGTTCTGAAATCAATGCCTATTTAAATGAACAAAAAGGGTTAACCACAAGAGCCTACCCGACAAGAGACGATGCGAAAGGTGTGCAGCTCTGGGCGAATGAGCAAAGTGAATCCGTCACCGTAAAATCATTACAGGTTTGGGAGATGAACTCTGCGTACGAAAAGGTGAATGCTACTGGGGTATCACTCCATCCAGAGTCGCTAGAGTTAATTGCTGGAAATACAGAACGATTAACACCTGAAGTGAAGCCGGCTCAAGCAACGAATAAAGAGGTGATCTGGACTTCAAGTAATCCAAGCGTTGCGACTGTTGTGAATGGAAAAGTTACGGCTCATTCAGAAGGTACTGCTACGATTAAAGCGGAAACAAGGGATGGAGGTCATACGGCAACGAGTGCGATTGCCGTCGTTGAAGAACCCCCTCATGATGAGTTAGTGAATCATGATTTTGAAGCTGGTAACTTAACGGGATGGACTGTCATGGAAGGCGATGCCTTTAGCGATCTTGATGTCACGTCTGCTGATGATTGGGGGTGGGGAGGTCCATTTAATCAAAACGGAGCTTTTCATCTATACAGTGTTTATAACGGTGATGATGCCGAAATTGGAACGATACGTTCACAGAAATTCACGCTTGGAGGAAATGGACAAATTGATTTCCTCGTATCAGGTGGGAACGATATTTATAACCTTTACGTTGCACTAGTAAGAAGTTCAAATGGGAAAGAGTTAATGAAAGTAAGTGGGGGGAACCAGGAAGGCTATACCCGAGTTAAGTGGGATGCTTCTCATTACATTGGAGAGGATGTTTATCTAAAGGTTGTTGATCGTTCCAAAGGTTCATGGGGGCACATTAGTATTGATGATGTGAATGCTCCGGTAGAGCCTCCGAATAATGTAACGATAACGAACCCCGGTTTTGAAACGGGAGACTTGAGCGGGTGGACGGTTAGCGGGGAGGCCTTTAGTGACCAGGATGTAACACAGGAGGATGAGTGGGAATGGGACTGTTGCTTCAATCATCAAGACGCCTATCACCTGTGGAATTTCAAGGATGGCGGAGACGCCGACATAGGTGAAATACAATCAGGGACCTTTACCCTCTATGGAAGTGGGTGGATTGACTTTTTGATTGGTGGGGGGAAGGATAGTGATCACTTATATGTTTCTCTCGTACGCGAGGCTGATGGGAAGGAGCTCTTTAAATCGACCGGTACAGAAAGTGAAAAGTATAAGAGAATCTACTGGGACGCTTCTTCCTATATAGGGGAAGAAGTATTCATCAAAGTGGTGGACAATGCTACCGGCGGATGGGGTCATATCAATGTTGATGATTTTCATGTGTTCAATTCAGAAGAAGACATTCTAACGAGTGAGCGGTATGAAAAATACCGTTCACAGTTTCACTATACTCCCGAAAAAAATTGGATGAATGACCCTAATGGGCTTGTTTATCATAATGGAGAATATCATGTGTTTTATCAGTATAATCCGACTGGCGTAACATGGGGGCCAATGAATTGGGGGCATGCGGTTAGTACGGATTTAGTAAATTGGGAAAGACTGCCGACTGCGCTAGAAGAAGATGAGAACGGATTTATATGGTCAGGTAGCGTTGTCGTAGATGAAGACAATACGGCCGGGTTTGGGAAAGACGCCATGGTGGCCATGTTTACGCATGAAAAAGGCGGAAACCAAAGTCAAAGTCTCGCTTACAGCAATGATAACGGTCGGTCGTGGCAGAAGTATGCTGGAAATCCCGTCCTCACAAACCTCGACCAATTCTCCGTTTTCAGAGATCCGAAAGTATTCTGGCATGAAGCATCCAATCAATGGGTGATGCTGCTTGCAGTGGAAGATCAATTTCAAAAGCAATTTGTTCGCATCTATCATTCGGAAAACATGAAAGATTGGACGTTTGCGAGCGACTTTGGTGAAAATCAAGGATCACATGAAGGAGTTTGGGAAGTGCCAGATCTTTTCCCATTGCCAGTGGATGATGATCCAAACAACACCAAATGGGTGATGCAGGTAAGTCTTAGTAAAGGTGCTCCTGCTGGTGGATCAGGTGTGCAATATTTTATTGGTGATTTTGATGGAGCGACCTTTCATAATGACAATCTAGCAAGTACCGTACTATATGCCGATCATGGGGCTGACTATTATGCGCCGCTAACTTTTAATCATGTACCTGATGGACGTCGAGTTGCGATGGGATGGATGAACAATTGGGAGTATGGTCAAGCGATTCCAACTTCTATTTGGAGAAGCAAAATGACAATCCCAAAGGAATTAAACTTGAAAAGCATTTCGAATTTAGGTGCTCGCCTCGTTCAAACTCCTGTCAGTGAGCTTCAGGGTTTAAGAGGGGAAGAAAATTATTGGACGAATGAAGTAGTGGTACCTGGTGAGAATCTATTATCTGATATGAAAGGAGATACGTTAGAAATTGTTGCTGAATTTCAAACAGATCAGTCAACTGCGAAAGAATTTGGTTTTAAAGTTCGGGTAGGTCATGACGAATTCACAGAAGTTAGTTACAACATAGCAAATGCTACGTTATCTTTAGATCGTTCTAAGTCTGGTGATACGAGTTTTAGTAGTTCTTTTGCTGCTAAGCACGAAGTAGTCATGTTGCCTTCGAATGAGTCAGTTACACTTCACTTATTTGTTGATCGTTCTTCCATCGAAGTGTTTGGAAATGATGGTGAGGTTGTGTTATCTAATCAAATCTTTCCTGAATTAACGAGTGATCAGGTAGAACTATATGCGATCGATGGTGAAGTAACTTTAAACTCTTTAGCTATCTATCAGTTAAATGGAGCCAGTATTATCAATACGAATTAAACTCGTTCTTAAAGAAATATATCCTCTTTATTTAACGTAGAAAGTTAATTGACAGCGCTTACTTTAATAACTATAATTAAAGTTATAATATACGTAATCGTTTACTTAAGCTCTTTGTAAGAGCTTCTTTTATAAAAAGTAACGTAATCGATTACGCGTCACGTGGTTCGCAGTTTAAAAGGGCGAGTAATCTGATAAGTAGGTGAAAAGGATATGGGCACCGTTAAAGATGGAAACAATATGCGTTCAAAAATGAAAGATGTCGCTCAAAAAGCAGGTGTCTCAACGGCCACCGTTTCTCACGTGATTAACGGAACGAGGTATGTTTCTGAAAATACGAAGAAAAAGGTCTATCAGGCTATGCGGGATCTTAACTACAGTCCGAACTTCGTAGCTAGAAGTCTTAGAAGCAGCAGTTCAAAAACGATCGGTTTGATTATTCCTGCTAAAGAAATGGATACCTCGGGCTTTTTCTTTATGTCAATTGCGCACAGCATTGAGAAAAAGCTTAAGGAAATTGGCTATCAGTTAATTCTAAGTAATTCAAATGAAGAAATTGAAAATGAGATTCAACAAATCAATATGTTTAAAAATCAAATGATCGATGGGTTAATTATGGCTCCAACTTACGGGGATCATAGCTATTTAAAAGAATTTGAAGATCAGTTACCCATTGTATTCATTGATCGAAAGCCAGAGGGGATTGATTGTGACTGTGTGCTTGTCGATAACTTCAAAGGCACGTATGAGGCGATGAATCATTTAATTCTAAAGGGGCACCAGAGAATAGGATATATATCCGGACCACTTGGACTAACGACTAGTGATGAACGACTTAGAGGATATAAACATGCTTTACGAGAAAACAATCTCCAGGTTGACGAATCAATGATCGTGATCGATGAAGCCTCATTGGAAGCTGGGAAAAATGCTATGGCGTTTTTATTGGAGCAATCCAAATGCACGGCGGTCATGATTGGGAACAACATTCTCACATTAGGTTCAGTCGTAACGTTAAATAAAAGCAAGATTCAAGTACCAGAACAGATGGCTGTAATTGGCTATGATAACTATGAATGGACTGAAGCAACCAATCCACCTTTAACCATTATTAAACAGCCAATTCATGAGATAGGCGAAAGAGCAGCAGAATTGTTGATCGCACGTTTAGAAAATCCGCAGAAAGAATCTTCCTGTGTGAGCTTGCCATCAAGCCTAGAAATACGAAATTCATGTTAAAAGTAGCAAGTGAGTATGTAAACGACGGGAGGAGAGTGAGTTGGGAAATCATAAATATAGGGTATTTTCTTTTTTAGAAAAAGCAGTAGATTTCCTCTTTCTCAGTTTCATCTGGGCGATCATGTGTGTTCCGATTATCACGATTTTCCCTTCAACAGCAGCTTTGTTCGGTGTGGTACGAACATGGCAACTTAAAAAAGGAGATGCAGGTGTTTTCATTACTTTCTTTAAGTTGTTTAAGGAGAATTTCAAACAAAGCTTTGGTTTATCCCTTATTTGGAGCTTAGTTGGACTTTCTTTATACCTAAATTTCCAAATCGTATCCTTATCTGGATCAGTGCTTGAAGTTGTGATTTTTATCGTAAGTGTCTTTCTAAGCATCATTTTTGTCCTTATGACTATATACTTATTTCCGATGATGGTTCACGTGAAAGCAAAGTGGCACGAACTGGTGCGAAATTCGTTTTTTCTTGTTGTAGCAAGTCCATATTCAACAATCATAATTGGGGTTGTTACCCTTGGGACAGTCTATTTCTTGTTAGATAACCCAGCAGGACTATTTTTTATCACAAGTACGTTAGCTTACTTTATTAGTTATTGGTTTCTTAAAGCAATTAGTAAACTACAAATTAATTAATGGTTTAGTTAAAAACTTTGTTGAAGGAAAGGGTGCTGAATATTGGATGTTGAACAAGTCGTTCCTCGAAGCAACTATTCAGAGAAGCATAGACCTCAGTTTCATTTCACTCCAGAATCAAATTGGATGAACGACCCAAATGGGATGGTTTATTTTAACGGAGAATATCATTTATTCTATCAATATCATCCTTATAGTAGTGTTTGGGGACCGATGCATTGGGGACACGCAGTGAGTAAAGATTTGATTCACTGGGAGCATCTCCCTATTGCGTTAAAACCCGATCAAAACGGGGCTATTTTCTCGGGCAGTGCAGTTGTCGACTGGGATGATACAACTGGGTTCTTTAATGGGCAAAGTGGTCTCGTAGCAATCTTTACTCATGCGGATACATATCCTGGATCCGACAGACCACGCCAACGGCAGAGCCTAGCTTACAGTAGCGATAATGGGAGGAGCTGGACATTATATAAAGGGAATCCGGTCCTATCAGAACCTCGAATTCTAGATTTTCGAGATCCTAAAGTTTTTTGGCACAAAGAAACGAATCGTTGGGTGATGGTCATCGCTTCAGGGCAATCCATTAGTATCTATACGTCATTAAATTTAATCGACTGGGAGTTTGCCAGCACGTTTGGAGAGAAAGAAGGATCGCACCAGGGGGTATGGGAATGCCCTGATTTATTTAAACTACCAGTCGACCACGATCCATCCAAACAAAAGTGGGTATTACTCGTTAGCCTTGGCGACCATCCAGATGTCGATAGTGGTTCAAAAACACAATATTTCATTGGTGAATTTGATGGTAAAACGTTTCGAAACGATCATCACCCAGATCATGTGTGCTGGCTTGATCACGGGAGAGATAACTACGCAGGCGTAACGTGGTCAGATTTACCAGATCATGATGGGAGAAGGATTTTGATTGGATGGATGAGTAACTGGCGCTACGCGAATGAAACACCTACAGAAGGTTGGAGAAGCGCGATGACAATCCCTAGAGAGCTAGTTTTGAAATCCACATTAGCTGGTGTCCTACTTACCCAACTGCCAGTTACAGAACTTAAGAATATTAAAGAGCCTCTTGTACTGTTGAAAGAACAAAAGGTAACATCAGGTGAAAATGTGCTAAGCGGTATTCATGAAAACACACTTGAAATAACCATTGATCTTAATCCCGGTTCATCAGAAATAGTAGGTTTAAAGGTCTTAAAGTCTGATAATGAAGAGACAGTCATCGAATATAATGCAAAAACAGATAGGCTAACTTTTGATCGAACTCGATCAGGAGATTCTTCTTTTCATTCCTCTTTTGCCTGTAAGCAGACAGTAAAGATGGACTCACTTCATGAGCGTTTGCAATTGACCGTATTAATTGATCGATCCTCCATTGAGATTTTTGGGAATAGTGGGGAAACGATCGTTACAAATTTGGTGTTTCCTAAAGAGGATAGTAATGGTCTGGAGTTATACAGTAGCGATGAAATTTTTATTCATTCGATGGAGATAAATCGATTGAAATCAGTGTGGACTAATTCATAACTTGTATTTGGGAAATAGGAGAAAGACATGTACCTACTGATAAAGTTAAAAGGTCGAGTTTCCAATTGGAAACTCGACCTTTTAACTATGTTTTACTATTAAACGACTTAATAGAATTGGTTCTAAATCAAATGTTGGGGTAGGAGATTCATCTCCTACTCCTTATCCTA
>NZ_JBITPM010000004.1:0-112976 GCF_050467905.1 Pseudalkalibacillus sp. NRS-1564 | reverse complement strand
GCTCTCCTTTTATTTATGAATTGAGTTTGTTTAATTTTTATCCTTGAGATTACCAGATCGTTCCTGATATTCACCTTTCGACTTATCACGTTTGCCTTCTTCTTGAAGGTGTTGGTCATCCTTTGCATTACCAATTTGATCTTTTACTTCACCTTTAGTTTTGGAAACAGCGCCTTTCACTTTATCACTTAGTCCTTTGCGATCACTCATTGCAAAAACGCTCCTTTCTCTTACGATTATCTAGTAAAGAAAATACCCCCTGAAGGCGGATGCCAAACGGCATTTTGCTTCAAGGGGCAGAAAATAGTACATTAGTTTGATTTGTCTTTTACAGGCTTATCTGTCCAAATATCTGATTTCAAGCCTTTTATCGTATCGGCGTAGAATTGAGGGTCTTTACCTGCTTTTCGCTGATCGCGATAGTCTTTCAATGCTACAAACGCCACTTTACCAATAATGGAGATGACGATTAAGTTCAAGAGTGCCATAAGACCCATGGAAAGGTCGGCCATGCCCCAAACGATACCGAATCCGGCTTTAGCACCGAACATAACCATGGCAAGAACGGCAAGTCTGTAAAGAAGAAGAGCGGTTTTGCTTGATTTAATAAATTCGATATTTGTTTCACCGTAGTAATAGTTCCCAATAATTGAACTAAAAGCAAAGAGGAGAACGGCAACTGCTACGAATATACCTGCGCCACTTCCTAAGTGTTGGTTCATCGCTTCCTGAGTAAGCTGTACACCATCTAGCTTTGAATCAACATAGCCATCTGACATTAGGATCATAAATGCTGTTGCTGTAGCGATAAGTAGAGTATCCACGAACACACCAAGCGCCTGAATAAGTCCCTGCTTTACTGGGTGTGATACGTCTGCAGTTGCAGCAGCATTGGGAGCACTACCCATACCAGCTTCGTTAGAGAAAAGACCACGTTTGATTCCTAGAAGCATTGCGGCACCAACACCGCCTCCTGTCACTTCTTTTAAACCAAAAGCATGTTGGAAAATAAGAGCGATCATAGCTGGGATTTCAGTGAAATTAACGATTAAAACAAAACCAGCAACAATGATATAAATCCCTGCCATAATTGGTACAATGATTTGAGAAACAACAGCAATTCGACGAACGCCACCGAAAATAATGATCGCCGTTGCAACAGTTAAGATCGCACCTAATACCCAGCGATTCACATCAAATGAATTTTCGAAAGCAAGTGCGATCGTATTGGATTGTACAGAGTTAAATACAAGACCAAAGCTGAATGTAATTAAGACGGCGAAGATAATCCCTAACCATCTAGCATTTAGTGCACGCTGCATATAGTAAGCAGGTCCACCACGGAAATCGTCGCCATCGCGCACTTTATAAATTTGAGCTAGTGTGCTTTCAACAAATCCACTTGCTGCACCGAGTAGGGCAATAACCCACATCCAAAATACAGCACCGGGACCACCGATACTAACTGCTGAGGCAACGCCGGCAAGGTTTCCGGTTCCAACACGTGAAGCCGTACTAATGAAGAAAGCTTGTAAACTAGAAACAGAGTTTTTTCTTCCTTTCATTGTGTCCTTTTCAGAAAGAACATGGAACATCTCACCGAATAAGCGAAATTGAACGAATCGAGAACGAATTGTAAAATAAAGTCCGACACCAATTAGAATGACGATTAGAACATTTGACCAAATAAGCTCATTACCAGCATCAACAATTGTTTTTAAAATATCCATATGTAGGCCCCTTCTATATATGATTTAGGAAAGAAGAATGTAAGATATGATCACACTTCCCTTAATTCAACTGAATCTAACTTACTTTATAAGTGTTTTAATAAAAATGGAAAACAAATCGTATTTTCAGAAAATAAATGACGTTAGACGCAGCAACACAATTGTTTATTATACATGTAGTACTGATTGAAAAGGACACTTGATGTAAGATAACCTCACATTGTAAAATAAACCATCTTATTTATTCTTTCCTATTTTTGTTATTCGATATAATAAATAAAAACCCTTGGGGAAAATGAGAAGTGAGTACTAAATAACAGATTTAAGGAGCGAAAGGCATGAGGGAAATTGATGTTATGGTTAAAGGCGAATTTGACTTAAGTGCAACTCTTACTCTTCCTTCCAATTCAGAAGAGAAGTATCCTGTAATCGTGATGATACATGGAAGCGGTCCTGTGGATCGTGATGAAAATGCCAAAAGTCTAAAAATAAATGCGTTTAAGGAATTCACTACTATTTTGACAAGTGAAGGGTACGCCACTCTTCGGTATGACAAGAGGGGAATAGGTGAAAGTAGAGGGGATTATTATAAAACAGGGTACTATGATCTAATTGATGATGCTGTAGACGTTGTAAAGTTCGCTAAATCACATGAAAGTATTGATGAAGAGCGAATTTATCTTCTAGCGCATAGCGAGGGCTGTCTTGTGTCACCTGTCGTCCACACTAGGACTACTGTGCAAGGAATGATTCTATTATCTCCCTCAGCTGAGCCGCTTGCAGAAACGACAGCTTGGCAAAGAAGTCAAATGAAAGAAGATATGCAAACGCTAAGTGGCTTCCAGGGGTGGTTGCTTCGATTCATTAAAGCGGATAAAAAGTTAGATAAGATGAATGATAAAATGACCCGAAAAATAAAAAGTACTGATGCGCCAACTATACGATACAATGGTCAAAAAATAAACGCGAAATGGAATCGTGAACATGAGAAGTTTGACGTGCGCGAATATTTTAGTGAGGTAGAGTGTCCAGTTATTGCAATTACTGGCTCAAAAGATGTTCAGGTAAAGAAGGAGCAGGTGAAAGACGTTTGTCTTCTTGTTAAAGGTGAATGTGAACATTATATTGTTGATGACCTAACTCATGTTTTACGAAAAACGAAAGTAGAACATCGTTTCTCGAGTATCATCAATGATTACAAGAAGCAGGTAAAGCATCCTATAGATTCAGAGCTAATCGAACTTGTATCGGAATGGTTAAAAAAGCGATAGGCATATGGAGAAGAAACCTCAACAAATGAATTTTTAGCTTCATCCTTAAATTGTCTAAAGCAGGTTTAACTAATCGTTTATTTTAGCAGCTTCTGTAAGCTCAAGAATGATCACTTTCTTCCTGATGAATGGAGTGGTAAAATAAAGGTGGAAGGTTTAAAAATCAGCTCTGCCCGGGAGGGATTTTAATGATCGAGCAACCACAACGTGTTACTGTTATCTCGAATCAACGACAAGTCCAATTACGTGTTGAGCGACTCGTAATTCATCAAAGAATGAAGATTATAGAAGCTAAGAAGACAGATGGAAGTAACTTCTACCTTTTCTTTTATAAAGATGATTTCATTACTGGGAAAACGGCAGAAGTTAAAAATGGATCTCTTATTGAGAAAGCTTTCCAGAAAGGGATCGTACTCCAAGCACCTCACCCGCTTATTGATCACTTTCTATCTGATCGAACACTTCATCTTAAATCTACAAAGCAAGTCTTTCAATCTGTACAGAAACGGTACACCCCTCAAGAAACATCCTTTATCTTTTCTTATTTTGATTCATTTCTCTCAACCGAAACCATTATTAAATTAATGCGAAAGCATTTTTATGACTACCGCAGAAATGGCCAATTACGGATGGCGTTTCAAATTTTAGCTGTGATGCTTTATTTCGATCCAACAAATAAATGGGCGATCGAACTATCGCGGAAATTAGAATATCAAAAAGTTAGAAGCTTCTATGAAGGAGATCATGATGGTCTTAAAGAAGTGGATCCGCTTTTTGCTGAAATTCAGGCTTATGATGACCTTCAAGCACATCAAGCCTACCTTGAATCAATCCTTCGTAAAGAAAAACGTGTTATTGAACGATCCGCTTTACGCCTTTACCTCTATCTCCAATCACCTGAAGAGGATGATCTGGACCCACTATCTCTCATCGATGTTACGCTCTCTGAATCTGAGCGAGCCCGTCTGCTATCATTGATGTATGCAGAAGCACCTCACCATAAAACTCTAAGAAACAATGCTTTTCAAGCTCTAATGTATTTAAATAAAACAAGTGAAGCCATTCAATTAATGACAGAACGAAAAGGTGAAATCACCCAAAGTGAATATGACCTTCTTCTAAGTGCATTTCAAGATGAGACTACAAATTTCAAAACCTTTGATTATCCTTCCCTTCAAAGCTGTTTGGAACGTAAAGAAAATCGTCCTTATCTAGATGGTTTACTTCAAGCACTTATCCCTAGGATGCTGCATGAATTTGGATTGGGATACGTCTATAGCTGGGTGAAGCCTTTATTCGAGAAAAACCAAGATCTCTCTATCCTATCAACGCTACAAACAATGGCGGATATTCAAGATGATCCAGATAAGCAATTTCAGCTAGGTAAGCTCTACCATAAACTTAAACAATATGATGAAGCAATTACCTGCTTCGATTGGGAGATGGAGCTGCATCCAACGGACCCAACCCCTGTTCAGTGGTTGACGAAGGTATATCGTGAGATGGGTAAAGTGGAGGAATCGAATACCTATATGTCGATTTATTCTAAAATGCAAAGAGTGTCTCAACAATAGCGCTGGCTTATGCCAGCGCTATTTTTTTTGGCTATATTAATGAGCCTAAAATCGGGAATCAACAGTATAAGCTAACATAGCCTTTTTGTTAAAGTGACAATCAAAATGATCGTCTTCTTTTTATATTACATTTGATAAACATAAGTAGGTTCATATAAACTAAGAAACAACGAACAATGAATACTTCACGGTTGTCAGGAGCGACGTATGGAAAATCAAACGAGTTATGCCTATGACATTATTCAAGTATGCCTTTTGGCTGGAAAGGTAATGCTGCAAAATGGCGGTGAAACTTACCGTGTAGAAGATACGATGACTAGAATTGCGGACGCTTATGGGGCAACGCATTCGAATAGTTACGTAACCCCTACTGGGATTATTTTCTCTTTAGAAGGTCCTGAACCTTCCAAAACACAGTTGATGCGCATTTCAGAGCGCACGACGGATTTAGATAAAGTAACGAAGGTAAATAGTATATCGAGGAGAATTAGCAGCGGTGGTCTTTCGATTAAGGAAGCTTATGAAGAGCTTGACCAATTGGATAAAATGACCGAGCGGTATACATTTCCTAAGCAGTTAGTTGCTGCTGCGATTGCAAGCGGTTGTTTTCTAATTATGTTTCAAGGGGAGTGGGGAGATTTTCTTCCGGCAGTTCTTGCAGGGGGAGGTGGCTTTTATAGTGTTTCACTATTTAACCGCATTGTACCGATAAAATTCTTCTCAGAGTTCCTTGCTTCATTTGTCATAGGATTACTCGCTGTCCTTTTTGTGTCTACTGGAATCGGTGGGCAACTTGATAAAATTATTATTGGTTCAGTGATGCCACTTGTTCCTGGTCTATTAATCACGAATGCTGTAAGGGATTTAATGGCGGGGCATTTAATATCTGGCCTATCTAAAGGCGCAGAAGCCTTTCTTACCGCATTTGCGATTGGAGCAGGCATTGCCCTTGTTGTATCATTTTTATAGAAAGGGAGGACAATTATGACAATTATTGCTCAGGTTTTGACGAGCTTTGTGGCAAGTGCAGCGTTTGGATTATTATTTAACGCTCCTAAATCCTCCCTTATTAAAGGCGGGTTTGTTGGCATGTGTGGCTGGATGATTTATTACGGAATGGAGGCATCAGGTATTGATGCTGTCATCGCCACTGTAACAGCCTCATTTGTCATCGCTGTTATTAGTCAGGTTTTTGCAAAGGTGTATCGGACACCAGTCATTATATTTAGTGTAGCGGGGATTATTCCGCTTGTTCCAGGTGGTCTGGCTTACGATGCGATGAGGAATTTCGTTCAAAATGATTACAATAGTGCCATTAACCTTGCAGCCAGAGCATTTATGATATCGGGATCCATTGCAGTAGGGTTAGTATTTTCGGAAGTGATCAATCAAATCATACGGCATTCCACACTCGCAAGGGGGCAGAAATAGGTCTTCATCCTTTTGCAATGTAGGCATTCATTATGATAACGTTTAGTTGGATAACTGTGTCGAACGGTGTCAAATAATGTTAGTATCTGGGGAGGATCAATAATGAAAACCTATCCCCATCTCGGGTTGTTAACAATTCGATTGGTCGTAGGTATGCTTTTTTTTGCTCATGGTTTTTTAAAGTTTTCTGAAGGGATCACGAATACAGTAGCTTTTTTTGAGACAATCGGTATTTCTGGTTTTCTTGCTTATGTTGTGGCTATAGTTGAGTTAACTGGAGGAGTTTTGATGATTCTCGGCTTAGAAACGCGAATTGTCAGCGTACTGTTTTCCATGATTTTATTAGGAGCTCTTCTCTTTGTAAAGAGATCAACTGGAATGCTGGGCGGTTATGAACTAGACATTGCTTTTCTAGCTATGTCAGTGTCTTTATTTCTAGGAGGCGGCGGTCCATATAGTCTTTCAACATACCTTAAGAGAAAAGGTTGGTCGTTTAAGATCGATCAGGAGAAAGTAACAAAGGATTAAAGAGGAAGTGACTGAATGGCTAAACCAAAAAAGAAGTTAAAACCGGGTGCCAGATGGTTATTATTATTTGCGGGACTCGTTATTCTATTTTTGTTTATTAACTTTCTATTTCATCCATTTGCAAATACAAAAGGATTTAAATTAGATTCTCAACCGCACTTGGGTGAGGAAACAGCGCCAGTTGAAATTGTGCAATTTGGTGATTATAAATGCTCTTCATGTCAATCCTTTAATGAATCTTTGCTTCCAAAAATCCAAGAGGAATTATTAGCAACTGAGAAAGCAAAATTTTACTTTGTCCATTATCCGTTCCTCTATAAAGATTCCACGAGGGCTGCTGAATTTGCTGAGGTTGTTTATCAAGAATTAGGTAATGATGTATTTTGGCAATTTCATCATGTTCTGTATGACAAACATAAAAAAGGATCTGAGACGAAAGATGTTTTAACTGAATCTTTCTTAACGAAAACCCTTAGTGGTCTAGTTAGTGAAGAAGAAACGGACAGAGTTGTTAAAGCCTATAAGAGTGGTGCAGGTGAGAAACGAGTAGAAGCTGACCTTGCTTATGCAAATAAAAAGAATGTTTCAGAAACGCCTACCTTATTTGTAGATGGTAAGCGTTTTGACGGAACTAGTTTATCTGAATTAAAACAAATGGTTGAGGATTCAACCGACGAATAAATAAAGGCGCTGTGAAGGCGTCTTTTTTTTGTTGCATTCTAATTAATTGGTTCCTCTGCAGGCGGAAAAATCATTAAATAAACGTTTGTTTAAGGTATAAATAGTTAAACAAACGTTTGATTAACGAATGGTATTGACTTTTGGATCCCCGGCATGAAGAATAGAGAAGTACAATTGAATAAAATGGAAAAGGTGTACTGATTCCAGTACTTAATAGGGAAATTGGTGAAAATCCAATGCGGTCCCGCCACTGTAAGAAGTAAGGACGGTGCGTTACCCCACTTATCAATGATAGGGAAGGGGCATTCGTTCAACAAAGCTTCAAGCCAGGAGACCTGCCTTTTCTAAAGCACTGATTGACCTACGGACGATAGGGGGGGTGTAACGGAGAAGACTGGGAAAAGTCTATTTGTTGTGCATGCTCTTATGAAAAGAGTATGCATTTTTTATTGTTTAGAAAAGGAGAGATGATATGAAAAAGAATGTAAGCGAATCAAGAGTGTATAAGAGCAGCCGTATTTTTCCGCCTGACCTTAACAGCCATGGAACATTATTTGGGGGTAAACTCCTTGCCGATATGGATATGCTAGCATCAATCGCGGCGACAAGGCATTCTCGTCTAGAATGCGTGACAGTGTCTATGGATACGGTGGAGTTTTTACATCCTATAACGGAAGAGGATTCGATTCATTATGAAGCTTTTGTCATATGGACAGGTAAAAGCTCAATGGAAGTTTTTGTGAAAGTAAACGCCGAACACCTTTTAACGGGTGCCAATCGTATAGCAGCGACGTGTTTTATTACGTTTGTAGCCCTTCTCGACGGTAGACCAATGAAAGTACCTGGAATTCAGCCGGAAACTGAAGGGGAAAAGCAGCTTAACGAGCTAGCCCAAAAAAGAGCTCAAACAAGATTAGATCGTAAAGAAACAAGCAAGAATCTAGGGGGAATCCTAACGTTGTTATAACCAGAAAAGAGGGCTGGAGTATTCCGGCTCTCTTTTGTTAGTCGTGAGACATTTTATCGTTATATTTTGGTTCATTCCTAAAAGATGGTAGTTTTGTATTTAAAACCACATTTAGCTGATTGGAGAGGGAATCACCCCTCACTCTTATAGAAACAATATTTACGAGAGAGGTTCCTTTTTAGATCCCCTGGAATCGGAAACTTTTTGTGGAAATCAAGTTAGTAAAAGAGTGTTGAGTGGTATAGGGATGAGAGTGAAATGAATAAAAACAAAGGAGACGGCCAATGTGGATTAGACATGATTTCTTCAAGTATATAACAGGTATTATTCTATTATTAATCTGTTTTTTCTTTTTGACAGAATTAGATTTATTGAAACCGGTGAAAACAATTATAGGTACATTGTTTTATCCAGTACTAATTGCTGGTTTTTTGTATTATGCAATCAAGCCTATTGTTAAGTTATTAAAAAAGATTCCATTTGTATCAGATATTGTCGCGATTTTAATTGTGTTTATAGGGATTGCGGGTATCCTCTATACTGGATTCACTTTTCTAGCAAATCCGATTCAGAGTCAGGTTTCAGAGTTTTCGAAGGAGTTGCCTGAGAAGCTGAAAGAATCAGCAAAAGAAGCTGAGAAAATGATGGAGAAAAATGATATGGGGATGCTTTCTGTAGAAAACCTTCAACAAAAAGCAACGAGCTATTTAGGTAATTTAACGCAAAGCCTCGGTGATCATATTATGCAGGTTGTGAGTGCATTAACAAGTGCTACGACAGTCCTTGTAATCGTACCTTTTGTCTTATTCTATTTTCTTAAAGATGATCATAAATTAAGCCCATTTCTCCTAAGATTTATTCCAAATAAACATCAGGGTGAAGGAGAACAGATCCTTCATAAGGTTGATAAAACTTTATCGGCCTATATTATCGGACAAATTATTGTAGCAATCGTAGACGGTGTCCTAATGTATGTTGGTTATTTAATCATTGGACTACCTTATGCATTAATATTAGGACTATTTGTGATGGTCACAGCAGTTGTCCCATTCTTCGGGCCGATTATTGGTGTTATACCTGCTCTGGTTGTCGCTTTAACACAAGAACCGATGTTAGCCTTGTATGTGATTATTATTACGATAGTTGTTCAACAGTTAGAAGGAAACTTGGTAGCGCCTGTTGTCCTAGGTAAAAGGTTAAACATACACCCTTTAACCATCATTTTACTACTAATTGTAGCGGCGGCTTTATATGGGTTCATTGGGATGCTGATTGCTATTCCACTTTACTCCGTCATTAAGGTCATCGTTAAGAATTTCTATGAATTTTATCGAATACGGCATCGATCCGAATTAACTGAATAACGGTAAAAGCCCCTATTTCATTGAGAAGTAGGGGCTTTTATTTGAGTAACACCTAAAAACATGTTGAGTAATCGCCTTATAAATAAATATGTGCAAGACGCTCATATGATTTTCTTCGCTCATCAAAATCATGTATGTTTGTGAGAACCATGAATTCTTCAGTTTGATAGTGTTCGGCTAATTCGTCGATTTTCTTCTTTACTGTTTCTCTAGATCCGATAATCATTCGTTTTCGATTATTTTTTATTCGTTCTTCTTCCGTTACGGTATAACGGTGCTGTTTAGCTTCGTCAATGGATGGCACTCGACTATCAAGACCTTTTTCTACTCGCAGAAGCCAGAGATCCTGACTTAAAGCAAGTTCTTCCGCCTCTTCGTCAGTTTCTCCACATACGACGAATAGGGCAATAATAGCTGAAGGAGAAGGACTATAATAAGTAGGTTGGAACTGTTGATAGTAAGTTTGGAGGGCGTTTTTACCTCGATCAGGTTTAATAAAATGCCCAAAGACATAGCCAATGCCCAATTCTGCTGCTTTTTTAGCACTATTCTCACCCATACCTAATAGCCAAAGAGAAGGGGGTGAGTCGGTTTGAGGAGCTGCTTTTATGCCGGCAAACTCGTGTCCTCTCGGCATAGAGTCAGTCAAGTAGTGGGAGAGCTCTTTTAATTGACGTGGGAATTCATTCAAGCTTTTATTAATGCCATCTGTTAAAGCTAATCGTGTTTTTGCTGTACCACCGGGTGAACGGCCGACTCCAAGGTCTACACGTCCTGGATGAAGAGCTTCTAGTTGTCGGAAATTCTCTGCCACTTTGAATGGACTATATTGTGGAAGCAGGACACCACCAGAGCCTACCTTGATATTAGAGGTTGAGGCTGCGATGTGAGACATCATAATCTCTGGAGAGGTGCTGGCAAGTCCTTTTGTACTATGGTGTTCTGTAAACCAGTATCGGTAGTATCCAAGAGCTTCTGCAGTACGTGCGAGTTCACGCGTATGCTCAAGTGTTTTATAGGCATCACTCCCTGAAGGTATAGGGACTTGATCAAGAATGCTTAATGTAACCATGGTCAGACTCCTTCCGCTTTATTAAGTAGTATTAACCTTCTATCATTATCGTAACGCGATAGGAAGGCATGTGATAGTAAGACGACTTTGTTTTTAAAATTTATTGTGAAACATTGAACAAACTTATTGCAATTAATACAAAAGGAACATATAATTACAATATAGAAATAGTGAAACACATCACATGATTGTGTCCTTTTATGTGAAATAATTCACAATTATACAAGGAGGAATTGTTGATGAAAGTAGCAGTTGTTGGATGTACACATGCCGGAACGGCGGCAGTTACGAATATAGCAACACGTTATCCTGAAGCAGATATTACGGTTTATGAGCGTAATGATAATGTCTCTTTCTTATCTTGCGGAATTGCTCTTTATGTTGGAGGAGTTGTAAAAGATCCAAAAGGTTTATTCTATTCATCTCCTGAGAAGTTAGAAGAGATGGGTGTCACAATGAAAATGAAGCATGAAGTATTAGATATTGATTCTATAAACAATCGTATTAGCGTTATGAATTTGAATACAAAAGAAGTGTTTGAGGATGATTACGATAAGCTTGTGATGGCGACAGGATCATGGCCGATTATTCCGCCAATCGAAGGAATTCAACTTAATAATATCCTTTTATCAAAAAACTATACTCAAGCTAATACAATTATCGAACGAGCAAAGGAAGCTAAACGCGTTACCGTTATTGGGGCAGGCTATATCGGAGTTGAGTTAGTAGAGGCTTTTCAGAAATATGGAAAAGAAGTAACCTTAATTGATGGAGAAGACCGTATCTTAAGTAAGTATCTTGATCCAGAGTTTACAGATATAATTGAAGAGGACTTCAAGACTCGTGGCATTCGTCTTGCGCTTAACGAAACAGTGACTCGTTTTGAAGGAGAGGAACACGTCTCTAAAGTTGTGACAACCCGTGGAGAATATGAAGCAGATCTCGTTATTCTTTCTGTAGGCTTTCGTCCGAACACAGATCTTCTTAAAGGGCAGATAGAGATGATGCCAAACGGGGCCATTATTGTAGATGAATATATGAGAACAAGTAAGGAAAATATTTTTGCTGCTGGCGATAGCTGTGCTATACAATACAATCCTACTGGTGAAAATGCGTATATTCCTTTAGCTACAAATGCCGTTCGAATGGGTACCCTCGTTGGACAGAACATTATGAAACCAACGATCAGATATATGGGCACTCAGGGGACATCTGGTTTACACCTTTTTGATCACAGTATGGCTTCTACTGGTTTAACCGAGAGGGCAGCTATTAGTGTGGGTAAGAATGTGAAAACAATCACAATAAAAGAAAACAATCGTCCAGAGTTTATGCCAGATTATGAAGTGATCACACTGAAGGTGGTTTATGAAGTGGATACGAGGAGAATTCTTGGAGCTCAAGTGATCTCTAAAGCAGACGTAACGCAATCAATTAATACACTCTCTGTTTGTATTCAAAACAAAATGACTATAGATGAATTAGGATACATCGATTTCTTTTTCCAACCACATTTTAATAAACCGTGGAACTTTCTAAATCAGGCTGGTTTACAGGCCGCTTTATAGATGATTATCCGCTGGCATATAGCTAGCGGATTTCTTGTGTAATGAGAAATAGAAACATTTTCTTCCACTTGCATCCTCTCGATACGATAGCCATAATGAAGGTTAGAATTTGTGTAGGAGAGAGTGAGCAAGTAGTGACCAATAAGAGTATAAATAAAGCAACGAAACAAAGTCATACGCGTATTTATCTTGTACGACATGGTGAAAGTGAATGGAATGCAGCAGGAGATCTTTATTGTGGACGAACAGATATTGGACTTTCTACGGAGGGAGCCACTCAAGCGAAGAATGCAGGCGACTTTCTAAGTTCGGTTTCGTTTGATCGAGCTTATGCTTCTCCATTAATACGTGCACGTCATACAGCTGAACATATCTTAGGAGAACGAGATTTGCCGATTCAAATAGATGAACGGATCTATGAAGGTGATTTTGGAGAGTGGGAAGGTCGATCGAAAGCGGAGTTTATTAAAGAAGATCCTGATTCATGGGATAATTGGATGGCTAACCCATGGGAAACAAGAGCGGGGCGAACGGGTGAAACGGCTCGTGAAATGTATGAAAGAGCGTCATCTTTTTTTAAGGAAATAAGTGAAAAGCATTCCGGTGAAACGGTGCTCGTTGTTGCGCACAACAACACGATTCGTTTCTTTCTAGCAGGGGTACTTGGGATGCCTTTTGCCAACTATCGTCGCATCTTTCAAGATAATACAGGAATAAATATCCTTGATGTGGCTGGCGATGAAATCGTGATCCGCAGTCTGAATATCAACTCTCATCTAAGTGCAGATAGATAGAAAAAAGCGATGCAGCTGCATCGCTTTTTTTATTGAGAAAGCTCTTTATATGATTTTTTTACGACGCTACTTAAAGCGATCAGGGCAATGACGTTGGGCAACACCATGAATGCATTAAATGTATCGGCAAGCTGCCATACGAACGGCACATTTAAAACAGTTCCTAGGACGATGAAAACAAGAACAGCACCACGATAGTAAGGGACGCTTTTTTGTCCAAATAAATAATTTACATTTGTTTCGCCAAAGTAAGCCCAGCCTAAAATTGTTGTGAAACTAAAGAACAAAAGACTAAATGCAATAAAGTAAACACCAAAGTCCCCTAGGCCACTAGTGAAACTAGCTTGCGTTAATTCAATTCCAGTAAGGTTAGAACTTGCCCCGTCCGTTACAAGAATCACGAGTGCTGTAACGGTACAAATAATCACGGTATCGATGAGAACACCGACCATAGCTACAAATCCTTGCTGTGCAGGGTGTTTCACTTCTGCCACTGCGTGGGCATGAGGTGTTGACCCCATACCTGCTTCATTTGAGAATAGCCCTCTTGCAACCCCGTACCGAATTGCTTCTTTTATCGAGGCACCAAGCACTCCGCCTCCAGCTGATTCTGGAGTAAATGCCGATTCAACGATAAGTGATAGTGCTGGAAGTACTTGATCGAAATGTAAGACAAGAATGATAAGAGCTCCGATAATGTAGAGTAACGCCATAATCGGAACGACATTGCCTGCAAATCGAGCAATTCGATTGATACCACCGAATAGTATTAAACTAATTAAAATCGCTACACCTATGCCGATCGCAAGCGGTGGAATTTGAAATGCGGTTTGAAAAGCCTCGGCTATTGAATTAGATTGCACCATATTCCCAACAAAACCAAGCGCACAAATGATCGCAATCGCAAAGAAGGCGGCTAATTTTTTACTACCTAGACCGTCGCGAATATAGTAAGCGGGTCCACCTTTTACGACCCCATTTTCTTTTACGCGAAATTTCTGAGCTAGTACAGCTTCAGCAAAGATCGTCGCCATACCAAGAAAGGAAGAGATCCACATCCAAAAAATAGCTCCTGGTCCCCCAGCTGCAATAGCAGTGGCTACTCCGGCTAAATTCCCAGTCCCTACTTGAGCCGCAATGGCTGTTGAGAGGGCCTGGTAAGACGAAATACCTTTTTGTTTCTTTTTTGAAAACAGGGGCCCAAATGTTTGGCGAAATCCTTCTTTTAAGCCTGTAAACTGGATAAAACCAAGACGTATCGTGAAAAACAACCCAGTTCCAAGGAGGAGGGAAATCATTATGGGTCCCCAAAGAACCGCGTTAATTGCTTCTATTACTTGCACTGTTGTCAACTCGCTCTCATGAAAAAATAAGATTCTCCCATAATAGCTTACTTTTTCACTATACTTCAACCCATTAAATCGCTATGGTATACATTTCCTTAATAATTAGTTTGTGATCGAAGTTGTTTTCTCGAACTTTTTTGTTTCTGAATCCATTGGTAGAAGAAAAGAATACCAATCACGAAGAGCCCTAGAATCATGTAGAGATTAGCATAACCGAGAGAAGTCACAATGATGCCGAGTACGAATGACCCCGTTGCGATTCCAGTATCGAAAAAGGTGAAAAAAGTTGCCGTTGCATGCGCGCTTCTTGATTCGGGAGCTGCTTGGATAGCAAGTGTTTGGAAGCTTGGTACAATCGAACCGTATCCTAACCCGATCAATGCCCCTGCAAGAAGTAACATCCATGCTTGTGTTGTAAAACTAAGAGTTACGAGACCAAGAGCAAACAAAACAAATGCAGGAAGAATGACAGTATTAGGTCCTCTTAAATCAAACATCCTGCCAGTGAATGGTCGTGAGACAAGCATAGCTACAGCGAATACTGCGAAAAAGAATCCTGCAGCTTCAAGAAGACCGATTGATTTCGCGTATAGAGAGATAAATGAAATGACGCTTGCATAAGAGAAAGCAACAAAGAGTCCAACGATTGCAATTGGGAATGATTTTATTTCGAAAAGATCATCAAATGATAATTTTTTCTTGGGTATAGGTTCGGTATTTTCTATGGCTTTTACGCCTAGTGTGCAAAGAACCCCTATCACCATTATGGTACTTAATACAAGGAAAATTGTTATATATGAAACATATTGAAGAAGCGTTAGGGCTAGGAAGGGACCTGTAACAACTGCAAGGTTCATAGACATTGCGAAATAACCCAAACCTTCTCCACGTCGTTCTCTTGGAATTGTGTCTGCAGCAATTGCTCCGGCTGCCGTGGTAACAATACTAAACCATACACCGTGAAAGAATCGTAGTAAGAGTAAAGCATAATAGTTGTCTACTAATGGATAGATAAAAGAAGCCGCAGCAAATAGAGAAGCACTCGTTACGAGCATTTTCTTTTTGCCAAACCGATCAATCAATTTTCCAGAGAAAGGGCGAACAATAATAGCAGATAGTAAGAAAATCGTAATAATAAGACCTGCTTGAGATTCGCTTCCGCCAAGTTCCTCTGTAACGTATATAGGGAGTAAGGTTAGAAGTGCATAGAAAACAATGAAGATAAATAGATTACTAGTTGAGATATTTAAAAAGCTTTTTGTCCAAATGGGTTGTTTATTAGACATGTGTTTTCTCTCCTTTCTGTTGCCCTATTTTGTTTAGAAGATGATAAAAGTGAATCTGCTCTTCAGTTGATAGGTGTTGAAGGAGGGATTCTTCCATCTCTTTAATAGAGTCTTTTATGGTAGGCAAAAGCCCTTCTGCCTCATGAGTAAGACTAACAATGCGTTCACGCTTATCGGAACCTTCCATTCGATTAATCCAGTTATTTTGTTCCATTCGAACAAGAGTACGAGTGGTAGTTGGCGCTTCAACATTTAAGTATTTCCAGATATCTGTCTGTTTCATAGGACCGAATTGATCAAGACAATAGAGAATCGTCCATTGTGAACTATACAAGTTATACTCTTTCAATAGCTCGTTTACTTCTTTTGTGATGTGTCGCACTTGTTGATGTAACGAATGGAAAATATCGCTTGTTGAAATCATGTTAACCCCCTTTTATTTACCTGGGTAAATAATTCGCATAGATACTAGTGTACCTAAGGAAGTAAACTTTGTAAACAAATGTCGTTTGCAATGAGATAAGACTCTATTGAATTTATTAACATAACCTCCCTGTTAGTTAATGGGAGATTCACTTTGATATATACGATGATAAAAAAGGTGTAGAAAGGTATGAATCGAAAGATAGAAGTTTATAAAATGTGGAAAAAATACACAATCTTTGTTGTGGAACATCTAAAACTAAATTATGATGAGAGTATTTAGTAATTCGACAAAATTCACTCTTATTTGAAAGAGGAGGCTTTACATTGGAGAAATATAAAAAGAAGTTTGTTTCTAATATGAAAGAAAAATATGACGAGATGATAGCAGAAAATGAGAGTATAACAGAGATGGAATTATATAAGTTTTTACATACGTTTAAAGGTACTGCTGGGACAGTTGGATATAACGTATCCGCTGATAAAGCGGAAGAGTTGCTGATGAAGATGGATTTAGAAAGCGAAAGAACCCTAACAAATGAAGAAACAACTCAATTACTAAATAGTGTGATGGAGGAAATTCTCGAAGCGGCTGTTGAGAACAAAGGTAAGGATGAAGAAGCAAATGTTCAGAAGATGATTATGCTTATCAATCAAAATCCGATGACGTTAATTGAGCGGAAAGCTCAGCTCGAGAAGGAAGGATATATCGTTTTTGCAGCAATGGACCTAAAAAAGGCGCAAACGGCATTGTATGATATGCATCCTGATTGTATTATCGTAGATTATCTTTTAATCAAAACAGATAAATCAGGAATTGCCAAAGAAGTTAGAGAAAAAGCAGAGCTACAGTTTACTCCGTTTATTATGACAGATACAGAAAATTCGATTTCTAATCGTATCGACGGTTATCGATTTGGAGCAGATGACTTTTTTGATGTAGATATAACCTTAGAGGAATATTTATTAAGGGTAAATGGGAAAATTTCCAAAAGAAAAAACATTGTTCATTCTGTATTAACAGACGAATTGACGGGTACCTACAATCGGAAATTTCTTGATAGCCAACTGAATTATATGCGCTATGACCTTGTCCGGAATGGGGAAAAAGCTTCATTAGCCATTTTTGATATAGACCATTTCAAATCTATCAACGACCGTTTCGGTCACTTAATTGGGGATCAGGTGCTAAGAAAATTATCACAATTTATTATGGATGAAAAAAAGACGTACTGATACATTGATTCGATACGGTGGTGAAGAATTTGTCTTGATTTTACCTGATACAACATCTATTCAGGCTGATAAATTTCTTCAACGTTTATTAAGTGGGTTTCGTTCAAAAGTATTTCGGGTTAAAGAAGATACATTCTCTGTTACATTCTCTGGCGGGATCGTTGACATTGATGGTTCTTCTTCCAACAAAAAGCTATTAAATCAAGCGGATGAAGCGCTGTATCGTGCAAAGGCAAACGGGCGAAATCAAATGGTTATTTATGAAAGTGATTTAACTAATACAAAGCCTATTAAGACGATTCGAATTGCGGTTGTTGATGATGACGAGATCATCAGAACATTACTCACTTCTCAACTTCAACAGCTTCAACCAGAAGGAAATTATGAGGTTGAAGTGAAAAGCTATCGTGAAGGAGAAAGTTTCTTTGACGATAGCTGGCACAAAGCCGGTTCTTCTTGTCTTGTTCTACTTGATGGCATTATGCCAAGAATGGATGGGATTGAGGTATTACGCAAGTTACGTAAGGAGAGTAGTCAAAGCAAATACACTGTTATGATGCTGACGGGTCGTAAAGCAGAAAAAGATATAGTTAAAGCTTTAGAGCTTGGTGCCGATGATTATATTACAAAGCCATTTAGCATGGGCGAATTAGAAGCTAGAATTAGAAGGTTAATTCAAAAAATGCTATAAGAGAAAGATTGAGGCGAATGTAGATATGAGTGCAGTTTTTATTATTTTTCAAGTGTTTATTATTCTTTTTATTGCTTTAACGGCTCTATTTCTCTTCCTTGTAGGTCAAAAAGTTCGATCTAACCGTTTCGAACAGAAAAAAGAAGATTGGAAAGTTTACTACTTAGAGCACATTACCCCGTATATTCAAGGGCACGGAGAACTCCAGTTACCGAAGGAACTTTATATGATTGAAGCTTTTGAGGATGTTCTGACCCGCTACTATTCTCTAATGAAAGGGGATAACGATACCTCACGCAGAATTGAAGAACTTGCTGAGACAACCCTTGAAGATTATTACAAGAAAAGATTACTTCATAACCGATGGAGTATACGTATGAATACCCTACATCGGATTGAGAAGTTTCGTATGATTTCGCTAGTTGAGCAATGTGTCGGTCTTTATAAAGAAAAACGCACGAGTGAACTGGAGTCTATTCAGGTATTACGTATTCTTGGGAACCTACAGGATGAACGCATCTATACGATTCTATTAAGTGAGGAAAAAGAATATCCTAACTTTTATTATTTGGACTTGTTTGGAAGATTAGATGAAGATCTACTAGACCACTTTATTGGAACAATAGAAGAGTTTCCCAAATGGATTCAGTTGTCGCTTATTGAAGCCATGGGGGATAGTGCAGAATACAAGTATGTGCCCACAATTGAATCTTTCATAGACTCTAAAGACACAGAATTTCGAATTCGTGCTCTTAAATCTCTTGTTAAGTACGGGTACGTTACAAATGCGAACAAAATCAAACCCTCTTTGCACGCATCAAGCTGGCAAGAGAGAATGATGGCTGCTAGATTGGTCAAGCCATTAAAGGATAGTCGCTTCTTAGATGATCTGTTAATCCTTCTTACTGATGAAAACTGGTGGGTTAGAACTACTGCTGCCGAGTCTATTATTGTGCAGCAGAACGGCGGGGCAATCTTAGAAGATGTTGCCGCTAATCATGTCGATCGGTTTGCGCGTGATGCAGCGAAGGAATGGCTGCTTAGAAAGGAGAGAAACAGTGTCTATCGCTAGTATTTTTTCAACATTACTTCTTATATTTACAATTTTTGTGGCAATCTATATGGTTGGAATTATCATTTTCTATTTCATCCTTTTTCTTATTTCTTCTGTTCAACTTCGCAAAGAATATAAGCTCGATCAATTTGAGCCATATGAGGAGTTAGCTCAATCCTCCTTTACGAGACCTGTATCTATTCTTGTTCCTGCATACAACAAGGAAGCCGGAATTGTGCCAAGCGTTCGTTCACTCCTTAGTATCAATTATCCTGAGTACGAAGTGGTAGTGATTAATGATGGGTCTAAAGATAAAACATTAGAATCTGTTATTGAATCATTTGAAATGGTAAAGGTTGAGAAAGTAATTCGTAAACAGATTAAGTCTAGTGAAATTATTTCTGTCTATCAATCTACTATTTATGAGAACTTATACGCAATTGACAAAGTGAATGGCGGAAAAGCAGATGCTCTCAATGCAGGAATAAACGTTGCTCATTATCCATACTTCTGCTCTCTGGATGGCGATTCTATTATCGAACGAGATGCTTTTGCTAAAGTAATGAAACCGATTATTGATTCTAAAGAAGAAATTGTAGCAGTAGGAGGGAGCGTAAGAATAGCTAACGGTTGTACAATTGAACGTGGAGAAGTCATGAAGGTTGCCCTTTCTAAAAGTCCTCTCGTTGTCATGCAGGTTATTGAGTACTTCCGAGCGTTCCTTATGGGGAGAATTGGCCTTTCAAAACATAATCTCTTATTAATTATCTCTGGAGCGTTTGGCGTTTTTCATCGTGAGAGTGTTGTAAAGGTAAACGGCTATCGAACGGACACCGTTGGAGAAGATATGGACCTAGTAGTCAGGCTTCATAAATTAATCAAAGAAGAAAAATCAGGGAAGAGAATTGTTTATGTTCCTGATCCTGTTTGCTGGACTGAAGCACCGGAATCTACGAAGATTTTAAGGAGACAAAGGAGTAGATGGCATAGAGGTCTTTTTGAGAGCCTTTGGCATAACAAGAAAATGCTAGGAAACCCTAAGTACGGTCTTGTTGGTACTGTTTCAATGCCATACTTCTTAATTGTCGAATTTCTAGGGCCTGTCATTGAATTAATTGGGTATATTATTATGGTTATTTCACCATTTGTTGGTGGTATTTATACTTCCTTTGCTGTGCTTCTGTTCTTGCTCGCAGTCATCTATGGTTCTCTCTTATCGATGAGTGCAGTGCTACTAGAAGAATGGAGCTTAAGACGATATACAAGAGTACAAGATTTAGTGCGGTTGTATTTCTATTCTCTTTCTGAAGCGTTCTGGTTTCGGCCATTGACCGTGTTTTGGAGAGTCGAAGGTATTATTCAGCTGATTCGTGGAAACACAAGCTGGGGTGAAATGAGTAGAAAAGGGGTTTCAAAATAAGTGCGTAGTATAAAGCGAACAACAATTATTAGTTTTGTAGTGGGGTTACTAGCTTTAGGGCTTATTCTAATGTTTCCTGTTCTTTATTGGTATATAGAGGATGAGACTAGGAAAGATGTATTTATTATTGATAAAACTATTCCTGATGAAACCTATCGTGAACACAAAGGTCTAACATGGGTTCTGAATCACGAGAAGTGGGTGAAAGGGGATGGGACTCCTTACTCAGAAGTAGAAGATTATACAGGATTCCGACCAGAAGATGAAAAAGACTATACGATTGATTCCTTCCCCGAAACACTTGTGGGACAGGACTTAATTTATCTTGCTGATTCATATGGAGTATACGAAGAAGAATGGTTTGGGAAGGAGTCTGAGGGGGATCGGTCAGATATAATCTACGGAGGAATGAAGCAAGAAGAAGTTAGTTTGATATCTGAAGCTGTACAGCAAGGATCTACATTTGTTGCGGAGTTTAATGCATTTGGTAGCCCGACTGATGATAAGGCGAGAGAGGGTCTATATTCTATTCTGAATCTGGAGTGGTCCGGGTGGATCGGTCGTTATTTCGATGACCTATCAGCAGATGGTGAAGTTCCAGGATGGGCTATTAGTAACTATGAAAAACAGAATGAAGAAGAATGGGATTTTTCGGATCAAGGATTAATTTTTGTGAATGAAGATGATTCGATCATTGTTATTGAAAAAGATGAGGTTGGAAATGATACCGTACAATTCTCATTCAATGACCAAGGTAAGAAATGGTTTGAAGATTCCTTAGTAAAGGACTCTATGTCTTATCATTACTGGTTTGATATTGTGGAGCCAATCAACGAAGAAGAGGTTCTTGCAAATTATACATTAGATGTTAGTCAAGAAGCAGAAGATTTGTTGGTGGAAACTGGCATTCCGCTTTCTTTTCCGGCTGTTATGAAGCATAACCAATCTTACTATTTTGCAGGAGATTTCGCAGATCGTGATACAGATTCGAATTTCTATCAGTATAAATGGCTTCCTTCTATTAATCGTTTATTGTTGAGTGGAGATGATGAAAGTCTCGAATCGTTTTATTGGAAAATATACACCCCTATGATGGAGACTGTGCTTGAAAACTTAAAAAACATTGAAACAAAACAGGAAGCTAAAAGTTTAGATATTCAGTCAATTGAAGGTATCCAGGTGGCAGGAAAAGTTGGAAAAGACAAAATTCAGGTGTTTCAAGATGGTGAATGGGACGATCTCATCATTAAAGGTGTAAATATGGGTATTGCAAAACCAGGTTATTTTCCTGGTGAGGCAGCTATTACGAAATCAGAGTATAAAAGATGGTTTAATCAAATTGCTGAAATGAATGCAAATGCCGTTCGTGTCTACACGATTCACCCACCAGCTTTCTACGAAGCCTTATTAGAACATAACCAAGAAGCTGACACACCGTTATACATATTTCATGGTGTATGGGTAGAAGAAGAACCGCTTATTGAAACTCAAGATGCATATGCTAACGAGAACGTTCAACTGCTTAAGAAAGCAATAGAGGATACGGTCGACCTAATACATGGTAATGCAACGATTAAGGAGAAAGTTGGTCATGCAAACGGGCGTTACACAGCTGATGTTTCACCATATGTGCTTGGATGGGTCCTCGGTATCGAATGGGATCCGAAAGTTGTTGTTTCAACGAACGAGAAGAATAATGATATTGAGCAATATAATGGAAACTATCTTAATACAAAAGAAGCGAGCCCTTTTGAGATATGGATAGCGAAGATGATGGATGACACGATTGGATATGAAATGGAGAAGTACAATTGGCAAAGGCCAGTTAGCTTTACAAACTGGGTGACAACCGACTTACTTGAGCATCCAGCAGAACCATCGGAAGAAGAAGATTTAGTTTCAGTGGATCCGAATGTGATTGAATTGAAGGATAATTATTATGCGGGTCAATTTGCTTCATATCATATTTATCCTTACTATCCGGATTTTTTGAACTATGAAGAGGAGTATGTAAATTATATTGACCAGAACGGTGAGAAAAACAACTATGCCGGTTATTTAAATGCACTTAGAAAAGTTCACACTATGCCAGTTCTTGTAGCGGAATTTGGTGTTCCAGCCTCCCGAGGTATGACTCATCGGAACGTATATGGGATGAATCAGGGCGGGAATTCCGAAGAAGAGCAAGGACTAACGGATGCGAAGCTATTTGAAAACATTATTTCTGAAGACTATGCAGGAGGATTAGTGTTTTCTTGGCAAGATGAGTGGTTTAAACGAACGTGGAATACGATGGATTACGATAACTCGGATCGTCGTCCTTTTTGGTCAAATGACCAGACAAATGAACAACAGTTTGGGTTATTAAGTTTTGATCCAGGTGAGCAGCAAAAGATTAAAGTCGATGGAAAAGTGAAGGATTGGAATGAGGCGGGGATTAAGCCTTTATTTGAATCAAATAATAAAGATCAGAACTTGCAAAACTTCTACATGACAAGTGATGAGAAATATATCTACTTCCGACTAGATTATCATGAGATGTCCGAAGAACAATTGAAAAAGGATAAAACATTATTATTATTTGATACGATCAGTGGTCAGGGGAGTAAACAGATTGAAGATGATCCTGAAATAAACGCAACGTCTGGAATTGATTTTATACTTAATCTTGCTGGGAAAGATCAATCGAGACTTAGCGTTCATAGCTACTATGACTCGTTTTACTACCAGTATGGTGAGGATCTTGGTTTAATCGAGAGAAAGAATTATGCGAGCAAAAAGGATAATGATGTTTTTCACCCTATTCGACTAGCCCTGAATAAACAATTAACAATTCCAAGCACAAAACAAATACTTCCATTTGAAGAATATGAAACGGGTCGTCTGACCTATGGAAATGCTAATCCAGATAGTGAAAGCTTTAATTCACTTTCAGATTTTATCGTAAAAAACAATTCTATTGAAATTCGATTACCATGGGCTTTATTTAATATTAAAGATCCAAGTGATAAGGAAATGATGGGCGATATGTGGAATGGCGGACTTACTAGCTCGAAGAAAACAGATGGTTTTAAAGTAGGAGTGGTGATGTATGAGGGGGATTCAAAAGGTTCGGATTTGTCGATCTCATCTATTACTGAATCAATGCCATCTATAGATAACGGGAACCTGTCAGTTAATCAATTCTACAAATTCACATGGGACAAATGGAATGAACCTGACTATCATGAAAGATTAAAACAATCGTACTATATTATGCAAGATGAGTTTAGCCGATATAAGTAGTAGAGGGAATTTCCCTCTACTCTCTTTAATATGAAGGTATTATTAAAGGGTGTTCGTGATTTAATCTTATTAATCAATATTACAAGAAATGGGTGAATGGTTTGACTCCTCGATTATTAATAGCAGAAGATGAAGAGATTCTAAGAATGTTAATCGTTGATACACTTGAAGATGATGGGTATGACATCGATGAGGCTGAAGATGGGGCGGAAGCATACAATTTTATTCAAGATAATGACTATGATTTAGTATTACTTGATTACATGATGCCTGAGATGACTGGCCTTGAAGTTATCAAAAAAGTTCGCTCTGAAGGGAACATGGATGTCAAAATCATGATGCTAACGGCAAAAGCGCAAAAGAAAGATGAAGAGATTGCAAGAGAAGCTGGGGCGAATTATTTTATTTCAAAACCGTTTAGTCCTGTTGAGCTTGCGAGCGTCGTAGAGGATATTCTTGGTGAATAGAAGATGGAAAAGTAGTTTATCACGTCAATTTGTCTGGTTTATGAGCGGGTTTTTGTTATTGATTTTAATCGTAGCCGTAGGATTGGGCCTCTATAGTCAGTCGATTGAAAAAAAGTATGAGGAAAAAGTTGTTAACCTTCGAGAAAAGCAGCAGTACGCTGTTGAACTAGAAGATAGTTTGAATGATATGTTTTTTGAAGCACGAGGCTATCTAGGCTTTCGTTTGGATGAGCCGTTTCTCAACAATTACAAAGCCAAAAAGAATTCGATCGTCGATAAAATCAATCAGCTAGAGCCGAAATTGGAGAGTCCTGAAGAGAAAGAATATCTCACATATCTTCAAGATAAATTAATAAATTATTATAACCTTTTTGAAGAAGCGAAAAGTCAGGTAGCTAGTGATAATACAACAGGATTACAAATCTTATCTCAAAATCAAGGGGGCAGCAATCTCGTTTACAATTTAAGAGATCAAACGAGAAATTTAGTCTCTGACGTTGACAACGAAATAACCGCAACAGAGAAGAATTTAATTGATCGTTTAGCAAACTTACAAATTCTATTTGTTCTTTTTGTAGTGTTCCTGCTCTTAATAGCTACCATTCTTGCTGGGATAATGGCTCGCCGTATTGGAAAACCGCTGCAAGAGCTCGCTTTGGCCTCAAGTCAAATGTCTTCTGGTGAAAATGTAGCTGTACCACATGTCAGAAGATCAGATGAACTTGGAGAGCTTGCTAGATCATTTAATTTAATGATCACAAATATTCAACAAAACGAAAAAGCACTCATTGCATCAAATGAAACGTTGTTGGAGCAAAGCGAAGAACTTCAAAGTAGTAAAAATACCCTTGAAGAAAATGTAAAAGTAATGAACGTTCAGAAGCAAGTGTTAGAACATCGCAATGAATTAAACCGTTCACTTGCTTCAACGCTAAATAAGAATGAGTTATTACAAAGTATTATTACGAACATGATTCATATCTTAAGTTCAGATAAAGGAATTATTGTGATGCTGAATCAAGGAAAAGATTATGCGTCGTTAGGCATCAGCCAGGAGAAGGTGCATCAGTGGATTGATCATCTTACGGATGGACCCGGAATAAAAGCAGTTCAACAAAAGCGATATCACATTGTACAAAGACCAGCCTCAGTTGGAGAAGCGGGATATCATGGTGATGAAGTTCTCTCAAATGATCTGTATATACCTGTGGTTTCAAGTAATGAAGTAGTAGCTTTATTGTGCATTACTAGAACTGGGGTAGAATACAAGCCCGAAGAAGTATCGGAAATCAATGGTTTATCACGTCAAATTTCACTTGCTTTAGATAAAATCCTGTTATATGAAACAACAGAGAATGAACGACAGGTGAATAGAGAAATATTGAATACGATTCGAGAGGGAATTCAACTCGTAGACAGGGAAGGAACGACGCGTGCGGTTAATGATCAAATGTGTACGATGTTGGATGCCTGTTTCCCTGATGGCGTAAACGAAAAAACATTTGCTGAGTGGAGTTCGAAGTTTCTTCTGCAAGTTGATTTAGATGATCGCGATGCAGTAAAGTCGTACGTGCATGACGTTATTGCGGGTGTTAAACCTAAGCAAAGTGAATTAATCTATCAAACAAACACAGAACCAGCGCTCTTTATTCAAATGTATTATGAGCATTTATATAATGGTGATAAGTTCATTGGATTGATTTTTGTTCATCGCGATATTACTCGTGAACATGAGGTAGATGAAATGAAAAATGAATTCGTTAGTACAGTTAGTCATGAACTTAGAACACCGCTTTCAAGTGTTCTTGGCTTTACAGAGCTTATGCTTTCAAAAGAGCTAAAACCTGAAAAGCAAAAGAAATATTTAAGCACGATTTATAAAGAAGCGAAGCGGTTAACCTCGCTGATTAATGACTTTCTTGATATACAGCGGATGGAAGCTGGAAAGCAAAATTATGACAAAACAAGAGTGAATTTGAAAGAAATTATTGAAGAAGTGCTCGATAACTATCGTGTTCATTCTCATCTTCATTCTTTTATGATTGAAGACACAACAGATGAACATGAGATTATTGGCGATGCAGATAAGATTAAACAGGTCATCAATAATTTCATTAGCAATGCGGTAAAGTATTCTCCAGAAGGTGGGGCAATACTAACGCGATTCAGAGTAGGAGAAGGTCAGCTTTATGTGGATATTAAAGATGAGGGTCTCGGAATTCCACAAGATGCTCTAGCTAAACTCTTTACGAAGTTTTATCGCGTTGATAATTCAGATCGACGTCAAATTGGCGGAACTGGGCTCAGGCTTGCTATATCGAAAGAGATTTTGTTAGCGCATGATGGTGATGTTGAAGTTACTTCTGAGCTTGGGAAAGGAAGTACATTCACACTTGTTTTTCCTCTGATAAGAGAAAGATTGCCAATAGAACCGAAATCAGGGGAAATGGAGGATTCAGGCGTATTGATTGTAGAGGACGATGATAGCCTTGCCCTTTTATTGATGGAGGAAATTACAGAAAGTGGATTTACGGCCCATCATTGCCGCAGTGGTGAAGCAGCAATCAAAATGCTTGAGACAATGACTCCAAAAGGAATTGTGCTAGATATTATGTTAGATGGCCGAATGAGCGGATGGGATGTTTTGAAAGCCGTGAAGCAATCAGAGCGTACGAAGGATATTCCAATCTTTGTATCTACAGTAAGTGAGGAGAAGCAGCGAGGTTTTGAGTTAGGTGCAAATGACTACCTTATTAAGCCTTACCCCCCTCAAAATCTTACAAAATCATTGATTAAATCTATCGTAAACAAGAATAATAACGGTAAGATACTAGTTCCGGATTATTCGATTGAAGATATAAAAAAAAGGCTTATCCGAATAATCGGATAAGCCTTTTTTCTAAATTAATTTCGTTGTCCAATCTTCACAGTTCCATACATCTGTTGCAATGTCTTGATAGAATTCAGGTTCATGGGAGATCAAAATGATGCTACCCTTGTATTCGTTTAAAGCACGTTTCAATTCAGCTTTCGCTTCTACATCAAGGTGGTTTGTTGGCTCATCAAATACGAGCAAGTTGGATTCTGTGTTCATCAATTTACAAAGTCTAAGTTTCGCTTTCTCGCCGCCGCTAAGAACGTCGACCCTGCTCTCAATATGCTTCGTTGTTAGGCCGCACTTGGATAAGGCAGCTCGAATTTGAGCCTGGCTGTAGTGGGGAAACTCTCTCCACATCTCTTCAATACAAGTGTTAGAAGTTCTTGTCTTAATTTCTTGTTCAAAATAACCAGTATAAAGGTAATCACCAAGCTCAACTGAACCTTCAATCGGCTTAATTTCGCCAAGTATACTGCGAAGAAGTGTCGTTTTACCAATCCCATTCGCACCCATAAGGGATATTTTTTGGCCTCTTTCCATTGAAAGATTTAATGGACGGGATAGTGGTTCATCGTACCCAATAACAAGATCCTTTGTTTCAAAGATGAGCTTGCCAGAAGCACGGGCTTGCTTAAAATGAAATTCTGGTTTTGGCTTTTCTTTGGCGATCTCAATTACATCCATCTTATCAAGCTTCTTTTGTCTCGACATCGCCATGTTACGCGTTGCGACTCTTGCTTTGTTTCTCGCAACAAAATCCTTCAATTGAGAGATCTCCTGCTGTTGCTTTTTAAACGCTGCTTCAACCTGTTGTTTTTTCACTTCGTATACAGATAAGAAGTTATCATAGTCACCTACGTATCTTGTTAGCTCTTGATTTTCCATGTGATAAATCAAGTTGATCACGCTATTTAAGAAAGGAATATCGTGAGAAATGAGTATAAACGCGTTCTCATATTCTTGTAAGTAACGCCTGAGCCATACGATGTGCTGCTCATCAAGATAGTTTGTCGGTTCATCGAGAAGGAGAATATCAGGCTTCTCGAGAAGAAGTTTAGCAAGAAGGACCTTTGTTCTTTGGCCACCACTTAAATCTTGTACATCTTTTTCAAGTCCGATTTCATCTAGTCCAAGCCCACGTGCAATTTCTTCTACCTTTGCATCAATTACGTAGAAATCATTGTTAGCGAGCATATCTTGCATTGTTCCTGTTTCTTCTAACAATTTTTCTAGCTCTTCTGGAGAAGCTTCCCCCATTTTCGCAAATAGCTCGTTCATTTCTGCTTCGTAATCAAACAAATACTGAAAAGCGCCTTTAAGGGCGTCACGAATCGTCATGCCTCGTTCAAGAACAGTGTGCTGATCGAGGTAGCCGACTCTTACATTTTTAGACCATTCAACTGTTCCTTCATCTGGTTCTAACTTTCCAGTAATAATATTCATAAATGTCGACTTACCTTCGCCGTTAGCACCAACAAGTCCAATATGTTCGCCTTTTAGAAGACGAAATGATACATCATCAAAAATAGCACGGTCACCGAATCCGTGTGTTAGGTTTTTCACGGTTAATATACTCATAGGAAAACACCCTTTGTTTATGGTTTAACAATCCTCATTGATTATATCGGACTATGGGCTGGGATGAAAGTAAGGAAGATGAGAAAACGATGGGAATTTTCGTAAAAAGCAGCCGTATAGTAAGAAAGACACAACATAAGGCGTGATGAGGCATTTGACCTATGAAAAATAAAGGAACATTTACATCGTGTTTCATTTAGATTAATAGTGTACGTTTAAACTAGAGGGGCTTCATAAAACGGAGCTTTTAATTTAAAGGGGAGGGAATATGAATGAATACCACACGTCGTAGGGTTTATGGAACGGTTGCTTTTATGTTAGTTGTGTCGTTGATTATGATGTATTTCACGATTACACCATCTTTTGCTGATGGATCTGGAACTTCATCATCACCTTTTTCAGTTAATCAGGGAATAGCAAATCAAGGTAGTACAGGGTCAGTTGAAGGGTATATTGTTGGAAAGCCAGTCTCAACTTCCTCCGTAACTACGTCTGACTTCTCGGATGACTATGCGATCGCGATTGCCGATCAAGTGAATGAAACAAATGTAAATGAAATGCTTTTCGTCCAGGTTCCATCAACTTTCAGAAGTGATTTTGGATTGCAAAGTAATCCTAGTTTACTAGGTGAAGCTGTTGTGGTCAGTGGAAGCCTAACAGATTATTTCGCTCATACAGGAGTGAAGAGTGTTTCCGATATGGAATTAAGTGATGGTGGAGGAAGTGGGGATCCTAACGACCCAGGTGATGGAGAACCATCCCCTTACGATGATACATACTATAGCTCGGCTGTTGGTAAAACCGGTAGTGCCTTAAAATCTGAGCTGCATCTTATCATCGATGATCACAATGAGCTAACTTACAGTGAAGTTTGGGATGCCCTACGCGTGACGGATGAAGACCCAGCGAACCCGAACAATGTACTTCTCCTTTATAGTGGCAGATCTCAAAGCAAATATGAGAATGGTGGTAACGTTGACGACTGGAATCGTGAACACGTTTGGGCGAAGTCTCACGGGGATTTTGGGACATCTATGGGGCCAGGAACAGATATTCATCATTTACGCCCAACTGATGTAACAGTCAATAGTTCACGTGGTAATCTTGATTTTGATAACGGTGGATCGCCTCAATCAGAAGCACCCGGTAACTATTATGATAGTGATTCTTGGGAGCCTCGTGACAGTGTGAAAGGTGATGTAGCACGAATGATTTTCTACATGGCTGTTCGTTACGAAGGGGACAGTGGTGAAGTGGACCTTGAAGTAAATAATCTTGTAAACAATGGTTCATCACCATATATTGGAAAAGTTTCTGTGTTAAAAGCATGGAATGAAATGGATCCCGTGGATTCCTTTGAAGAAAATCAAAACAATGTTATTTATGATCAGTATCAACATAATCGCAACCCGTTTATTGATCATCCAGAATGGGTGGAAGCGATCTGGTAGCAAGAAAAGAGCACCTGCCCTTAGGTAGGTGCTTTTTTCTATAAATTTCGCATTAAACGTTTTGCGATCTGTTCATAATGATCCTTAGTAATCCCTGGAGCAAATTCTTCTGGAAGATCATCTAGATTAGGAATTTGAGCCCCTTCTGGTGCCCCCTCAATCACCATTAGTTTTTCACCATTTTCCGGGTTAGTCCCCTTCCATATTTGTTTAATACCTAAGTAATCGCTATCACTCCAAGTATAAAGAACGTTGTTCAATCCTTGTTCTTCAAATTTTCGAGCATAGTCAAATTTGGAGTTATCAAGGCTCGGAATCGGAAGCATTTTTGTTAAGTCTGTACCTGTCGCGATCTCGATCGCTTTTGCGTATGCAAGTACATGAGTTCCACCACGTACGAGTAAGTAGCCAATCATTTCTCGGGCTGTAGGATGATCGGTCATTTCATAGACGCGCATCTTATGCGTTCTTGCACCAACCTCCAGAAAAAAATTATGGAGTAGGTCAAGCACTAGATTGCCGCTACTGAAAACGTAATCTCCGCGCCAGGAGTTGCCCATTCCATCTGCAGCAAGAGCTGTTTGCGCTGTAGCGACAAACAGAGCTGTATTTCGCACGTCTTTACCATTTTGTAATGGAGTTAAATCAGGTGGCGCTTGAAAAGAACTTCCTGTGGTCAACAAGTTGATCGAGGTTGTGACTAATTCCACATGTCCAAATTCTTCTGCAGTAATACTGGCAACAAGGTCATAAAAAGGCTTCAACTTTTTTTCTCACGAAAGCTAAACGACTGGAACATGTAGTTATTTAGTGTAGACAATTCTCCAAAGCGTCCTCCAAGTAAATCCTGTACGGCAGCAGCTGCGTTTGCATCCCCATGATCTGGTATCGGAAGCTCAATTAACTGCTTATTGATTCGCTTAAACATGCGATCCCCCCTTTAATTAGGAAATACCCAGACAATTTGTTGAATGCGAACAAAAAAAGGGGTTTCGTTCACTTGTAAAACAATATGATCTGGCATCACGGATTCGAGCATTCCTTGGAGTGAGCCATTTGTTGTTTGGACTGTAATCAATCTCCCTTCAATTGATATCAGTGTTTGATAGACGTAGGGATCTACAGAACTGATTAATTGGGGTTGTTGACTCAAATTCTCTCATCCTCTCAAAAATGTCCTTTAGCAATATTAATTTACGCACTGTATAGGTTGTCATAGTCGATAAGAATGAAATGAACCCAAATGAGTGATGACCCATAGTCTGTAAAAAGGAGGGGGAAGAGATAAGTGAAGCAGAAGCTGATGGTGACGTATCGTGATGGAATGAGAGAGAAGAACTGTGTATTAGGAAGGAAATATACATTAACACATTCCGATATAACTGGAGAATTGTTTTTAACGATTGGAAAAGAATATGCCTTTGATCGCATTTCTTCCATAAGAGATGAGGTGCTTGGAAGCTTTCGAAATGATTGTGGACTCTATTTTTACGTATATGTCTTAATTGACGATCCTACAGAAGACGGGAGGTCGAGTATAAGAAATCGTATATTTCGAGAAGAGTTACCTGGAGCCTTATCGGCTATAAGAGTAGGAGATGAACACTTATATCAAGCAGATCCAGAACTAGATAATTTACCTATTTGGGTTTACTTTGATTCAAATGAAGCACAATGGGAAGCTTACGAGTACTATGGATCACTTAGAGAATATAGAAACAGCCAGCATAAGTAGGCTGGCTGTTTCTTTCATTTAAATTAATCATGAGAATGAGGGTAACTTTTGTGAGAGTTTACCTTATGGGTTAGTTGTCCATAAACCTGCTGTTTTAATGAATACACGTTTGTTCATTTTTAGTTGAGCAACGATAAACTCAGCCATATCTTCTGGTTGAAGCATATTCTCTTGATTTCCATCTGTTAGGTTATTTTCTACTGCGAGATCCGTAGAAACGGTACTTGGTGTTAGCGCACTTACACGGATATCATGCTTGCGAACTTCTTGAGCTAGTGATTCCGTTAGACCCATAAGTCCGAACTTAGAAGCACTATAGGCACTAGTAACTGGTGCACCTTTTTGTCCTGCTGTAGAAGAAATATTAATAATATCTCCTGATTTACGCTCAATCATATCTGGCAGTACAGCACGTGTTACATAGTAAGCACCTAGTAAGTTCACTTGAATGATCTTTTCCCACTCTGTAACTTCGAGATCCATGAAGCCACCCATTTTAGCGATACCTGCATTATTAATAAGAATGTCTACTTCGCCAAGATCTTCTTTCAATTTAGCTACAGCTGTTGTTACTTCCTCATTAGATGAAACATCTGCAATAGCGAAGGAAGTTTTTACACCTTCTGCTTCGATTTCTTTCGCTACGTTCTGAAGTGTCTCTTCTGTACGGGCAATCATTCCGATATTTACGCCTTCTTTTGCAAGGGCAATTGCCGATGCACGACCAATTCCTCGAGCCGCACCTGTAATAAGTGCTGTTTTTCCTTTAAGAGCTACCATGTTGTTTCCTCCCTCGTTAACTTTAAGTTCCAACGTTTATTCTATAGGGTTAGCTTTGAGCAGGAAAGAATTTTGCTTTGCGATTGTAATAGTGTGATAAAATATAAAAGTGAGATTATTCAAAAATGAATAGTAAATAACTTGATAGATAAGGGATTTAATAACACATTGAAAAAGTATTCAATAATGAATAGACGAGGTGGGCGTATGGCGGAATGGAATGAATATGAGGCAATCTTTCATTCTTTACAAGAGGATATACTTGTCACAGATCCTAATGGAATCATTGTGAAAGTTAGTGAAGGAACAGGGATGGTTTATGGTGTTAACGCAAATGACTTAATGGGGAAATCAGTATATGAACTGGAACGAGAAGGTTTATTCACACCACTTGCAACGCCACTGGTGGTAAAGGATAAGAAGCGTGTTACGTTTGTGCAAACGGGTTCTGATGGCAAAAAACTGCTTGTAACAGGTTTGCCAGTGTTTGATGATGATAAAGAGCTAGTAAGGATTGTAAGTTATTCTCATGATATTACTGAATTAATGGAAATAAAGGCCGGGATGGAAGAAATGTCTTCCGAAATGGAGCGTGTTAAAAATGAGCTTGAGCAGCTTAAGCAAAGGCAGGATGATGAAGGGCTTATCGCTAGAAGTCATGAAATGAGAAAAGTGATGGCAACAGGGAAACAAGTTGCAGGTGTGGATGTTAATGTTCTCCTTCTAGGAGAGTCCGGAGTAGGAAAGACGGAAATGGGAAGATACATTCACCACAAAAGTGATCGTAGAAATGGACCGTTTATTGAAGTGAACTGTGGAGCAATTCCTGAAGCGCTTTTTGAAGCAGAATTGTTCGGTTATGAAGATGGCGCATTCACGGGAGCTAGAAAAGGTGGACGTATGGGGTTAGCAGAAATGGCGTCTACAGGAACACTTTTCTTAGATGAAGTCGGTGAACTTTCACTGCAAAACCAAGTGAAAGTATTAAAGTTAATTCAAGAAAAACGCTTTTATCGACTTGGTGGAACAAAAGAAATTCATTCTGATTTTCGGTTAATCAGCGCAACGAATAAGGATTTGGAACAAGCTGTGCAAGAGAAAAAATTTCGAGAAGATTTATTTTTTCGGTTGAATGTCGTCCCATTGATGATCCCTCCACTAAGAGATAGAAAAGAAGATATCCTTCCGCTCATTCAATCGTTTGTCGATCATTTTTCGAGACAATATAAACGAAAGCGGATGCTAAATAAGATAGTGATGCATGAGTTAACTCAGCATGTGTGGAGGGGGAACGTTAGAGAGCTGATGAATTTAATAGAGCGTCTTATTGTTACTTCAGATGCATTCGTTATACACGAGGAAGATCTCCCTCAAACATATAAAAGTTCGAGTGAAGACTATTCAGAAATGAATAATTTTAATGAAACTTTACAAGAAACGGTTGAAAGAGTTGAGAAAGAACGACTTGAACAGGCTAGACGTCAGTTTCGAACGACGACAAGGATTGCTGATGCATTAGGGATGAGTCAACCAACAGTAGTTAGAAAACTTAAAAAATACAGAATTCAATAGGTTTTGGCATAATACTTGCATATTAAAAGAAGCAAGAAGTGAAAATTACTCTTGCTTCTTTTCTGATTTATATGCAAGAATATGAATTAATATTAAAAATGTCGAAGGAGAGTGAAGAATGGAAGTTAAACAGGAAAAATCCTATCCTCTTGAAAGTACGGGTCAATCAGTAGAGAAATCTCAAACAAAAAAAGCGTATGCATGGTTTCTTATTCCATCGTTAATCGGTATCTTATTATTTCTTGTTCCCGTTCCTTTTAATGGGAAAATGACGATTGGGGTCGGGATTTTGGCTGAGTCTATACAAATAAAACTAGCGCCTATCTTGCCTGGATTTATGACCGCCATTCTTATTTTATCTGCTATTATTCCTATTATTGCAAAAGCGTTTGAACCAAAAGCCATCATGCTTCGTCCGTTTCTGAAGCAATTATTTTATGTGAATTGGTTCTGGATTAGTACGAGGTTAATCGGTGCATTATTCGCAGTAATGACACTGTTTAAATTCGGTCCAGAATTTATCATCTCGGATGTTTCGGGTGGTACAATGCTATACTCACTCGTTCCCGTTCTTGCAGCATGGTTTCTCTTTGCTGGTCTGTTAATGCCTCTCTTACTAGAATTTGGGTTAATGGATTTCTTCGGAACAGCCCTTCGTTATGTGATGCGTCCTTTGTTTAAGTTACCTGGTCGCTCATCCATAGATGCGCTTGCTTCCTGGATGGGGGCAGGAACCGTTGGGGTACTGATTACAACGAAACAGTATGAAGAAGGCTATTATACAAAAAGAGAAGCTGCTGTTATTGCAACAAATTTTTCGATCAATTCGATCGCATTCAGTCTTGTTGTTATTAGCTTCATTGGTTTAGAAGATATGTTTATTCCGTTCTACTTTACGGTTGTGGTAGCAGGGCTAGTTGCTGCGTTTGTTTGTCCACGTATACCACCGCTATCTCGTAAAGCGGACACGTACTATGAGGGTACAGGAAAACAAATTTCTGAAGATGTACCTGAGGGTGTCTCTAGCTTCAAATGGGGAATACAAAAAGCACTAGAGAAGGCTTCTGAAGTAAAAGGAGTGAAGCATGTAGCTGGTCAGGGTGTTAACACCGTGCTTGATATTTATTTTGCTCTTATTCCGCTTGTGATGGCACTTGGAACAATTGCCCTTATTATTGCTGAATTTACGCCTTTCTTCACATATTTATCAATGCCGATCGTACCGGTCCTTGAACTTATGCAAATTCCTGAAGCAGCTAAAGCAGCGCCGGCTATGTTAGTTGGTTTTGCAGATATGTTTTTACCTGCAGTTATAGGAACAGGGATTGAAAGTGAATTAACGCGATTTGTTATTGCAGCTATTTCATTAACACAATTAATTTATATGTCAGAGATTGGTATTTTGCTAGTGAAATCGAAAATTCCAATTTCAGTTCTAGAACTTGCTATTATTTTCTTGCAACGTACGGTTATAACACTTCCGATTATTGTTGTCATGGCCCATTTCTTTGTATAAAAGCAGAATTTAAAGGAGGATATCACATTGGCTACATCATTTGAACATAGATACAACAACATGTCAGACTATCTTGCACCAAGTATGGCAAAGGATCATCCGAATTTACCAGTCGTGAAAGAAGAGGGTTGCTATTACTATGGGGCAGATGGCCAAACGTACCTAGATTTTACATCAGGTATTGCCGTAGCGAATACGGGCCACCGTCACCCTAAGGTTGTACAGGCTATAAAGGACGGTGCTGACTCTCTTATGCACGGGCCTTCAGGAGTAATTATGTATGATTCAATTCTAAAGCTAGCAGAACGTCTTCAAGGCATTATGCCGAAAGATTTAGATTGCTTTTTCTTTGCGAACAGTGGCACTGAGGCCATTGAAGGTGCGATGAAACTTGCTAAATATGTAACGAAACGACCGTATGTTGTTTCCTTTACAGGTTGCTTTCATGGACGCTCGCTTGGTGCTCTTGGTGTAAGTACATCAAAAAGCAAATACCGTAAATTTTTACAGCCTAATGGACTAACCTATCAAATTCCTTATGCGGATGCTGCTAGTTGTCCAGAAGGGCAAAGTGTAGAAGATTATTGTGTTGGTGAGCTTGAGAAAGATTTCGAAATGCTTTTTGATCATCAGGTAACTCCTGAAGAAGTGGCTTGCGTAATCGTGGAACCTGTTCTAGGAGAAGGTGGCTATATCATTCCACCGAAAGAATGGTTACAAAAAGTAAGAGAGATTTGTGATCGCCATGGCATGCTGCTAATCTTTGATGAAGTTCAAACAGGATTCGGACGGACTGGTGACTGGTTCGCTGCACAGACATTTGATGTTACACCTGATATTATGGCGATCGCAAAAGGAATTGCCTCTGGGATGCCTCTTAGCGCCACAGTAGCTTCAAAAGAACTAATGAGTCAGTGGCCTATGGGAACACATGGCACAACATTTGGTGGTAATCCGATTGCTTGTTCAGCGGCGCTAGCTACTCTCGACGTAATTGAAGAAGAAGGATTACTTTCCAATTCGAAGGATATGGGTGCTTATGCATTAGAAAAATTAGCTCTTATAAAGGAAAAGCACCATGTGATCGGAGATGTCCGTGGTGTAGGTTTAATGATTGGAATTGAAATTATTGATCCAGAGACAGGCACTCCAGACGGAAATGGAATGATGCGGATACTAGATCTGTCTCTTGAAAAAGGGGTGCTTTTCTATCTGTGCGGAAAACATCAAGAAGTGATTCGAATGATTCCTCCATTGATTATTACGAAAGAACAAATTGATGAAGGCCTCCGTATTTTTGAGGAAGCTGTCACGGAGTTTGAACAAGAGAAACACGTTGTTTCTGTAGGATAATGTTTTAATAACCCCCATCACTATGGACGTGATGGGGGTTTGTTTTTTACACCTACGTGGATATAACTAATAAATCGAGTAAATCATTTCATTTCCGCGGAAATATTTCAAAGTTTGCGGGTTAAAACGACATATCAATTCAGTATTACGTATTAAAACAGTGTTACATTGGTTTCAGACTCACTGATCAGGGAACTTAATACATAGTTTTAAATTGAGAGGGGATCCACTATGCTGGAATTTCTGATTCATTTCCTGAAAGAGCTTGGAATCTGGGGTCTTTTAATAAGCAATGCTATTGAAGCATCATCTCTACCTTTTCCGGGGGGAATGATGACTTTGACGTACGGTTATTTATTGAATGCTTCAATGATCGAGATGGTTGGTTTTGCATTTCTAACGAGCGGTATTTACACGATTTTTAGTTTTATTCCATATGGGATCGGTTTGAAAGTAAAGGATAAAGTCGAAAGGAAATTAAAAAAGAAGAAGGTTGAACGCGTTCAAAGATGGTTTAGAAAATGTGGTTCATGGAGTATTGCGATTACACGCCCACTTGGGATAGGGAACTATGTATCCTATGTGTCTGGTATGAGTAAGGTCAAGCCCTGGATATTTGGAGCACTTACCTTCGTCGGTATATTTCCTTGGACAATCGCTATGTTGTGGATTGGGCGGAATGGGAATATAAAATCAGTTCAAGCGATTTTAGGGAGCATACAGAAATATGTCTTTTTAATTGTTGTAGTGGCAGTTATTGGGTTCATTGGGTATCACTACTATCGTAAAAGGTGTAAAATCGATAGTAAGAAACAAGTGTTCAACACCGATCAAACGTAACATTGATCAGGTAAGGAGAGATTGTATTGGATAAATTAAATTATGAACTCGAAGTTCCAGGAAGTACCACTGTTACTCTGGAGCAACTGATTAATCAAAAGAAATCGATGGTCGTATTTGTCCGTCACCTTGGCTGACCAGTTTGTCGAGCTTATCTTACGCAGTTGCGTAAGCGCGTAAATGAAATTGAGAATGAGGGCTTTCAGATTATAGCCATCGCCCCCTCAAATGCTACTTATATTAGCCAGTTTACAGAGGCTTTTGGAGAATTTCCGTTTGTCATTGCAGGTGATCCGAAGAGAGAGGCATACCGTGGCATGGGACATCACACGATGCCAAAGTGGAAATTACTTGGACAAGCAGCGATTGGATTTGTCACCCGGAAGATGGATGGGTTTATTCCAAAAGAACAAAAGAAAAAGGATTTTGTATTAAAGTCGATGAAAACGCAGGATGTTTATATTCAAGGTGGAACGTGGGTGTTTGATGAGAGAGGGAAGTTAATCTGGCATCATATTGATCAGTCCCCGGAAGATCATGCGAAGATCGATTCGGTTTTGAATGTATTGTGATTGACTGTATGATGCATAGAGAAAAGCTTCTAGCTATTAGTTAGAGGCTTTTTTTATGCAACAAAAACAGAGAAGCTCGAGACTTCTCTGTTTTTCCATATCTATTATAAGGGGGGGAAGACATGTGTTTTATTGATTAACAATTTTCTTGCGAATGGCAAATGCTGAACCAGCAGCAGCTAGAGAACCTAGAGTAATCCAAAGTGCTGTTAGGTCAGATGACTGCTCACTCGCACCACCCATACCTGTTTTTGGCATATCACCAGGCATTGCTTCTCCTGCAAATTTGTCTGGCATTTGCTTAACGATAGCGCCTCCAAGAGATTCGCCTACACCAAACATGAATGCATATCCTTCACGGAATTGTTCAATTGAACCTTCGTAATCACCAGACATGTAAGCTTCAAATGATCCAATTACTTGTTTTTCATGAGCCATAAGAGCTTCAGTAGCAGCGTCGGTTGGAAGGTTTTCTTCTGTTGCTGTTCCTAGGAAAGCTCCAAAGTTCTTAGGGAATGTTGTCATCATACGTTCTTTCGCCATTTCCATAGCTTCCTCGTCTTCAGATAGAGATGCGACTACAAGGTCAGCTTGTGCAGCAATATGATCTTCTTGCCAGATTTTTTCAAACTGAGCAGCACCTTCATCTCCGTAGATAGAACCGATAGCCGCTTTAAAGTCAGCAGTGTTTCTGTCTTCAGCCCAGTTTACAAAGTCATAGTCTTCTGATTGGTCATAGCCTTTTTCAAGACCAAGGGAAGAAAGAGCAAAGTGCTCAGATGCAAGGCTGTTTAGAGTTGAACGTAAGTCTGCAGCAGGAGTATCAGCTTTTGTATTTTCAAATTTATCAGGCATCTGCGTTACAATTGCACTAGATAGTGCTTTGCTGATCGCAAACATATGCTTATGCCCTTCACGGAATGTCGTGTAAGCTTCTTCGTAATTTCCTTCTGTATACTCATCAAAAGTTGTTAGGACTTGATCCTCGTGAACTTCTAGAACATCTGCAGCGGCTTCCTTAGGAAGATTACCTTCTGTAGCTGTATCAAGGAACGTGGAGAATTCTTCAACAAATTCGTCTACTTCAGCTTCAGCTTCTTTACGAAGTTCTGCATCATCTTCGGTTGCTGCTTTTACGAAATCAGCGGAGTAATCATTGTGACCTCGAAAGATATCTTCAAATTGTGAAGCGGCTTCATCGCCATAGACAGATGCAATCGCTGGTGTCATATCAGCTGCGTTCTGATCCAGGGCTTCAGTTACTTCTTCTGCATCCTCTGTCCCGTCATATGATTTCGTCATGGATGAAACAGCTAGTACAAAATGTTCGGATAAGAGCTGATCCAGTGTTGCGCGTAGATCTGAAGCAGGCGTTTTGGCTGTTGGCTCAGTTGCCGCTGCCCCAGCGACTGTTGGGAATAATAAGGTTAGGCCTAACGCGGGAACCATTAATTTCTTGAATACTTTTTTCATGTCCATTTTACTTTTCACTCTCCTCGATTTTTTTATCGTTTATTTTGATTACACATAGCTAACGTTCAAAGTGAATAGATGGATCATTTTTTTATAAACTTTTTAATAAAGTTTTTTAAAATGGTAAAAACACTAATTTTAATATTCTAAAAACAATTGGTTGAACTACCTAATTTGTGGTAGTATTAAACTTCTGTCTGATTTAGAGACAAATCTCATAAGGAGGTAACTGATCTTGGACAATAAGACTCAAAGTGCCTATCGGAAAGAGAAGCAGCAACTCGATCAAATCGCTGCAGAGATTACAAAACAGCGGCAGGTGTTGGAGAACTACCCCAGGTATTCTGGCGATAATGTAACAGAACAAGTTCTTGAAAGCATTCGAGAGGAGAATCGTCAATCTCTTGCCATATCTTCAAAAGAACCATACTTTGCACGAATGGATTTTCAAGAGGATGAGAAGGAATCACATTCGTATTATATTGGGAAAGTTGGCGTAGCACATGGAGATTCACAGGATTCTCTGGTTGTAGACTGGAGAGCACCTGTTGCGAGTATGTTCTATGCATTTACAGGGCCAGAAGAGGATGTCTATTATGTATCGCCTGATGGCGTCATCGAAGGGAATATAGAGCTGAAGCGAAATATTGTGATTCGAGATAAAGAACTTCAGCGAGTCGTAGACACCTATGTAGAAGATAGCGATGATTTAAGTGGCTCAGATGAATTTCTTCTATATCGTCTGAGTGAAAATAAAGATAACCGTCTCCGTGACATCGTATCAACAATACAAACAAAGCAAAATGATATTATTCGTGCTGAGCGATCGACGCCACTTATCATACAAGGAGCAGCAGGAAGTGGTAAGACAACGGTTGCGCTTCATCGATTAGCTTTCTTACTATATGAATACAGAGATACCATTCAAGCGGGTAAAATGATTATCTTTGCACCGAATAGGATGTTTCTTGATTATATTTCAGGAGTCCTTCCGGAGCTAGGTGTAGGGGGAATTCAACAATCTACTTTCACAGATTGGACAATAAAAACGATTGAAGAAAAGATTACGATTGATTCATCTGGACACGACCTCAGAAAGTGGTTTGGGAAGAGTCGATTCGATTTTTCAATTGCAGAAGGAAGAGTAAAAGGATCACTGACATTTAAAAAATGGATTGATCAAGCTATACATCGTTATAGCAACTCAGTCGGTCCGGTTGGCTCCTTTCACCCATTTGAAGGAAGAGAGCTTTCAGAAACGAAGATCGAACAATGGTTAAAAGACCTTTCTGCATATCCTGTTGGCCGTAAACGCGAAATGATGATGAATCGTTTTAAAATTTGGATAAAAGGTGAGATCAAATCGGTAGAGGGAGACCATTTAAAGAAAGAATATCGCAAACTAGCAAACGATCAGCTGAAGAATTATTTTAAAACATGGCCGAAGCAAACTGCTCTTTCGTTCTATCAATCACTTTTTCAATCGAATGTTCCTAGCTACATAACACAGTCAGAAAGAGCAGATGTTATAAATGAAGAACTTGTGCTGGAAACGGCAAAGCGAATAAAAAAGAAGAAATTATCGCCGGACGACCTTGCCCCTCTCCTTTACATTCAATATCAATTGAACGGTAATGATAAAGAACATAGGTTTCAGCATATTGTAATTGACGAAGCTCAGGACTTTTCACCTTTTCAACTGGCGCTTCTGAAAGAAGTGAATCGAAGTCAATCTTTTACAATATTAGGGGATTTGGCACAGGGCATTCATTCATATAAGGGCATTCATAGCTGGGAAGAATTTAGAGTGCTTTTCAACGGTAAAGACCTTTATATGGAACTTGAACAAAGTTATCGATCGACTTTAGAAATTATTGAATTTGCGAATGAAGTGATAGCTCATGCGGATATACCGGTTCAACTGGCTGTGCCAATTTTTCGAAGTGGAAAGAAAGTCGAAATAAGCAAAATAGATAAGAAGAGGCATGTTAGTAGCTTGATAAAATCAGCTAAAGAAATGCAAGAGAGAGGTATGAATACAGTAGCGATTGTTGGTAGGAGCGAAGAGGAATGTCATGATTTGTATGGCAATCTTAGTAGGTATGATGAGAAGTTGCATCTCATTACTGCGGATGATCGATCTTATGAAGGGGGACTATCAATTGTGCCAATCTATCTTACTAAGGGATTAGAATTCGATGGAGTTATATTGGCAAATGCTAACGAAGATAATTATAGTCCACATGCAACAGATGCGAAATTACTATATGTAGGATGTACAAGAGCATTGCATGAATTAAAACTCTTTTATATTGATACTCCTTCACAATTGCTACCAGTTTAATCAAACGTTTGTTTAAAGGTTACCTTTGCTATTTCATACCATGAAATGATGGATTGTTAGTACATTCAAGTATTAGTACCATTAAGCATTTTCTTCACACACTCTATAAAAAAAGCTAAACTCTTTATTATTTATTGCCGATAATAAAAGTAGTTGGAATATAAAACTGAAAAAGGCAAACCTGTTGAAAAGCAGGGACGCAAAGTTATGGGCCTGCCCGCATGAATGCGAATGGTTGCCAAACCGCCAGGCTCCTTTTTGAGCTCTGGGTTGAAAAAAAGGAGAGCGTACATGTGAAGAATGTATCGGTTGCTGTTGGAATTCTCTTTTTTATACTGGGCTTTTTTGTGCAGATGATGGTTGTGCCTGTGGGGAAAGCTGAGGCGGTAGAAATGGACACTTCTCTTGCTACATGGATTTGGAACACAAGGGACATTGAAACGAAATCAAATGACATCCTTCAGTTTATGGAAGAGAAACAAGTAACAGATGCTTACTTGCAAATAAATCGTTCAGTGATGGCATCTTCTTATGAATCATTTATTGAAAATGCGACATCCAAAGGTATTCGTGTACATGCTCTAGATGGGGCACCAAATTGGGCTACAAGAAATGGTGCTACATATCAGGCGAACTTATTTAACTGGTTGGATTCCTATCAAGCTAATGCGACAGAGAATCAAAAGTTTAGTGGTGTTCATCTTGATATAGAACCTTATCTTCATTCTGGCTGGACGAATAGTTATCAAAAAACGATTTCTTTCTATCAAGACCGTTTATCAGATGGAAAGACTCGTGCGACGAGCCTAGGATTATCGTTTGGTGTCGACACTCCTTTTTGGTTTGACGAACAATCTTACAACAATCGGTATGGATCGGGCAATTTAGCTGAGTGGATTATTCAAACGGCGGATGTGACTACATTAATGGCTTACCGTGATCGTGCTGATGGTGCAAATGGAATTGTTGCTCTTATTAGTAATGAGATAGCTTTAGCTGAAAAATATGGCAAGAAAATCTCCGTTGGTGTAGAGACAGGGCAAACGTCAGAAGCTTCCTACATTTCATTTTTTGAAGAGGGAGAAGCAGTCATGACAGAGGAACTTCTCAAAGTAAAGACTGCATATGAGTATTCCTCTTCAGTACAAGGTTTTTCCATACATTATCTTGATAGTTGGATGGCGTTAACACAATAATAAAAATGAACCCCCGGACTGAAAATCAGCCGGGGGTTCATTTTTATGAGTTCAGCTTAGGATAAAATCGATTTGACGCGACCAACCTGTCCATCTTCCAGACGTACTTTGATACCATGCGGATGGGTGGGGGATTTAGTCAGGATATCTTTTACAACACCTCTTGTCGTTTTCCCTGAACGCTGATCTTGTTTCAAGACGATATCTACAGTTTTCCCTGGTTCTATATTACTTCTGTTCTGTCCGTTCATCAGTAACCTCTTTCTCTGTCGCTTCGTTATGCTGCTCCTCAGGCAACGGGTCGACAGTATGTTTGACACTGTATCCTTTTGATACAGCCATTCCAAAAGCAGCGGCAATGACAATCGTCATAATGACAACGACGATGACTGTTATCGTAATAACCATTCCCGAACTCCTTTCCGTGATGTCTGCTCTCACTTTACCATGATTATCGCGGTTAAGATAGAACATGATCTGACAAGGGTTATTATATAGCTTAATCTGTCTAAGTCTCTGGTCTTATATAAATATATAGCTTTAGCTCATTATGGACACTTTGGTAAGCAGGTAGAATCAAAGTATGAAAGGAGGCGATTATGATGAAGAAAGCAGGTTTGCTGTTACTTGGAATCATCGCTGCGATTGTATTGCTGTCGAACCTTGGTTCATTAGTAGGTATGATGATTAGCCTTGTCATCCTCTACATTGCATTTAAGAAGTTTATTCAGGCAGATTCAACAACTGGTAAAGTCATCTGGGGGATCTTAGGATTCATCGGTTTAAGTACTGCTGTGGCGAATATGCCAGCAATTCTTGGTCTCGTAGCTATCTACATTCTTTATGTCGTTTATAAAAAGTGGGATGGAGCAAGTTACGATAAGAAAGACAATGACCCATTCACAAATTTTGAAAAGCAATGGGATGAACTGAAGAAAAGTTAATTAAAAAAGGAGAGAATGGACATGCCAAATTTACTTAATCGCATCAAAAACTCAATTGAAGCTGATTTTCATAGCATCCTTGACCAGAAGGAGGAGAAAAATCCAATTTCCCTTTTAAATCACTATTTAAGACAGTGTGAAAGAGAAGTGGAAAAGGCGAGAAAACTTGTCGAGCGGCAGTCAACGCTACTTTTAGAATTCAGAAGAGAATTAGATAAAGCGCGAAGAAATGCTGAGAAACGCGCTGGACAAGCTGTTTTAGCAAATGAAGCAGGCGAGGCTGAGCTGTATGAGTTCGCAAAACAAGAGCAGTTGCAATATGAAGAAAGAGCTAACCACTTATCACAATTGATGGATGAGGCAGATCTTGAGCTTAAACGTCTTGAACAAAAGTACGAGAAAATGAAGCATAAGCTTAAAGATATGTCGATTAAGCGAATGGAATTAATGGGGAAAGAGAATAGTGTGAGGGCTCATCATAAGATGGATTTGGTTCTGGAAGAAAGGAATCTAGATCAACCATTTAATCGTTTTGATGAGATGGAGAGTTATATTGAGCAACTTGAGAAGAAAGTGAATAGAGATTACGATATGTCTACTATTGATACAAAATTCCACTTACTTGAGAAAAAGGCGAAAAAACAAGAAACCAATTCAAATTCTTAGAGAAATAGTGGTATTCTAAAAGAGGCGCGTGCGCCTTTTTTAGTCATGAGTATAAAAGGTGCAATGACGATAAATGAGGGATGAATGGAGGGACGCTAGTGTGGAAAAATAGACATATTGACACTGTTAATGGACTTCTAATAATTGGAGTTATTCTTATCCTATTAGAAGTTTCTTTAAATGGCGGCCTCCTGTTCTTATTAATTCTTTCCGCTGCATTTGTTTATATGGGGAGAAAACGTCTTCCACGAACTTCAGGAAAAGTTTTTCTTGGACTCGGTATCTTTTTCTTTCTAACGACCGTTATGAATATGGTAGTCGTGAAGTTTTTTCTTCTTGTTCTATTAGTCTATCTTGGCTTCCAGTTTTATCAGTCCAAACAAAAACCGAAGAAAATAAGGCCGGTATTTGAAAAACCTTCAGTGTCTGAAGAAGGAATGATCCATCAAAAGCCATTGTTGCAAAACAAGTGGTCCGGTCGACAGAAAACACATGATCATGTGTACGAGTGGAATGATATTAACATTCAAGCTGGTTTTGGTGAAACGATTATCGATTTAAGTTACACGGTTCTTCCTAAAGGAGAATCCGTTATTATGATTCGAAACTTCGTAGGAAAAGTGCAAATACTCATTCCTTATGAACTCGAAGTGAATATTCAACATTCAGCTATGATCGGATCTGCCACGTTGTTACAACATGAAGAACCTGGAGTGTTTAATCAAGTTCTCTCTTATAAAACGAATGGATATGATGATGCTACTGAAAAGGTAAAACTAGTCACCTCGATGTTTGCTGGAGATTTAGAGGTGAAGCGAGTATGAGTGTCATGAAGCGTCATATGCTATTTGGTGCATTACTGTCACTCTTGCTATTTTTTCTTTTCTCTGCCGCTTATTTGACTGTTTTCCCACCGGCATCTCTTTCCCTTTTATTTGAGAAAGATTTAATGGACTTACCGTTCTGGTTAATCGTTCCAATTATATGTGTAATGATTGGAGCGGCTGTTGGAGGAATATCAGGTTTATATGCGAGTAAAGAAATTCAAAACATTGCAGATACGCTAGAGGAACTTGATAAGGGACGTGCTTTACATAACTATAGTGGTACAAGTCTAAATGTCGTTTTTGAACAAATTGATAAATTGCAAAACCGAATGAATGATCAAGTAAGACTAGCCCAGAAGCTTGCGAACGAGAAAGCAGAGGATCATGAGAAGCGAGTTCAACAAGTCGTATCCGAAGAACGCAATCGTCTTGCTCGTGAGCTACATGACTCCGTGAGTCAGCAGCTTTTCGCTGCTTCCATGTTAATGAGTACGATAACGGAAAGTCGTGAAGTAGCGGATGATCTAGAAACAAAGCACCTTAAGATGATTGAAGAAACCATTCATCAATCCCAACTAGAAATGCGCGCTCTCTTACTTCATCTTAGACCTGCCGCATTGAAAGATCGCTCACTCGAGGAAGGAATAAAAGAGCTATTGAACGAACTGTCTCAAAAGGTGCCAATACAAGTGAATTGGAAGCTTGAAGCCATTGAGCTCGATAAAGGTGTTGAAGACCATCTGTTTCGTATACTACAGGAATGTGTATCCAATACACTAAGGCATGCGAAGGCATCGACACTTGATGTTCTACTTATTCATCGAGATGGACGTACGATCTTACGAATAGTTGATGATGGGGTTGGTTTTAAGATGGACGAGAAGAAAGCTGCTTCATATGGATTACAAAACATGCATGAACGAGCACTCGAAATCGGAGGGGTTCTTAAATTGGTCAGTCTTCCACATAAAGGGACTAGGCTGGAAGTAAGCGTACCACTTGTTGGGAGGGGTAGAGAATGATTAAAGTTTTGTTTGTCGATGATCATGAAATGGTTCGGATTGGCGTTTCATCTTATTTATCTGCTCAGGCTGATATTGACGTCATTGGAGAAGCGGATAATGGAAAGAAAGGGGTAGACCTCGCGCTATCCCTTCGTCCAGATATCATATTAATGGATCTAGTTATGGAAGAAATGGATGGGATTGAAGCAACGAAACAGATTATTACACAATGGCCAGATGCAAAAATCATTATCGTAACAAGCTTCTTAGACGACGAAAAAGTCTATCCAGCACTTGAAGCTGGAGCTACAAGCTATATGCTGAAAACATCGAAAGCTGTGGAGATTGCAAATGCAGTTCGAAAAACGCACCATGGGGAATCTGTTCTTGAACCTGAAGTAACGGGGAAAATGATGTCGCGGATGAGAAGTAGAATTCAAAAGCAGCCCCATGAAGAACTCACGGATCGAGAGATGGAAATTCTCTTATTAATGGCTCAGGGAAAGGCGAACCAGACGATTGCTAATGAACTGTTTATTGCGCTTAAAACAGTAAAGGTTCATGTGAGCAACATTCTTGGAAAACTTGAAGTTCATGATCGAACCCAGGCGGTTATTTATGCGTTTAAGCATGACCTTGTAAAATGAGCAAAAACAGAAGCTGTTTTTGCTTTTTTTAATACAATGAAGAGAGGTTGATTCTACTTATTTAGCAACCAAAAAATTAAGAAAATTCTTGTATATTAGTGTCGAATTCAATAGATAACATAGTAATAAAGACCCATTTATGAGTTGTAACCGCTTCAATTAAAAATCTTAGGTTTAGGCTGTTTACAAAGCGCTGAATCCCTATTATAATCCCGATTGTGCTTACGAAACGAAAACAAAACAACGGGAGGGATAATAGATGCTTCATCACATCAAAACTTATCTGCTAATTACTTTGGGTGCGCTCGGTGTTGCTACCCACGTTCATTTCTTTCTATCTCCTAATAGTCTTGCGACGGGGGGAGTCAGTGGTTTATCGATTCTGATGAACCATCTAGTCCCGAACCTGTCAGTCGGAATGTTTATGATCATATTAAACGCAGTACTTTTGTTAGTTGGAATTCTTTTTCTCGGTCCTAAATTCGGTGTTAAAACGATCTATGCAAGTTTCGCTTTATCGCTTGCTGTATGGGCATTTGAACGCTTTATACCAGTAACTGAGCCATTTAGCCAGGATATCCTAATTCAATTAATTATTGGTCAGTGTATTGCTGCAGCAGGTATGGGACTTGTCTTTCATCAGAAAGCTTCTACTGGCGGTACAGATATTATTGCGATGATTCTTAATAAGTATTTCTCTATGGAGGTTGGAAAAGCCGTTCTAATCTCAGATATTTCAATTGCTCTATTCTCAGTCGTCTTGTTTGGACCTGAAATCGGAATGTATGCGATCTTTGGTGTCATTCTAAATGGCCTTGTCATTGATTATACGCTTCAGAGCTTTGAAGCTAAGAAAGAGATTGTGATTATCAGTAAAGAAAGTGAAGAAATTCGATCCTTTATTGTTGAAGAGATTGGAAAAGGCGCAACAATCCACACGGCTAGAGGGGCGTTTACTTCTGATGAAAAAGAAGTGATTACAACAATCCTTGGTAGAAAAGATCTTCTTAAATTGAAAAAGCATGTTGGTGTTGTTGATCAGAAAGCCTTTATTACGGTTCACAGTATGAAAGAAATTCTTGGTCAAGATTTTAAATCTCTTGCATAATAGCTTAAAACCCCTTTTCCAGAATGGAAAAGGGGTTTTTACTTATAATTATTTCTTACGTTTAAAAGCATACAGAAGCGTAACGATCAAAATAAGAGCAGCCAGTACATAAGATGAGTAAACGACTAATGGTACGTCTCCATTTTGATTTTTGACACCAATCCCAATAAAGGCCCAAACAAAAACGAGTGGGTAGATCCAATCTTGCTCGCTTTTCAAGAAATAAAGAGCAAGAATTGTCGCGATGATTAATAGTAGGAATGTCCATATCGTATCGGAAATACCAAATCCATCCCAGTCAATGTATGTTAGGTAGTAACTAATGTTGGCGATCGTCGCAACGCTAATCCAACCCAGATAAACGGAAAAAGGTAACAAATCAAAGAAAGAAGCATCTGCTGCTTTCAAATTAGTATAAAGCCTAATGAGTGTGAACAGTAAAAGAAGCATAACGATCACCGATAAGCCGAAGAATTCATAATGCCACATGAAAATCCAAAGACTATTTAGAATGGAACTTAGAACAAATAGTCCACTCGTCTCCTGGTAGATTGGCAAATCTCTCCGACTTTTAGGAAATTGACGAATAACCCATATTCCTAGAAGAAGATAGATCAGCCCCCATATACTAAAAACATAGCCGGCAGGTGTAAAAAGTACGTTCAGTCTATTTGATATTTCTCCTGTCGTTTGCCCATTTAACGGTAGTGCATTTGCAAGGCCATTTACTGTTACGACGAGTATATACGCAATGAGATTAAGAAGAAATTTACCCATAAGGACCTCCTAGAAATAAAGTCTATAGTACATACTATTCCTTCTTAATCTTAAACATAACCGTCTTTTTATGTGCATGAGCACATAGAAAAACCTGCCCCTAATTGAGGGGCAGGTGAGTGTTATTAGCGATTAGGAAGTGTAGCATATTCAGGGTCTGCTACTTTTACAAGTTGTTTACCAAGGTTTGTACCTTCAAAGAGACCAAGGAATGCGCCAGGAACGTTTTCAAATCCTTCCACGATTGTTTCTTCATATTTTAACTTGCCTTCTTGTAACCATTTCCCTAATTGCTCAGCACCTTCATTAAAGCGATCTGAATAATCGCCTACAACGAAGCCTTTCATGAGAGCACTTGATTGGATAAGTTTTGTCTGAACGCGTGGACCAAGATCCGCTTCTTTCTTATTGTAAGAAGAAATTGCGCCGCAAACAGGGATACGAGCAAATTTATTTAGTAGGCTAATGGCAGCATCGCCGATTTCGCCACCAACGTTTTCATAATAAACGTCAATGCCGTCTGGACAAGCTTCTTTTAGCGCTTTGTATACGTCCTGGGTTTTGTAGTTAATTCCTTCATCAAAACCAAGTTCGTTTTTGATATAGTCGATTTTATCGTCTGAACCAGCGATACCTACAACACGGCAGCCTTTGATTTTGGCAATTTGACCAACAACAGAGCCTACTGCTCCAGCTGCGCCTGATACAACGACTGTTTCGCCTTCTTTAGGCTGACCAATATCGAGAAGTCCGAAGTAAGCTGTTTGTCCAGGCATACCAAGGATTCCAAGATGCGTGGTAATTGGAGCGATAGATGGATCAATTTTTCGAAGATGCTTTTCATTCACAACTGAGTATTCTTCCCAGTTTAGGTGGCCAATAACAACATCACCTTGATTAAATTGAGAAGATTTGGATTCGGCAACTTCTGCTACGACACCACCGTTTAATGGTTCGTTGATTTGGAAGGGTGCTACGTATGATTTTGCATCTCTCATACGCCCTCTCATGTAAGGGTCTACTGTAAGGTATAGTGCACGTAGAAGAACTTCTCCATCTTTAGGTGATGGAATGTCCGCTTCAACAATGTTGAAGTGTTCCATTGAAGGCATACCTTCTGGTCGTTTTGCTAGATGAATTTGTCTTTGTTTACTCATTCATAATCCCTCCATTATATGATTGATGCCTCATTCATTTCTTATCTAAGCTGTTCCACCTAAACGGTACCACAAAACATTACAGTTTATCAAAGTATTCGCATTGTAAATAAGCACATCTAAAAACAGTACTTTTCATCTTCTTCAACACATTCAAATTCTCTTTTTTTGAAAAGAATAGACATAATTGGTTATGATACGAAAGAGAGGAGGAAGGTCTATTGAGTCCCAGAACTAGCGGGTGGATTATGAAACAAACGTGGGAGGATCTTTTGTTCCTACACTGGTCTGTTGATCGCTATTGGCTTCAATCCATGCTTCCACCTCAGCTAGAAGTAGATACGTTTGAAGGGGAGGCATGGATTGGAATCGTTCCATTTGAAATGAATCAAATTCGGTTTCGTGGCTTACCTTCGGTTCCATTTGCTTCAAAACTACTTGAGCTTAATGTGCGGACTTATGTGAAATATGGCCAGAAACGTGGCGTGTATTTCTTTAGCCTTGATGCTAGTCATAGAGCAGGTGTTATGATGGCGAGAAATCTTTTTCACCTTCCTTACCTTCAAGCAAAAATGGGTAAAAAAAGTGATGGAAAGCAAATTAGCTTTTGGTCTTCTAGAACACATAAGGGTGTTGAAAAAGCCGATTACCATATTATTTATGAACCACTAGGAACATCTTATGAAGCGCGAAATGGAGATCTTGATTTTTGGCTTACAGAAAGAGATCGGCTTTTTATTGTAAGAGGAAATAAAGTATTTCAGGGGAAAATTAAGCATGATCGATGGCCACTTCAAAAGGTTGCTGTTGCTGTTCTTCGTGATACACTCTCACACCCATATCACTACTCTGATCAAGTTGTTACTCATTTCTCTAAGAAGGTGACAACTTATTTGTGGCCATTTGAGAATGTAACCCAGACAGGAAAACCCCTTCACATTAAGTAAGGGGGTTTTTGATATTACGATTCTAGTGAATGCTTTCTTTGAAATGAGCGGGGTTCTATGCGACGGAATAATTTCGTGCGAGCAAGGGTGAAAATGACCAGTGCTGCCCAAATTAAAGCAAAACTGACTAAGTGCACAGAAGTAAACGACTCTCCATAGAGGAATACACCTTGTATGAGCATTAAAGTAGGTGCGATGTATTGAAGAAAACCAATCATCGAAAGCGAAATGCGGTTTGCCCCGCTTGCAAAAAGCAACAGTGGTACAGCAGTGACAATTCCAGCGCCTAGTAATAATCCGAAAAGAGTGACGTCTTCTAAATACATGGCATCTGCCACACTAGTACGCACTGTTATTAAATAAATTAACGCAAATGGCGTAATGAATAGCGTCTCAATCGTTAGTCCTGTTAAAGCACCAAGTCTCGCTTTTTTCTTCAATAAACCATAGAGCCCAAAGCTCATGGCCAGGATGAGAGAGACCCATGGTATTTCTCCAAATCGAAAGACGAGATTTAATACGCCAATTGTCGCAAGAGCAAATGAAATGAGTTGCCAGAAGGAAAGCCTTTCTTTTAAGAATAGAATACCTAGAAGAACGCTAATTAATGGGTTGATATAGTAACCAAGGCTGGTTTGAATGACGTGATCATGATTGACAGCCCATATGAATGCATACCAGTTTATAGTGATGAATACGGATGCAAAAGCGATCGCTGCTAGCTTCTTCGGCTGACGAAAAATACCGAGAAGCTCTATTTTAAATGAAGTTAATTTCCTCAGCACGATTAATATGATAATCATAAAAGCAAAGGACCAGATGATCCTATGAGCTAACACTTCTTCAGATGGTACTTGCCCGACGAGCTTCCAATATAGTGGGAGAATACCCCATAAGAAATAGGCGCCGGCACCCGAAAGTATCCCAAACATTTGTTCATTATCTGAAAATTTCATCGTTTTTCCTCGTTTCCATAAGATCACTTCACACTAGTTTAGCTTCCTTTCCAAATCATTACAACGAAAAAGCGTTCGTCTATGAACATAGACTGTTACATAAAGCGAAAGGGGCTGGAAGCAATGAGAGCAGCGCGCATTTTATTAGATCAGAAGGTGGGAGACGTAACAGGGAACGGCATTCCTGATCTTGTAACCCTTACTGGTAATAAACCATTTGGGGATGATTCACCGTTAGTAGATAGCGTTGTTCTAACAATCAAAAACGATACCACAGCGATCGATGTCTCTTTTGATCTTCCGGGTAGTAGTGGCTATAACCCGACCCTTTATTTGGGTGATTTTACCGGGAACAAAGTGAAGGAAATATTAGTGCGTTCTGATTCTGGAGGGAGTGGAGGGATTACGTATGACTTTTTGTATTCCTATCTAAATCAAAACCTGAGGTTGCTTTTTGATCAACAGAGTTTCTATGAAGCTTTTACTTATGATGTATACTACCTTGATTATTATCAAGCGAAGGTTGAAAATAAAACGTTAAATCAAAACTATATTGTGAGTCTTCTTTATAAAGGAGAAGAGTATCTTTCGGAAATTTATAAGGAGAATGGGCAATTAAAAGCCCCGATAAAGGGAAGTGTCTTGCCTCCTGGAGGCGTATACCCCATTGATTTGCAGCGTGACGGAGTTAATGAATTGTTGGTTTATCAGAGAGTAATCGGAAGGTATAACGCGGATGGGCTAGGTTTTCTTTCTACACCACTTCAGTGGAAAGAAAACCAGTTCGTTCCTATGTATCAATCTTTATGTTTATTTGGATAGAGAGTATGTAAGAAAAGGGAGGGGTGATCCCCCTTTGGAATTTCGTTTTATTGCTTTTCAAGAAGAGATGCAAGTACGTGTTTCTTGAATTTCTCTGTCTTGCGTCCTTCAATGTAACGTACATCATGTTTTTTAAGCTGTTCAACGTACCAGCCTTTGCTTGCGTAATGCATCGAACCATCCTTTCTCTATTGAAAATTCTATAAGGAGTATTCAATAAACCTTAACCGTCAACCATGTTATCATCCATTGTTCTTTATGAAAAGGGGAAAAGTCTATTTTTTTAAGGAATTTTGTTACAGGGTTCATGACAATTCATTAACCAAAAAGGATAATCAAAGTAAGAAGGGATGTGCTTGGATTTTTCCTGGCTTGTGGCAGAGGATAAGATTAAAACAGCATTAAAAAATGGTGATTTTGACCATCTCCCTGGTAAAGGAAAACGACAGAATCTTGAGGATTTATCGATGATTCCAGAAGATCTTAGAATAGCCTACAAAGTTCTAAAGAATAGTGGATACCTCCCTGAAGAAGTGGATTTAAAAAAATGAGTTACAGTCTCTAGAAAAACTTCTTAAGTATTGTGAGGATGATAGGGAGAAAGAGCGTTTAAAGCAGCGAATCTCAGAAAAGCAGCTTCGTTACAATAAGCTTTATTAGGAAAGACGATTCCGTTTAACTAAAGAATATCAGCCTAATGTGCAAAAGAAACTAACCGAATGGTAATTGCCCCCTTTGAATTCAATTTAAGGGGGTTCTTATTTGAACGACCACACTCTATTAAAGGAGAAATTTATACTAAGGCGAATGTAAGTATAACAGCGCGGGCGTGTTTCCTTGCAGAAAAGCCTTCCAACAATAGAGGGGGATAGAGAATGGATGGGTCTATATCAGTACATGAGCTAGTTAAAACGTATAAAGGTGATGTGAAAGCTGTCCAGGGCGTAAGTTTTGAGGTAGCTGAAGGCGAATTTTTTGCCTTTCTCGGCCCAAATGGTGCAGGTAAATCTACGACAGTTCAGATTCTTACTACGCTTGTGAAACCAACGACAGGAAGCATTCGCATTGGTGGTGTTGATGTTGGGGAAGAACCTGAACGGGTGCGATGGAATATTGGCGTGGCTCTACAAGAAACGGGTATCGATCCAGTGTTGACGGGGAGAGAGTTAATTGAAATGCAGGCAAGACTATTTGGTTTTAGTAAGAAAGAAGCCAAAACAAGAGCTGTAGAGTTACTTACCCTTGTTGACTTAAATGATGCAGCAGATCGTCCATGTGGAAAGTATTCTGGGGGAATGAGACGGAGGTTGGACCTCGCGCTCACCTTAGTTCATAAGCCTAAAATCCTTTTTCTTGATGAACCAACAACTGGACTTGATCCATCGAATCGAAAAGCCATTTGGAAGGAAATTAAGCGGTTGAATAAAGAAGAAGGAACGACGATATTCCTAACAACCCAATATCTTGAAGAAGCTGACCAACTTGCTGATCGAATCAGTATCATCAATCAGGGAAAAATCGTCGCATCCGGAAGTGCCAAAGAGTTAAAAAGGACGCTCGGATTTGATGCGATTCAACTTGTGTTCGATGAGGTTGATGAAGCGGAGCGAGCAAGTAAAACGCTAGCCGATCTTGCAGAGAATATTGAGCAATCAAAAGAAGAGATTACACTTTACACTAAGAATGGAACACAACTTCTATCAGAGCTTGTTCGTAAGCTAGATGAACACAACCTTTCACCAAAAACATTGAATGTAAAGCCACCATCTTTAGATGATGTATTTATTAATGTGACGAACGAGCAAAAGGAAAGGGCGTGAAGCTATGGGGGAGCAAAAGAAAGGCTCTTTTCTTGTAGATACACTGGTTTTCACAAAGAGAAGTATCATAACAATCATTCGGAATCCATTGATTTTCATTCCTAATTTAATCATTAGTCTTTTCTTTTTGTTTGTTTATGAAGGAGGATTAAGTGGGATTTCAGAGCTTCCTGCATTTGAAGGAGCAAACTACCTTGCCTTTATTTTACCTGTCTCTATCGTTTCAGCTGCGATCGGGGGAGCAGGTGGAGCTGGGCAAGCGCTGGTTAAGGATTTAGAAAATGGATACTTTTCACGTCTTCTTCTTACCCCTTCCTCAAGACTTGCTATCGTACTTGGTCCGATTATTGCGGGAATGCTGCAGCTGCTCATTCAAACGGTGTTAATTCTAGTAGTTGCTTATTTTCTTGGTCTAGAAGTTGCAGCAGGATTTGGTGGAGTAATCGTCGTTCTTTTATTAACGCTTGGGTGGGGGCTTGCTTTTGCAGGGTATTCAGTTGGTGTAGCGTTACGAACAAAGAATGCTCAATCTGCACAAGCAGGGACTTTTGTATTCTTTCCACTTATTTTTCTTAGCACAACTTTTGTTCCCTATGAATTGATTGAAGCAGGTTGGTTAAAAGTGGCGGCAACGATTAATCCGACGACATATTTATTTGAAGCGATGCGCTCCGTGTTTATTGATGGTTGGGAAGCTTGGCCGCTTATTAGAGGATTTCTAGTCATAGGTCTGTTATGTGCTATTACGATTAGTTTCTCAGCGGTAAGTGCCTCCAAAGCGGTAAGTGCTGATTAAGAGAAAAAAGTTCGCATCTTATTGCGAGCTTTTTTAAAATATAGGCTATTTTTTAGCTGCATGTAGAATAAAGCGGTGTGAAGGTATATCAATAAATCCGTTATTTTCTATATTTTTATGTAAGCGATAAAGAGCGTTTCGGTAGCGGTCGATCGAGAAGTTAGGAATTTGCCATGGTATCGCTTTTAAATAATAAATGACTGCACCAATGTCATAAAAACGTGTAGAAGGAAAAGATTCTTTAGCATCTACAATGGAAAAGCCGGAAGATTCCAGTTCTTGAACGGCGTAATTCAAGTTCCAATGATCGTATTCAGACTTCATTGGAGCATCCAACACTCGATTTAGTTCTTTCATATCTTCCCCGCCAACCTGCTGAGTAATAAAAGCTCCATTAGCGGATAGTATACGATGGACTTCCTTTGGAGAGTAGGAATCATGCTTGTTCATCACGAATTGAAATTCAGCATCTAAAAAAGGAAGAGTATCGTCATCCTCGAATCCTTTTACAATGACTCCTTGAGGCTCAAGTCTTGATTTGGCAATTGGAAGGTTAGGGGGATAGGCTTCAGTTGCTGCTAACTTCTTTGGAAATGGCTTTAATGCTTCAAGAAATTCTCCGCCGCCAGTACCCATATCAAGTACACTGTGGCTAGAGCGGAAATAGTGTAGAACATAAGAAGTGTACGACCACGGAAGCGGTTCGCCGTTCATTCTTTCTGTATTTGTAATATAAGAAAAATCCCAACCTGAGAACGGTGTTTCGATGTCTTTAAGGTGAAATTCAAATGCTTGATCTGTTATCACGTATAACCCCTCCTGTTATTAATTACCATTATAGCAGGGGAGATGTAGAGAGTGAGAAAAAGTTAATATAATCAATTAGGATTTAAAACTACAGAGATTAGGGTAAACCAAGATATGCGAACATTCGATTGAATCGATACTGCAAACCAAGTGAATCTGGAATGGAGATTAAAGGACGTGAAGACATTGAATACAGCTAAGTTATATGATCTTATAGGAATTGGGATTGGGCCGTTTAATTTAGGGATGGCTGCACTTGCAGATGAGACAGAAGTAGAAGCGATTTATTTTGATCAGAAAGAAGAATACAATTGGCATCCAGGGATGTTGATTGATGGAGCGGATCTTCAGGTTCCATTTCTTGCAGATTTGGTTACCATTGCAAATCCAAAAAGCCCTTATACTTTTATTAATTACTTACATGAGCATGATCGACTTTATCAGTTTTATTTTTTTAATAAATTTGATATACCGAGAAAAGAATACAACGCTTATACTAAATGGGTTGCGTCACAATTAAATAATTGTTTCTTTGGTCAAAAAGTAATTGATGTTCTTTATGATAAAGAAAAAGCATGTTATAACGTTACGATTGAAGAGGTAAAGACGGGTCGAACAGAGACCTTGCAAGCAAAGCATGTCGTCCTAGGAACAGGAAGTGTGCCAAATATACCTGATGGCTTCGACTCATATCCACCTGAAGATGTTCTTCATACAAATCATTATCTATATCACGAGAAAGAGTTGAAAAAATCACGTTCAGTAACAGTGATCGGGTCAGGGCAAAGTGCTGCAGAAGTGTTTTATGATTTGCTTCATGACCAGGAGAAGTACGGCTATCATTTGAACTGGTTGACTCGATCAGCAGGTTTTTTTCAATTAGAATCAGCTAAGCTAGGGCAGGAAGTATTCTCGCCTGATTATGTTAGCTATTTTCACGGCCTTTCGTTTGACGACCGGAAAGATGCTCTTTCAACACTTGGAACTTTAAGAAAAGGCATAGATTCATCTACATTAAAGAATATTTATCACCTTCTTTACCATCGATCCTCTGAGGGTTCGCTAGATGTGATGATACAACCTTTATCTGAGGTAAATGGTATTGAAAAGAGAGGTAAGCACTATGAACTTGCGTGTAGACAGTGGCAAGAAAATCATGAATTCCAAACGACTACGGATAAAGTTGTTCTTGCGACTGGATATAAACCTCACTTCCCTGAATGGTTTAGACGGATAGAAGACGAAATTGAATGGGAAGATGAGAATCGATTTAAAGTAGAGATGGATCAGCAGCTGGTCTTTAAAGATGGAAGAGAGAACCACATCTTTACGTTAACAAATCTCGATCATTCTCACGGAACAGGAGCAACAAACCTTGCCCTTTCTGTTGAGCGAAACAAGCGCGTGTTGAACTTCGTAGCAGGAAGATCCTTATACAAAGTTAATACAAATACCGTTTTCCAACAGTTTTCTAGTAAAGGAATGTAGAACTTGGAGTGGATAACGTAAAGATCTTTAAAAGCCATACGGAAGCACACTAGAAAAAGGACTCCCCAACTTATCATGTTTGGGAAGTCCTTTTTCTTTCACCAGGATAAGTGATATTAGTGATTCTCGTCACGTTCTTTCAATATGAGTGAATATCCTTCAAGATTAACAACATGATTAATACCCTGACGAAACGTTGAAAATGTAGGAATCTTTGGATCAAGATCAAGATTCATTAACCATTGCACAACCCGCTTCGTGATTCCCACATAAACGACAAGAATGCCCATCAAAGAGAGCGACTTTGTCATCGTCTCGCATAAGGCTTGTGCCGAGCTCGCATTCAATTCAGATAGCCCAGAGAAGTCAAGCAGAACATAATCGGTATTGTTAGCTGCACAATAATTTAATGTGTTGTCAATAAGCTTTTCTGACCTTTCCTCATTCATGGTGCCGATGAGAGGAATAAGGATAGCATTATCAATAATGGTTGGAATAATCGCTGAAGATAGTTCACTAACAAGTTTTTTGTTTTCCTGAAGCTCCTTTTGCTTTTCTGTTACATCGCGCCAGACAAGTAGATAACCAGTTTTTTCACCTGATTCGTTAAGGTATTCAGAAATAACGATACTAGCTGCAAATCGGTCAAATAAGGTAATGGTACTTTCATATGGCAACTGATAGAGCAAAATGTTTCTTTGGTGTGAAGGATTTTGATGGAACTCATCAATGCTTTTCCCGATTAGTTCTGAAGGGTGATTAATAGGTAAATAGGGTATAAGTGACTTAAGTAGCATTTCTGCACGTTCATTAAACCACACAATACGTAAATCTAAATCGCATACAAATATATTATCGCCTAAACTATTAAGCGCCCTTGTTGTCTCACTATGTGAAAAAAAGTCGTTTCTGCCAACTCATTACCTCCGCAAATTTAACTAACATATTAATCATATTATAATTCAAAGCATACCAATTGCCTATTAATAACGAATAGTAAAAGACCTTTCATTCTCATTGACTTCTTTTTCTTCCATAATCACGTTATCAACGACGGAATAGGGGCTACCTGATTCTAGTGCAGAGTGAAATTGGGTCATAGTGGCTTCTTCTCCTTGTGCTTCCACTTCAACAGAGCTATCCATTCGATTCATGACATAGCCAGTAAGGCCATATTGGGCTGCTTTTTGCTGTGTATATGCTCGGAATCCTACACCTTGAACTCTTCCTTTAACAATATAATGATACCGTTTCACCTGGCTTCATCCTTTCAAAGTAGTCCTATATAGTACTTTTCCTATTTGTTGTTCTATTAAACGAGTTGCTCTTCAGTATATAGAACGGAAGATAAAGAAGATGGAAGGCGATAATGGTAATGCCTTCGAGTGAAAGTAAGTATAATGGCCATGGTCCTAAGTAGTCCAAAATGGTATGACTATGCGGCTTATTCATTAAGAACATATAGTTTGAACCGATGCTAAGATTGATTGCAAATAACACAGCTACATATAAATTCAGAGTAGTAAAGGCCGTCCATATTGAGCGATAGGAGGGGATATATTTATCAACGGCAATAAATAACCATGATGTTAGAACAATCCCGCCGTGAGCTACAAAAAATGAAAAAATCGAAAGTGTGGATAAGAATAGAAGCCAAGATCAGGGGTGATCATGGCGAGTAGGGCGCTAGAAGTCCCTACGAAATAAGTTATTTCAAACAATCCCCTCTGTTTTGTTATTAGAAGAGCAACAGATAAAAGAAGTGAAATGCTACTTAATTGAAGAGGTAAAGTCGTAGTAATGCTCCATTCGCTATAGTAAATAAACCAGAGATGAAAGCTCCCCTCTGACAGTAATAAAGCAGTGGCAATCATTATTCGCATCGCAAGATTTGCACGATTTTCTTTTAAGACTGATTTGAAGCAAAAGATAAGCAACATCATAATCCCTAAAGTAAACAACGCTGATAGATGAGGAAAAGAAAAAAAGAGCAAAGCGGTTGTCTGTCGACCAGGAGAAAAAAGTTTCCATTCCTAAAAAACCTCTATTCTAATCAAGTTAGCTATTATAAAAAAGCCAAAAGCGTTTATTCGAAAGCTTTTGGCTCCATTTATTGAGATTGTTAAAGAATCTGTTCATAGTATTTTGATGAAGAAAAACCACTAAATGGCTAGCTCAGTTCAATCCTTTAATTGATTGTAATGAGAGCGTGCTGAACAGATGGAAAGCTTTTGACGGAAGACAGGGAGAAGTCAGCTTGTACACCTTCTAAGACAAAGTCAGGTCTAGCTCCGGTTAGCATTAGTTCAGCTCCCATTAGCTTAATGAGCTGATGGAGTTGATAGACTCCTTTATGAAGTTCAGAAGTGAAATGGCTGACACCAGAAAGGTCGATAATTAAGTATTCATCTCCGCTCTTCTGAATATGGGCACTTACGTTCTTTAGAATGAGATCGATTCGTTCGTCATCAATGTGCCCAACTATTGGAACGATCGAGACTTTACGGTCAATTGGAACGATAGGAGTGGATAAACGTTTCACCTGTTCGAAATAATGTTCAGATCGTTCTTCGGCCATTTTGCGTTTAGTAACATCCTGCTGTACCCCTACAAAAAATGTTTGATGTTCACTTTCGAAGTAGACTGGGTAAATTTGGAGTTCATTCCAAAAGAACTCTCCATTTTTTTTATAATTTTTGATTTCAACTTTGATTTTCTCTTTATTTTGAATAGCGGAACGTAATTGAGCAACCGTTTCTTTATCGCTATCCGCTCCTTGTAAAAAACGACAATTATTCCCGATAATTTCATCGGTTGAATATCCGCTTAATTTCTCGAAACCTTCATTTGTATAAACAATTGGATTATCGGGAAGCTCAGGATCTGTAATGACGACTCCTGTATCTACATATTCTATTGCTGTTCTAACGAATTCATTTCTTTTCATACGCTTAAGCTGTTCTTTGTTTACTTTCATAGCTTACAGCTCCATGACGTCATATTTCTCATTTGATCATCACCTTTTAAATTGAATGGTACTACTAGTATAAATCGCTCTCGTAGAAAAACCAATGAAAACCCATTTATTCGACTAGCTTATAAAAATGTTCAGATAATAAACTGAAAAAATCAGACAAATAAGATAGAGATATAAAGGATATTTAGTATTCATGCTATAATAAAAGTATTTATTTTGATTGAACGGGAGGGGTTATGTAATGGATGCACTTGATGTTATGGGAAAAAAAGAAGAGATCTTCCCATACTTCCAGCCTATTGTTAGTGCTGATAAGCAGCAAATTATCGGGTATGAAGTTCTCGGGAGAATTCGAACAGAAGAAGGAATAGATAGTCTCGGATTCTTTTTTCAAGATCAGTCTATACCTGAAGAGTACATATTAGAAATTGATTCACATATTCGAAGTCAAGCGATTGATATTCTTTTAGAGCGCGGAAACGGTCAGAGCCTATTCTTTAATTCGAGTGCCAGGCACCTTCTTTATGACCATGGTGAAACATTCACAAACGATCTTGAAGAGTATGCGAATAAGGGGATCGCTTATGAACAAATTGTCATAGAGGTTTCTGATTATGATATTGAAGATGAAGCATTACAGACTCTTCAGCATATCCTTACGTATTATAAGAGTCTTGGTGTACAAGTAGCTGTTAGCCATGCAGGTAATACGATGAGTAATATTGAAAAAATTGCTATTCTTAATCCCAATATTATTAAGGTTGGTTTATTGAATTTGAAAGATAAAGGTATGCCTCCAGAATATCGAGAAGTTTTGTATGCCTTATCTATGTTAGGAAGAAAAATTGGTTCAACTCTACTGTTTGAAGGAATTGAAGGAGTAGGTCAGCTAAAATATGCATGGGAGAACGGCGGGCGTTATTATCAGGGATATTATCTTGGTAAGCCTAGAGCAGATTATCTTGATGTTAACCAATATAAATCTTTGTTAACAAATGAATTTCAACATTTTATCACGCATGAGAGAAAGCGTCTTCTCTCGCTTTATGAGCTGTCTCAGGACTTTAATCGTCATTTGCAGCAGCACATAAAAAGGAGCAGGCAAAATGATTGGAATACGATGGTAGCTGAAGCTGCCCATTCTCTTGGTGAAGCTTGTTTTAGAGGCTACATTTGTGATGAAGACGGTCATCAAGTTTCGTCTAACTATTATAGAAATGGAGAAGGAGGGTGGGAGTTTCAGCCTGAATATGAAGGCGATAATTGGAGCTGGCGTCCATATTTTCTCGAAAATATCGTGAGGATGAAGCATGAAAAGGTTGGGATATTGTCTGACCTATATAGTGATATTGAAACAAATGAGCTCATCCGGACTTACTCTTATCCTATAAATGAATCTTATTACTTGTTTCTAGATATACCATACCTCTATCTTTATGAACGAGATGACTACTAGAGAGTGGTGAACATAAGCTCCGTACTAAGTCATTGTTCCACGTGGTTTGCGTCATATAGAAAGTTTGTGGCAAGACTAGAGTGAAAAGAGGCTTTTAAGGGTAGTAGTAAGATAGTAGCTATAGGAGGGATCAGATGCTTAAAAAAATATCTGTTAAAACAAATCGTCGAGATGAAATGATTGATATTACCTCAGAGGTTAAAAAAGGTTATCCGTGATGAGAATCTTAAACAGGGGACTGTTCTCGTCTATTCCGCTCATACAACGGCTGGTATTACGATTAATGAGAATGCTGATCCAGATGTAAAGCACGATATGCTTATGCGATTAGATGAAGTGTATCCATGGGAGCACGAAAAATACCAACATGCTGAGGGAAACTCTGCTTCTCATCTTAAAACAAGTACAGTAGGTGCATCGCAAACGATCATTGTAGAAGAGGGTAGTCTTATTCTTGGCACGTGGCAAGGCATTTATTTCTGTGAGTTCGATGGCCCACGTAACCGTACCGTTTATATCAAAACAATGGAGGGATAACGATGATCCGAGTCTTATTCGTTTGTCTAGGAAACATCTGTCGTTCACCAATGGCGGAAGCAGTCCTAAGGTCGAAAGTAGCACAAGCTGGATTATCGGATCAGATTGAAATTGATTCAGCTGGTATAGGTGATTGGCATGTAGGAGAACCTCCTCATGAAGGAACTCGGGAAATTCTTTTAAAGCAACAAATTTCAGTGGATGGAATGAAAGCAAGACAAGTGAAGGAAGCCGATCTTTCTCAATTTCACTATGTGATTGCAATGGACGCAAGTAATCTTGGAGAACTTCATGAAATGGCGGGAATGAACCCATCGAGCTCAATTTCACGATTGATGGACTACGTAAGCGAAAGTGAGATTGAAGATGTGCCTGATCCTTATTTTGAAGGGAATTTTGAAGAAGTTTATCAAGTGGTTGAAGAGGGCTGTTCAAAATTACTTGAACATATTAGAGATGAAGAGGGCATATGAAGCTTGATATTGAAAAAGCGATTGTAGAAACAGGTGATCGAACTTCAATTGTCGATATGCAGCCTGTTTTAGGAGGCTCGATAAATCAGGCATTTTACGTTCGAACGAAAGAGCGGGAATACTTTGCGAAAATAAATAAAACAGCTTCTGAACAATTTTTTCTAGCTGAGAAAAAAGGCCTTGAACGATTACGGAATAATGGATTGATGGTACCAAATCCCCTTCTACTTAAGGCGCGTGATGAATCAGAAATGGTTTTTCTGATGGAATGGATTCGTTCCATACCTTCTGATGAAACAGGCGATCGGAGACTAGGTAGTCTTGTTGCAAAAATGCATCAACAGCATTCCAATCAGGTTGGTCTGAATGAGCCCAATTTTATAGGAGAGCTAACTCAATTAAACAGCCCTTCTTCCAATTGGGTTACGTTCTACAGAGATTTGCGTCTTGGGGCCATGCAGGGGCTAGCAATTGAAAAGGGGAGGATCTCAAGGGAGCGTGACCGCCGCTTAACGCAACTCCGCCAGAGGCTTGATTCAATCATAGGGCATAAACCATCTTTTTCACTTTTACATGGTGATCTTTGGGGTGGTAATTGGCTGTATGGTGAGAATGGGCAACCTTATTTAATTGATCCTGCTGTTTATTTTGGTGACCGAGAAGTAGATATCGCATTTACATATTTATTTGGTGGTTATTCAAAAACGTTCTACGAGCAATATGAAGCTGATTATCCGTTAGAGAAAGAATTTGAGGAGCGAATTCCGATCTATCAGTTATATTATCTTCTTGTTCATTTGATCTTATTTGGGGAAAGCTATGGAAGTGGGGTAGATCGAATACTGCAAAAGTACACACTCTGACTGTTATGAAGGCGTTTCATAAGCGTGAATAAAGGGAATTAAATCGCATCTTTATATAACAAGGAGGAAATCAAATGAGTCAGACATATTCAGGCGGTAGTCAAAATAAACTGTTTAAGGCAGTCCTTATTGGTGGATTAGCAGGCGCACTTATTTCACTGTTCGATCGAGGAACGAGAGAATCCATTCAAAACGGATCAAAAAAAGCAGGCACTATTTTGCGTGATGTTAAGAATAATCCATCATACTATACGGATAAATGGAAGCAAACCGTAGATGATGCAAGCGGGCTAATGAAGGAAGTACAAGATGACATTTCAACCCTGTCTCAGAAATTCAATGGATTGAAAGAAAGTTCGGTTGAAGCGTTTAATCTTGTCAAAGAAACACAGGACGATCTTAAAGAAATAGGCTCGAGAGTTGTGGAAGCTGGTGAAGAATTAACTGGCAACACTAACGATAAATTGACACATTAATTGAGCCGCAGGAGGGTATATGGTGGATGCATCATTAGGGCAATTTTCGAAACAGCTATTTTCAAGAATAAAAGAACACCAAGTAACCGACTTATCGGCACAGCTTGCTTACTATTTTTTATTATCGCTGTTTCCGTTTCTGATCTTTGCGATTACCCTCCTCACTCATTTTGATTTCTCTCAGGATCAAATTCTTGATTTAATTGCGCAATACGCACCTTCTGAATCATTTGTGACCATTCAAGAAAATCTTATTCTCGAAGATGGAGCACGTAAAGGTCTTTTATCATTTGGGATTATCGCAACAATTTGGTCAGCATCTAATGCAATCAATGCGATCATTAAGTCACTTAACCGAGCATATAACGTACAGGAAAGTCGACATTTTTTACTAGCGAGAGGATTATCGATTCTATTGTCGTTAGCGATGATCTTTGTAATCGTTGTGGCACTCGTTTTACCCGTATTTGGGGAAACGCTATGGCGGTTTTTTGTATCGTTCTTTGAATTACCTGAATCATTAAGTTTTATGTTTGCGATCATCCGGTGGACTTTAAGCCTATCCATTATGATTGTGGTTTTTATGTTTATCTACTACTATGCTCCAAATAAACGGCTAAATTATAAAGATGTGTTGCTAGGGTCTGTGTTTGCTTCGGTAGCTTGGCAGCTTGTATCATTAGCCTTTTCCTACTACATCAATAACTTTAGCAACTATTCTGCTACATACGGAAGTCTTGGAGGGGTTATTGCCCTTATGCTTTGGTTCTATCTCACTGGCCTTGTGATTATCATAGGAGGCGAAGTGAACGCGACCTCAAATTATTTCAGGAAAAAAGCCCAATAGAGCTAGCGGCGATATGCTGCTATATCTATTGGGCTTTTGTTATTTTAATAGGCGTAATCCATTTAATATAACAAGAATGGTACTTCCTTCATGACCGAGGACTCCCAATGGAAGAGTAAGGAATTGAAAGAAATTAGATGCAATAAGGATGAGTATGACGGCAATGGAAAAGATCACGTTTTGTTTTACAATTTGATTTAATCGGTTAGAAAGATTTACGGCTCGAGTAAGCTTTCCAAGATCATTTTTCATTAGAACAACGTCTGCCGTTTCAAGAGCTACATCTGTTCCCTGTCCCATAGCAATCCCAACATCAGAAACCGCTAGAGCAGGTGCATCATTAATGCCGTCCCCAATCATGCCAACCGTTGCATATTTTTTCTTTAATTCTTTCATGTGGGTTACTTTATCTTCTGGAAGACAATTGGCGAAATAGGTTTTTATGCCAACTTCTTCTGCTATCGCCTTTGCTGTTTGTTCACTGTCTCCTGTCAGCATAATAGGCTCAATCCCGCGTTTTTTCAACGCTTTAATCATTGCTGGCGATTCACTTCGTACTTTATCTTTTAAAGCTATCATACCAGCAAAACCATGTTGATCCGCAGCAAGTACAATGGTGTTCCCACTTGATTGCAACTGGGCGTACTTTTCTTGAAAAGAATCAAACCCATCCTTATCAGTAAAGAAATCTAACTTCCCTACCTTCCAACTGATTCCATTAATTTTCGCTTCAACACCCCATCCAGAATGATCCATCATTTCCTCAGGTTCAAGCCAGTTATGTGATCCTGAATGATTAACAATGGCTTTTGCAAGTGGATGTGTCGACTGCCGTTCGATAGAGGCTACGATGTTCATAAATGTCGTCTCATCCATATCTGAACGAGTGAAAACATCTGTAACTACTGGAGAACCTTCCGTTAATGTTCCCGTTTTATCAAGTGCAACAGCTTTCATGGAGCCTAGTTGTTCGAGATGAACCCCGCCTTTAAATAGGATGCCATTTCGTGCACCTGCTGATATAGCCGATAACGTAGCAGGCATAATGGATGCAACTAGGGCGCAAGGAGAAGCAACAACTAGAAAAACCATAGCACGATAGATCGTTTCATCCCACGTCCATCCAAAAAGAAAGTGGGGAAGGATCATAAGTAAAGAGCCCATTAGTAATACGATTTTGACATACCAGCCTTCAAGTTTTTCGATAAACAGCTGTGATGGTGCTTTTTGATCTTGGGCTTCTTGAACAAGGGCAATGATTTTTTGGAAGACGGTGTCCTCACTACTCTTTGTCATTTTAACGGTTAAATGTCCTGATATATTTAACGTTCCAGCAAATACTTCCTCATTCATTCGTTTAATGACAGGAATAGACTCGCCGGTAATTGCAGATTGATCCAGAGAAGTTTGCCCTTTCATAATTAATCCGTCTGCAGGGACTCTCTCTCCTGGTTTAATAAGAATAACGTCATCTACAGAGAGCGAACTAGCAGGTACAACCATTTCAGAACCGTTTGAAATAACGGTTGCGGTTTCTGGTTGAATTTCCATCAGAGATTGAAGCTCTCGTTCACTCTTGTTCAATGTATAGGTTTCAAGGGCACCACTTAATGCAAAAATAAATATAAGTATGGCTCCCTCAGTCCAGTACCCAATACTACCAGCACCGATCGCTGCGATGATCATAAGAAGCTCAACATTCACGTCCTTCTCAGCAAACGAGTCTTCTATTCCTTCTTTTGCTTTAGCGAAACCGCCAATAACAAATGCCGTGATATAGAGACTAGCTTCAACGGAAGGTGAAAATGCGCCCTCCATGATCCAAGCAAAGGCGATGATTAATCCGCTTATTAGGGCAGCAGTTAGCTCCCCATGACGTTTCAAAGTATTCCACCAGAAAGAAGTATGTGAAGTGTAAGTACTTGATTGAATATTTGCCTGTTCCATTATCATTCCTCCTTTTTCTAATTGAGAATAATAGTCATCGTCATTCCCTTACTAAACGTGCAATGCTGTGACCTCTTAAAGTGGTCACAGCATAAAAAAGCTGATAATACGGAGTTATCTAAATCGAATTGAGAATGTTTTTCATGTAGATTAGAATAATTATCATGTTTTAATGATTTTATTCTATCACATGCTTCTCATCTTGACTATAAGAAAAAGAACAATTGGGCGGAATGATTTGATGTTTAAAAATGGGAATGAACAGGGAATTGAATTTGTAACAAAGAAAAGATGAGGAGGAGTACAATGCTATTAAAAGAAAAGTTAGAACAACTGAAACATGCTCGTGTTCAAAAGCCTGATAAAGTGTTTACTTTGTATTTAAATACGGATCGTCGTGATTCGGACCGACAAAATGGTGAATGGAAGATTCAATTGAAAAACGGATTTCGAAATTTCGAGGAATACTTAAAGCAAAGTGATAATAAAGAAGATCTTGAAAAATATGAAAAAGTAAAAGAGAAAATTCAAGATGAGCTTAATCGTATAGAAAATGATTTAAAACGCGGACTTATTATTATTGCTTCTTCAGATGATCAGATTTGGTTCGTAGAGCGTACGCAAGTTCCAGTCGAAACGAACCTTTATTGGGAAGAAGAACCTCAACTAGAAGTAGTAGAAGAACTTGAAAACAACTATCCAAATACTGGTATTGTGCTTGTCCATCATGATTATGTTCGGATTATTGAAACTGAACTTGGTTTTCTAACCAAAAGTGAAGAATATGCCTGGGATCCGGACGAGGATAACTGGAGAATTTACGAGGGAACAACGGGAAATGAGAATATCTCTGGAAATGGAAGTACAGCACAGCGAGAGCTATATGAAGATCGAGTAAAAGCCAATCGTGAAAGATGGTACAAATCGATGGCTGCAAAGCTTGATAAGAAAGCAAAAACTCAGCAGTGGGAAAAAATCTACGTGGCTGGTGAAAAAGAAGAAGCAAGCGAATTAAATGAGTTAATGAATAAGGAAGCTACAGTAGTTGGTAAGAATTATTCTGATAAGCGAGATGATGAAGTGATCGAATCGCTAGTCTCATAATAATAAAAGCACCCTTGAGGGTGCTTTTATTATTATGAGCTATGTTAGCTTCCACTGTTGCTTCTCGATTTTTCACTCATTCAATTGGTCATCACAGAACGAGCAAAAAATCTAGAATGTTCATGAACATTACCTTATTATATTAGGGCTATTTGACAGCTTTAACAGTGAAAATTTTCGGAATGCCTCTGTCGTGGAGCTTAATATTAGGTTCCTCTGTTACCTGTTTAATAATAAGGTTCTCATCAGCAATGCTTGTAAGAATTTCACCAAGTGTCCATTTACGCTGAAGCACCAGGCTTTCTGCTGTTTCGTTCGTTAAATGCTTCTCAAAAGCAACTTTAGTTTTGTGGATTGTCGGATCGAAATAGTTACCATCAACTTTATGCTTCTTTCCTTTAGACGAAATAAGCTTTGTTGATATAGGATGGAAATCTTGGATAACAAAGGTGCCTTCTGGCTTCAAGAGACGTGATACAACCTTGAAGAGAGGGTGAAGATCAAGAAAGTAATGTAAAATCCCCAGTTCCATAACAATAATATCAAAACTTCCATCGAGATCATGGTTCATTTTTAAAATGTCAGTGACATAATAGGTGAGGTCCACGTTACACTCTTCTGCAATTTCTTTGGCGAATCGCTCATTTTCATAGGAAAAATCGATGACTGTTGCATTTGCACCAAGTAAACTCATTGCTGTCGCTTTCATACCATGTGATCCCATTAAGTTGGCTACTTTCTTTCCTTGTAGTGAAGGAAGATACGGTAGAAGTGATTTAAGACGTGATTTTGGATTTTCTTTTAATTTTGTTGCGGCTTCTTCAGGTTTTCCAAATCGATTAAGCAATGCTTCGTAAGTTTGTTGATTCCAAGATTTTGCATTCTGGGCAGTCACATTCTCTTGTATTTCTTTTAGGTGAGCATCAATTATATTCCGCCATTCTGGAAGCTTCTGATAGTAATAGAGTGAAAGGCATTGAACCGATTGTTCTCCTAGTGAGGCTTCAATGAGATAAGGGTTCGTGCGGATAACGGTGTTGTATGTGCACTCAATTCGTACCGTACACTCATCGATCACATAAAGAGCGTAAGCAGTTTCGTAAGTGTAACCGGGTTTTGCTACTCCGTATTTAAGGTTGAAATCATCTACGACGGACTCAAAAGCATCCCATTGAATCGAAACGGCTATAGAATGAGGGGCATCGACTGCTCCTTGAAGCCAAAGAGCTGTTTCATTTATAAAGAAAAAAGGAATGTTATAATTGTTTAGGTTTGAAGAAAGGTTCTTTAAGACATTTTCTTGGAGTTCTGGCATTTTTCCACCTCAATTTTGTTACATGAACATATTTTGTATAGAATACTATAGCATATAGACAGCCCATAAGGCATCTGAAGAATAGGGAGAGACGTAGGATATGCAGACTCAGAATGAAGGTGTGTCAACGCAGAAATGGGTGAAGAGGGGTGGGTCCTTCGCTTTAGGTATCTACTTACTTGCGCTTTTCTATGCGACGTTGTTTATTTATAATTATTATCCATATGGTAAATCAGTTAACCTTGTTTTGTTCGATAGTATAAAGTTAATGTGGGAAAGCGGAAGCTACTGGCTCATCTTAAAAAATATTATTGGAAATATTATGTTGTTTATGCCGCTAGGATTTTTAACACCGCTAGTTTATAAAAAAGGAAAGTCTGTGCTGATTATTGGCCTGATCGGTTTTTCAACGAGTACTGTTATTGAATTATTGCAGTACTTTGTCGCTCACCGTATATTTGATATTGATGATATTCTCTTAAATGCTCTTGGAGCTATCGTAGGCTACGGTGCCTATCGCATAGTGCTTTCATTATATAGGAAAATGAAAAAGACAAAATAAAAGAGGCAGCTTGCGCTGCCTCTTTATCATTTCGTTATTTAGTCTTCTTTCTTCGCTTTATCAAGAAGTTTAGTAATACGTTTTGTAAGCATTTTACGACCTTCTCCGCCTGCTTGGAAATGACGAAGTTTACCTTCTGAATCAAACACGTAATAGGCAGGTACATATTGATTTTCGAATGCGTCTGTCAATTTGTGATCACTATCAACGAAGATTGGTTGGCTAATATCGTGTTGATCAGCTACTTGTTTAATTTCTTCAAGGTCAAGGTCTTTTTCAGAGCGTGGCATATGAACAGCAATAACATTCATATCTTCACTATATTCATCACGGAATTCGTTAACCATTGGCATAGCTTCTTTACATAGACCACAGCTAATGGACCAGAAGTGAATAAGAGTAAGTGGTTTATTACCTACGAGGTCACTCTTCTTAACTTCTCCGTTAAACCATTCTTTTGCGCCTTCTAGTTCAGGCATTTCTTCGCGTAGTTTCATTCTGTATCGACTCCTTTGTTCGGAATTAATTATAATCATTATCAGATAATCACAATTCTTATTATAGTACATATAAATCATAAGTCAATGAAAAGGGTTCATGTATTATATTATTAAGATGGCTATAAAAAGGTTTCTTTACTCACGATGTAGAATACTGAGCATGTGGTTCGGGTTTCTTATGAACGGCTGTTGCTGTAAATAAGAAGAGTAGCATCCCGCTAATCGCATAGAAAATGCTTCCTTCTGTAAACCAATCAATGAAAACTCCACCAAGATAGGGCCCGAGTATACTACCAATGCCAAAAAATATGCCAGCTAGAATGTTCCCGGTTGGGAGAAGACTATTTGGTAGCAAATCGGCCAAGTAGGTAATACTCAGTGAAAATAAAGATCCAACCATCATGCCTGCAAGGAAAAATAAGATAAAAAGTATTGGTACTGATGTGGTGAAGATCGCACACGAAAAACTAACCCAGCCAATAAAAATACTAACGAGTAAGATATTTTTCCGACCAAATTTATCGCTGATAACGCCAAGAGGCATTTGAAACACAAGACTTCCGATCACAAAGGCTGGAAGTAAAATCGAAACCGATTTTATATCAATTCCGTTCCGAAGTGCATACACAGGGAAATTACCGTGAAGAGATGCTTCAAGAAATCCGTATCCGAAAGAAGGTAAGAGGGCTACCCAACCAACTTTCAGAACGCGCGCATATTTAGATAGAACTCGTTCAGAACCGTGCGTCAATGGATCAGGGAACTCATTTTTGATTTTTGTCAGCATCAACCATGTCACCATAGCAATGCCTGATGCCAGTAAAAATGGAAGGTACATAGAATACTCAACTAGAATAGTCGAGAGGGGACCGGCAGCGAAACCAAGTCCAAATGCAGATCCATAAATGGCGATGTTTCTTCCCCTTTTTTCTTTTGGGGTCGTTGTTGTAATCCAAAGTTGTGTTGCGAAATGAAGAAGGTTATCTCCTATTCCGACAATGATCCTTAAAATGAACCAAAACCAAAAGGCCTGCCATATAGGTATTAGCGTGATTGAAACTATTACAAGCAGAAGTCCAACGGCTATAGCTGGTTTATAACCATATTTTCGAACGGGTTTCTCAATAAAGGGTGAGGCAAAAAGGATCCCTATGTAAAGAGCCGAAGCATTAAGTCCATTCATGCTAGACGATACGCCTGCCTCCTCTAGAAGAATAGATAACAAAGGAAGCAGCATCCCTTGAGAATACCCAGAAATAAAAACGATTGAAATAAGAATCAGAAATCGGTAACGGTTTGATTCAAACAATTTGTTCACACTCCAATTAGCCAAAAAAGGAAATTATTATCAGTGCTTATTATAATGGAATGAGGTGAAAAGAGCCACCGTTCGCATTTTTTTAAAAGCTGATCTAAAATAAGGACAACGTCTAGTAAAGGAGTGGTCATGTTGGAATTTAACATGAAGAAAGAAGAAACTGGTTTTACAGCTGATTTTGAATATGGAACGCTTCATATTTCAGGGGACGAGCAGTTTGGTTTTCGTCCATATCAACTACTTGTTTCATCAATAGCAGTTTGTAGTGGTGGTGTGTTACGCCAAATTCTTGATAAAAAGCGAATGGACTATGAAGATATTCAAATAAAAGCGGATGTCACTCGTAATGAAAAGGAAGCAAATCGTGTTGAAGAAATTCATCTTCATTTCACACTAGTTGGAGAGCTGAACGAGCAGAAAGTAGAAAGAGCGCTTGAATTAACGAAAAAGCATTGTTCAATGGCACAGTCTGTTTTGGGAAGCATTGAATTGAAGGAAACTTTCGAGATTGTATCAAAATAAAGAAACGAAAAAAGGGTCACCGCAGTGGCCCTTTTTTTCGTTTCTTTATTTTACCTATCTATGCGTAGTAAAACTCCTCTAATGGAAGGTTATTTTATAACTCAAGTGTTTCTGGTGTATTTTCACCCTCATTCATTAAACGAATTGTGTCCGGAGTGATTTTGAGAACGACATAGTTTGGATCTTCTGGTGAATCGAACCATCGTTTCAGCTGGTCACCCCATAGTTTTTCTTTCGTTTCTTTTGAGTCATCTATCGTGACGTGACCTTGTACTTCTACGTAACGGTCATGCCAACCTTCGCCGTCGTATCCAAGCAAAACGTGCACGTTATTATTTTGCTCGATGTCTTCTACTTTATGAGTTTCCTTACTAGTTGGAGTCATTAGTGTAAGTCCATCGTGGAAGAACGTCATAAATCTTGAATGAGGCTTATTTTCCTTCACTGTGCTAAGTGTTCCTACATAGTGAGAATCAAAGATGCTTAGTACCTTGTTTTTAATTTCTGATTGAGACATTGCCATTACAAATTCTCCTTTCGAATTTAACTCTAATCTTAATCTTCCTCTAATCTCGAATTCTAAAACGCGATAATATGCCATTATTTACTACGGGAGCTTTTAGCGCATTCATTCGTTTTTCATTCAGATACTAGGGGTATAGCCATATGTAGATTCTAATTTGAACATAAGAAGGTAATCAGATGAACAAGAGCTATGATTTTACTCAAGGTAACATTACGAAGCAAATGGTTTATTTTTCATTGCCTATTTTTTTAACTAATTTACTGCAAACGTCTTATCAATTTATAGATAGCATTTGGGTTGGTAACTTACTCGGTTCAAATGCACTTGGCGCTATTTCAATTGCAGCTCCCGTCATTTTTACTGTTCTCTCCTTCATCATCGGAGTGAATAGTGCAACGTTAACAGTACTGTCTCAGCGGAAAGGAGCATCTGATAAAAAGGGATTAGTCGAGTCGCTAAATGCATTTGTTGTCGCGTTAACGATCTTATCGGTTGCGTTTGGAATTATTGGCTTCCTCTTTACTGACCCTATTCTTAAATTCCTTGGAACGCCCGATGAGATATTTGAAAGTACGAAAGTATACTTGCGAATTAACTTTTTAGGCATTCTCTTTTTATTTGGTTATAACTTTATCGGCACAGTATTACGAGCTCTAGGGGATAGTAAAACTCCGATTCGATTTGTCCTTTTTGCTGTAATTTTAAATACTGCACTGGATCCGTTGTTTATTGCTTATTTCAACTGGGGAATTGAAGGCGCTGCATATGCAACGATTATTTCTCAAGGCTCAGCATTTCTATATGGTGTGGTTTATTCTATCTGGAAGTCTAAAATTCCGTTTACTGTTCCCCACCTGCCAGACATGAAAGAACTTAAACGTATTTCAAAGCTTGGAATTCCTGCTGGTTTACAAATGATGACTGTTTCAGCGGGAGTGACGGCGATTATGGGGATTGTTGCAAGTTTTGGTACACAAGTTGTTGCAGGTTTTGGTGCGGCGCAAAGACTTGATCGCATTATCATGTTACCGGCGTTTACGCTTGGAGCCGCTGTAAATAGCATGGCTGGACAGAACATTGGCTCTGGAAAGTGGCAAAGGGTTTCAGCGATATCTAAGAATGGGATTATTTTAATCCTTGCCGTTTCTTTTACAATTAGTGCTATTATCTTTTTATCAGCTGAATCAATGATCCGTCTCTTTATTGATGATCCTAAGACAATTGCTTTCGGTGGGAACTACTTAAAAACCGTTGCCTTTTTCTATCCGTTTCTTGGTATTAATTTTGTTTTAAATGGAGTGGTTAAAGCTGCCGGTGCTATGGTTCAGGTGCTTATACTTAATATTATTTCATTCTGGATCCTTCGCGTTCCGCTCACTTACGCTTTTTCAAAATGGTTAGGAGCAGAAGGGATTGCGTACGGTATAGGAGTAAGCTTTATTATCTCGAGCGTATTTGCTATTGGACATTACCGTTATGGAAAATGGCGTGATATAGAATTATTCGATCAGCAAAAGGAAGAAGATTCAAGTCAATACGAAAGTTCAACTCAAAGTAAGGCTTAAAAGGAATAGCTTAGAAAATGTCGTCTTTTCACTACATCTTACGTTACAATGAAAAGGATGTAGTTAAAGAGAGGATGCAGTCAGTGAAAATAAAACGATTCTTATTTTATGTAATAGGGCTTTTCGTATTAACTGCTGGAATAACATTAACAATTAAATCTGATATCGGAGCAGGAGCTTGGGATGCGCTTAACGTAGGATTATCTGAGAAGATCGGTTTTACGGTTGGGACCTGGGTAATCCTCGTTGGAGTCATCTTGATTATAGTCAATGCGCTTCTGATGAAAGCCTGGCCAGATTTCTTTGCTCTTATCACGATTATCGTAACAGGTTTGTTTATTGATTTTTGGTTAATTACGTTATTTTCAAATTGGACGATTACGGACGTATTCTTTGCTTATGCGGTTTTTATAATAGGAATGATATTCATCGGCCTTGGTATCGCGATATACCTTCAAGCCAAATTTGCGGTGATCCCAATCGATGGTTTAATGCTTGCGATTCATCATAGAACTGGTTTAAGCATTCGAACTTCGAAAACGGCTGGTGAACTTATTGCGCTACTTGCTGCATTGCTTTTAGGAGGGCCGATTGGTGTGGGCACGATTGCCATTACATTTGGCATCGGACCTCTTGTCCAATTTTTCTATCCTACTTTTGAGAAAATGAACGCTTAAGCGTTCATTTTTTTTGTGGGAAATGTCTAGCGCTTGTCGGCTCTAAACGTTCGTTTCCGCTTTTCATATCTAAATTTGTTGGATAAAAGGGATGGTTCTAGAAAAAAATACTGATATGAGTTTGAAGCCATTCGTTTAAATGAATGCTAACAAAGGAGAAGTTTGTATGAAGAAAATCTTGTTAATGCTCGTTATTCTAGCTGTTATTCTACCTCTAAACACACTAGCCGCAGAAGGGCAGAAAGCGGGGAAAGATCAATCGCTAAAAGTTCCTGATTCTACGGTTAATATTTCGAAAGAAAACACTTATCCAAATCCCGCACAGGATTTACCTACCTTGCAGCCGAGTGAGTTGACGAAGGAGTTAACAGGATCTGCAGATGTCCCCATTGCTAATCCTGAATTGATTCAGATTTTAAATGATTCTTCGATTTCACCGTCTAAGCTAGCGATCGGTTATCGTGCGAGTATTTATCTAGGTAAGTGGGCGTTGAATTATGATTCTGCAGAAACAAATATTAACTGGCAATACAAGCAGGCAAATATAAATCGGGTAGATAATCGAGGTGGAAGTGGTCCAATTCAGATGACGTATCGCCAAGAGGAAGAGAAGAAGGTGAATGGTGGATTAACGGCCTCAATTCCTGATAGTGAAGACGTGAAGAAGATGATGATGATGAAGGCATCTGAAAAAACGAAGCTCTCTTTATCTTTTCAAACAATGATTGGGAAAGATACTAAAAAAGGTAATGTGTATAATGTGGGAGCTAAGAACTATGGTACTTTAACGAGCTATGTTCCTGCTGTAAATGAAAAAGGGACAGTAACATATGGAGAAGTTTATCTTGTTTTAAAAGGAAGCAAAATGAAACTTGAGGTTCGTAACGTGACTCAGCAAGGAATTGGTGCATGGATCCCGGTTCAAGACTACCTTGGTTTTGAATTTAATACGCGACAATAACCAGCAGAAATGCTGGTTTTCTTATGAGGATAACAAGGTATTCGGTTCGAGGAAGTAATTTCCTTAGCCAAAGAGATGGAATTAGGATAGAAAACAGTGCAAACTTCACACACTAAATAAGGGGACAGACAAAGGAGGGATTAAATGAGGATACTCGTAATGACGATGGTTATATTTATTGGAACAGTGACGGGAACCTATGCGATAGATAACACGTCTCATGATTGGTATTTTAAACGAAGCAAAAATCATGCACCTGCCACAACAGAGCCTGAATTTCAGGAATTACTAAAGCCCTACGACAGCTACTTCATTGGTCGAACGGATCAGAAGGAATTGTATATGACATTTGATAATGGGTATGAGAATGGGTTCACTGACGATATTTTGGATGTTCTAAAGAAAGAAGATGTACCTGCCACTTTTTTCGTTACCGGTCATTACTTAAAGGACCAGCCAGATCTCGTTAAGAGAATGGTAAAAGAGGGACATATAGTTGGGAATCATTCCTGGAGTCACCCTGACATGACGGCCATTTCTGATGAAAAGATAAGACTTGAATTAAAAAAAGTGAAGGAGGAGTACACTCGATTAACTGGAGATGAAACGATGCAGTATGTTCGACCACCTCGTGGGGTTTTTAGCGAAAGGTCACTCGCTATTTCTTACGAAGAGGGGTATCGTAACATCTTCTGGTCACTTGCCTATAAAGATTGGGAAACGGATAAGCAAAAGGGGAGTCAGTATGCTTATGATTCGATTATGAAACAAGTTCACCCGGGAGCGATACTGCTTCTTCATACAGTCTCAAAAGATAACGCTGAAGCTCTTCAGAAAGTTATTAAGGATTTAAAGAAAGACGGGTATACCTTTAAAAGTTTGGATGACCTTGTCCTAACTGAAACAATTCCTGAACCGCTTATTCCTTAATAAATATTCTAGGCTGCCAGAAATGGCAGTCTTTTGCGTGATTTAAGAAGAAAGAAGAAAGGACGACTTACTATTCTGTAACTAGTAATCCTGTTTTGGATTTGCGATAATATAGACGACCTAAGAAAGGGAGGCGTTATGATGTGGGTTGAGAAATTATATCCTAAAGCGCCATATGACGTAGATCGACTTTTCCAAAGAATGAGCATGGATCCGCTTCAGTATATCGATGGTCACAGGCAACAATTTAAGATTCCTCTTATTATTAATAATGAAAAAGCCGTATATACAGTTCAATCAACTGGAAATCGTAAATACCCTTGCTTTGAGATATACGGATATGATGTAAGTAATAAGGAACAAGCGATTACTCAGATTAGTCAAATGTTTGACTTTCATATGGACATTGAAGGGATCTCATCAGTATTAAAAGAAACAAATATTCGATCATTAATGAATAATTACCTCGGTATGCCAATTATTTGTGAGCCTGACGCTTATTGTGCACTACTGAAGAATATTATTCATCAGCAGCTTAATATGAAGTTTGCGTATACGTTGACCTATCGTTTTGTGACAAGCTATGGAACTGAAATGGACGGCGTGTGGTTCTATCCTAAACCAGAGGTGGTTAGTCGTTTAACTGTTCACGAATTACGCGATTTACAATTTAGCAAAAGAAAAGCTGAATATGTGATTGGGATTGCTGAAAAGATTGTATCAGGAGCGCTTGATTTAGAGAATCTTTACAAATTAACAACTAAGGAAGTATATGATGAACTGCTTCCTATAAGAGGTGTTGGTCCATGGACAGTTGAATGTGTACTGCTTTTTGGACTAAGACGGAAAGATATATTACCTGCAGGTGATGTTGGGATCCAAAATGCCATTATGAAATGGTTTCAATTACCAACAAAGCCTACGAAAGAAGAAGTCGCTAAGTATAAAGAGAAATGGTCTCCGTATTCAAGCTATGTGTCCATGTATTTATGGGAAAGCTTAAGCGGTTAAGTAGAAGGAGAGATATTTTTGGATAACAAAAATGTGAAAGGGACAGGGCTTACGAACGGTCAAACAATTCCTTTAACAATTAAACGATTGGGGATAAATGGAGAAGGCGTCGGTTTTTTTAAAAGGACAGTGGTATTTGTTCCGGGAGCACTACCAGGAGAAGAAATTACAGCTGAAGTCACAAAGGTTTTTTCAAATCGTGCTGAAGCAAAAATAAAAAGGCTTCGAAAAAAATCGAATGACAGAACCACTCCACCATGTCCGGTATATGAAGAGTGTGGAGGATGTCAGCTCCAACATTTAAGCTATAAGGCACAACTTCGTGAAAAACGGGATATTGTGATTCAGTCGTTTGAACGACATGCAAAATTGGGTGAAAAGGATATAACGATAAAGCCTGTAATTGGAATGAAAGATCCCTGGAACTATCGAAATAAAAGTCAGCTTCAGGTAAGAAAGCAAAAGGGAAAAGTCATTGCAGGATTATACGGAGCAGGGTCACACGAGCTTGTTGAACTGACAAACTGTTTAGTACAACACCCGGAAACAAATAGAGTCACTCGTCAAGTTGTGAAGATACTCGAGGATTTAAATATTTCGATATATCATGAAAAGAAGAGGAAGGGGCTAGTTCGTACAATCGTAACGAGAGTTGGATTTGAAACGGGACAAATTCAATTAGTGCTTGTCACTTCAGAAGAGAACATTCCGCGGAAAGAATTACTTATTAAAGAAGTGAAGAAAAGGCTTCCTGAAGTGAAGTCGGTTATTCAAAATGTAAATGGGCAGAGAACATCTCTAATATTCGGTGATAAAACCTTCGTATTAGATGGGGAAGAAGTAATAGAGGAATCATTAGGAGATTTAAATTTCGAATTATCTGCTCGTGCCTTTTTCCAGCTAAATCCCACGCAAACTGTTCACCTCTATGATGAAGTGAAAAAAGCTGCTGCGCTTACTGGTAAAGAAAACATTATAGATGCTTATTGTGGAGTAGGTACGATTGGATTATGGCTTGCCGATAATGCGCGAGAAGTCAGAGGGATGGATGTCATTAAAGAATCGATTGATGATGCAAGAAAGAATGCTAAAAGTCACGGTTTTCAGGAGAAGATGACTTACGATGTAGGTAAAGCAGAAGAGGTCGTTCCTAAGTGGATAAAAGAAGGGTTCAAACCAAACGTGATTGTGGTAGATCCACCGAGAACCGGCTGTGATGAGACGTTATTAGCTACGATGGTAAAAGCAAAGCCAGATCGAATTGTTTATGTATCTTGTAATCCTTCAACGCTTGCAAAAGATTCTTCCTATTTAATGAAAAAGGGATATGAGCTTCAGCAATTACAGCCAGTCGATATGTTTCCACAAACCTCTCATATTGAAGTAGTGTCTGTTTTTAAAAGAAACACAGGGAATAAGAAATAGTTACAAGCTTATTTATGGATAGTGGAAGTAGTTAATCACTTCCGACTGGAAGCTAAATACAGTCATTAACACTTTCCACAGACTTATGCACAATATAAATAGGTATTTATAGCGTTACTAACAAGTTTATCAACAATATCCACAAGTTAATACGAGGTTATCAACAAAAAGAGTTGTTTATAGTAAATGTGCTTTAAAAAGGGAAAGATAACACGTTATGCACATTGTTAACAGCTTGTGCATAACTTTCTTGTTAACTTCTGAATCGCTATTTTTTTCTGAAATCAAAAAGGGACCGATACGGTCCCCTTTTTGGTTATTTGTTTTTCTTCGCGCGCTGGTTTGCGGCCTTAGATCTTTCTGCTGCTTTCGCATCAGCGGTGTCGAATTCATTTGCGAATTCTACATCCTGGTTTTGTGCTGATGGAATTGGATTTTTAGCTTGACGCTTTTGTTTACCTTCTGAAAAATTTGGACGTTTTGCCATCTTAATCAGCTCCTGTAAATGTGTTTGGAGAAGATCTCTCCACTCATTAGAATGGCTTGTTTTTGTTTAATTATTCGTCTTTATTTATGCCCAGCTCGGTCAGCACGTTTGAATTCTCTTCCAAAAAGAACATCTTGGGTCTTCGTTAGCGTCATTTTTGCTTCCTTATTTTCTCTGCCTTTACGTTTATCCACAATAATCCCTCTTTTCCTTAAGATGCTACTAGCATTGCCATCACATAAAGTTCTATGCACATGTGGATAAAAGCAATGACCGGTCGCCGATAGTAAGACTGTGGATTATGGCACTCTATAGAAAAAAACCAATAGAAATAAGGCAATAATAACAATAAAAAAAGTTCCTTTAACAGGAACTTATGCTTCTAATTGAACTTCAACTGCTTCTGTACCTTCACGCATGACATGAAGATGATAGTTATCGCGTTCAATTTCATATAAATGATATGATTTCTCTCCATTATTAATTTGCTTATAAACTTCAGGCCATTTCTCATTAGCTTTCTCGACATAAGGGATTTTTTCTGCCGCTTTTTGAGAGCGAATGTTATCCTTGTTAATTCTCATGAAAATTGTATGAATTTGCTTATCAAAAAACATTTCATTGAAGAAAGCTTCTTTCGCGATTTGATTATAACCTTTGCCGTGGTAAGGGGTACCAATCCACGTTCCAAGAAAGCCAGTTTGATGTTCAATATCAAACAAATTAATTGTACCAATAGGTGCACCCCATTCATCAAGAATGGTCCTAGAAATTAATTCTCCCTGCTCCTCAGCTTCAATAAGTTGTTTTGTTAAGAATAGATATTCTTCGTAAGAGCTTGCTTTATGACGTACGAATGGGAAGACAGCTGGGTCAACCATCAAGTCAAATAGCATATGACATTCCGACAGGTCACGATGTTTAATCATGAGTTTCCCTCCTGTCGAGGGCAGACTTATCCCCACCCTCGAATAATAGTATGTTGAATTATTATTCGGGGTGGGAATCGAACCCACTAGGACCAGTCACTGCTGGTGGCGCACCAATTGCCTTCCCATATTCAGATATGAAGTTGTTAGTTCATTTTATTGTAATTACAAAAGTATCATACTCGATTTATTTAAAAAAAGATACTGGTTTTTTGCGTATTTTTCACTTCTAAATGTAAAGTTATTGTAAGTGTCTATGTGACAAGAAATTTAAGCGATTTTAACGAATAATTTCCCCGTTAATCATCGTCAATATTGGACGGGCATCGTACTGGAATGGATGATTAGACCAGAGCACTAAATCGGCATCTTTTCCAACTTCTATACTTCCAATTCGGTGTTCTACTCCAAGGCTTCTAGCGGGATTTAGTGTAATTCCTTCAATCGCTTTTTCTTCGCTTAACCCTTCTCTAACAGCAAGCGCTGCACAAATGTTTAAGTACTGAATAGGAACGTATGGATGATCTGTTGTGATTGACACCTCAATCCCGTGGCTATTCAGAATACCATAAGTCGCCCAAGTTTTATTCTTTAATTCTATTTTCGAACGTCTCGTCATAGAAGGCCCTACAGTTACTTTAAGGTTTTGTCCACTAAGTTCATCTGCAATAAGATGCCCTTCTGTACAATGCTCAATTCTGAGATCAAGATTAAACTCCCTGGCAAATCGAACAGCCGTTAATATATCGTCTGCACGGTGAGCGTGAATTCTAACAGGAATTTCACGATTTAGTGCTGCAATAATGGGTGAAATTCGTGGATGCTCGATCTGATTAGATCTCCCAGCATCATAGAATGCTTCTCGAAGAAGGCCCATAATTCCCATGCGGGTAATGGAATCATTATTGGAGTGACTATGAACCCGTTTCGGGTTTTCACCTAATGCAATTTTTAGACCGGCGGTTTCTCTGACAATCATTTTCTCTACGTTCTTTCCATGCGTTTTCAGAACAGTTGTTATACCGCCAATAATATTCGCACTTCCAGGCATAACTTGGACAGAAGTTACGCCAAATGCAATCGCATCTTTAAAACCAACATCGAGTGGATTTACACCGTCAAGTGCTCTTACATGGGGAGTTAGAGCTTCTACGGTTTCATTTGCATCATTACCGGCCCAGCCAGTGCCCTCGTCATAAAGGCCAACATGTGTATGTGCATCAATGAAACCGGGTAAAAGATGATAACCTTTGCCGTCAATTACGGTCATATCAGCTCCTTCAGATATAGAGGGGGAGACTTCATGAATATGGCCGTCCTTTACAAGAACATCAGCACATGGGAGTAATGGTGATGAAACTGGATAAACTCGAGCTTGCTTAAATAATATCGTCACATTATTCACCTATCATCCTTTAGTTTTATAACGACACATCGTCGAAAACAGCTAGTTAATTCATTATAGCCATTATCCATCATCGATACTACCTAATCGAAGGTGCACATGCCGAAGGATTATTAATTGAAATACTACTTTTTCATTAACTATCCAAATGAAGAGAGGGTTTGAAAAAAACCTGCTGGTTTAGACCAGCAGGTTCTCTAATGCGTCTTTTAATTTAATGTAGCGGAAAGGATAGCCTAATTCTTTAGCTTTCTGTGGAAGAACGCACTGTCCTTTTAATACAATCCCACTTTTTTCTCCTAGAGCTGCTTGAACAGGTGCTTCAGGAACAGGCATCCAGTGAGGTCGATTTAATACTTCTCCAACTGTTTTACCAAAATCATTCATTCTCTTTGGTTCAGGCGCGGTTACGTTTAATGGTCCCTGGACAGAATCGTGATCAACAGCAAATCGGATCATCCCAACTACATCCATAATATGTACCCAGGAATACCATTGTCGTCCATCACCAAGTTTACCACCCATAAATAATTTATATGGCAAGGTCATTAAAGGAAGGGCTCCTTCTTCGCCAAGGACAACACCAAATCGCGCAAGAACGGTACGAACTCCATGATTCTGTGCTTTCATTGCTTCATCTTCCCATTTGCGTGTAACATCTGCCAGGAAGTCAGAACCAGGTTCTGTATCATTTTCGGTAAATGATTTATCAACTGATGAACCATAAAATCCAATAGCAGAAGCGTTTACAAGAACGCGTGGTTTATGATCAAGTTTTTGAATGATGGAAATGATCTCTCTCGTTGACGAGATGCGGCTGTCTAGAATACGCTGTTTACGCTCTTCTGTCCACCGGCCGCTATTAATTGATTCGCCTGCAAGGTTCACGATGGCGTGAATCTTTGGGAGGTCCTTCTCTGGCTCAGCATCATCCTGAAGCCACTTTACATAAGTAACCCCTTTTTTATAGGTTTGTTTGCAGGGTTCCGTGTTAGAATAAATACCGAATGCCCGTCATTAACAAAAGAGTCTGTTAGTTCACTTCCAACAAAACCAGTTCCTCCGGTAATCGCAATGTTCATATCATCTTCCTCCTAAGCGTACGCGATATACTTCTACTAGTTCTTTACCCATATTCATATTCCTCTAATCAAATGCTTTAACTTCATTCGTTTATTCAGAAAGTGCTACAATGTGAGTGGAGGTGAGTGCATTGGTCAAGGTTACGCGTATAACAACGCAAAAAAACAATAACGAACGATTTTCGATATTTATAGATAAAGGTTCAGGTGAAGAATTTGGTTTCGGTGTTGACCAGGATGTTCTGATCAGCTTTGGTCTTCGAAAAGGCGTCGAATTAAGCGACGAGATGCTTGAAGGAATTCATTTTGAAGACCAGGTGAAAAAAGGCATGAATTACGCGTTAAATTATTTATCTTACCGGATGCGCTCTGAAAAAGAGGTGAAAGAATACCTTACTAAAAAGGAAATACCTGAAGAGGCATTCGAAGCTATTTTCAAAAAGCTTCATCGCTATGGATACGTGAATGATCTTGAATTCGCTATTGCTTTTGTTAGAACAAAAGTAAATGGAGGCGGAAAAGGTCCATTTGTCATCGCGCAAGAGCTCAACCAAAAAGGAGTTAATAAAAAGATGACCGATAAAGCACTTGAAGAATACTCATATGAGCAACAGCTTGAGATTGCAATTAAGTTAGCTGAGAAAAAAGCATCAAAGCTAAAGACTTCCTCAGCAACGGAACAAAGGCAGAAAGTAAATCAGGAACTAAGAGCCAAAGGCTTCGATCGTGACATCATTCAAGAAGTGATGCAGCAAATCGATCTAGAAAAAGGAGAAGACGAGGAATGGGAAGCGCTCGTGCTTCAGGCCCAAAAAGCGGAACGACGCTATAGCAAACTCGAGCGCCGTGAATTCGATCATAAAATGAAGCAATTTTTATATCGTAAAGGGTTTCCTTTTCCGCTTATTAATAAATATCTAGAAGAACTTAACGATCAATAAATATCTCATTTTGTCCTTCATCTTCCTCGATGATTTGGAGGGCTTTCTCAAATGGGGATTTAAGTCTTGATACATCATTAATATGATCGGAATTTGCCCAAAATGGAGTATTCATCCCTCCCATATAAACAGCAGTTGCACTGACACCCGTGCCCTCTAGTTCTTTCCATAAGCTCTCAGTAAAACCTCTTATCGCATATTTAGAAGCGACGTAGACGGTTTCGTGATTTTTCCCTTTTAAACCAGCGGTAGAAATAATATTCATGATGCGACCTTCCATGCTTTTTAATGTAGGGAGGAACGTTTGTGTTGCAAAAATGGTGCCTTTCACATTTGTATCAATAACCTTATGTATATCAGAAATAGTAATGTCTTCTAAAGCCCCGAACGTTCCTGTACCAGCATTGTTTACAAGCATGTGAATTTGTAGATTATCCCGCTCCATTGCTTGTTTCAGTTTTTTAAGTTCTTCAGGATCAGTTATATCGCATTCATAAATGGAACAGACACCTTTATTATCATTGATTTCCTCGTAAATGGATTCAAGTTTTTGTTTGGTTCGACCAACAAGTACGACATGGTGTCCTTTAGTTGCCCACTGTTTTGCAAGCTCAGCTCCGAGGCCAGAACCGGCACCCGTAATTAAGATGGTTTTCATATAAAATCACTCCTTTCGGTAAGCGTAGCATATTTTTGTCAGGAAGTAGAAAATGAACTATACTTGGGGAAGAATTGATGATGATGGAGGTCAAGGATGGAAAAGCGTTTCAGTGATATGAGTGAGCAGGAACTAAGAAATGAAATTGCCCTCTTAAGCGAAAAAGCACGTAGAGCGGAGCAAATGGGCATGGTCAATGAATTCGCCGTTCATGAACGAAGGATTGCACTTGCTAAATCGTATTTATTAAACCCGGATGACTTTATACCGGGCCATAAATATGAAATTGATGGTGATCCAGGTTCTACGTTTATTATCGATTATATGAATGGGACGTTTGCATGGGGAAACCGTGACGGTAGCGATGAGATTGAAGCATTCCCTATTTCGATGTTAATTCAAAAAGAGCAGCAGTAACGCTGCTCTCTTATTTCATCATTTTTACGATCGTTTACGTGTTTGTACCTGTAGAACGATATCGTTATAAGTTTGCTGCGTTTCTCCATTCACCTGATTATGAGCGTGTTTTGGATTTGCACGCGGAGATTGGAATGGATCCTCATATTTCGGATGAAGTCTATCTCGGTTATTTTTTCCCATAGATGCTACCTCCTGTATAAGAGAATTATCCCTGACGGTGGCCTGTCCGATTTGAAGCATTCATCCGCTCTTGTGGTTGAGTGTTAATCGACCCGTCAGCACGTTTTGATGCGAATTCTTCTTTTGCGCGGGGTTCACCAGAAAATTTAGCATCTGGAAATCCGGTTTTTTTATTTCTCATCAGCGTGCGCCCCTTTCCAATATCGTGTTGTGAATCAGGCACACCATTAGTATGCGAATTCGGTCGGAATGTTATGTGCCAAACAAAGTTATTTATTAGACAGAATTTGAATTACACCACGAAAGGAGAATGCCTCATGGAAGATTTATTTCAAAGGCTTACTCATAACCTTCTTGAGAAAAATGATCACCTCTCTTATGGTCAAGCGAGAACAATGGTGGAGTTGCTTTGGGAGGATTTTGAATCGTCAAGAGCCAAGGCTGGCAGAGAGTATAAAGGTCAGGATGTAACTGAAAAAATTGTAAAGCAATGGATTGACTACTATGGTCCTGTTTTACACGATTTCATGATGAATAATCCAAAATATAAAGGGTATTTTGGAGATGACAGAAGCATAAAACATTAAACAAAAACCGGCTGGACACATTATGTGCCCAACCGGTTTTCTGTGTCATAAAATAAAGTTAACGACTAATCAAGAGCGGGATCTAATTTCTTTCGTAACGTATCTTCGCTGTAAACCCATCCAGTATAGGAACTCGTTATTTCGAGCTGATCTTCCATTTGTACCACGGCGACAAATGGATAATGCCCTTTATTTCGATAGCGGAGATCAATAAAGCGAACTTCATATCCAACTTCTTTTTCTTCAATCTCCCATCTATAAACTGGTGAGAATGAAAGAAATGCACTTAAGTTAGGATCTTCCTTCGCAGATTCCAGTACTGGTGTTTTAGGAACAGGAACGCGATCAAATACGTCTTGAATATGGATCGTAGTTCCTTCAGCGCGAGCTACATAAAACTGTGTCTCAGATTTAACTGCGATATGCCACCTGCTCCAACGAATTGTTGGTGAGACGATCACTTCGACTGCATCTGGAATTCGCTCTCTCACAGCATGAATCACTTTCTTCTGTTCAATTATTCTCCAAACGTAATAGAGAATAAGGATGCCGTAGATCGTGAGGAAAGTGTACCCAGGATTGACTCCCAAATACCAGAGAATTAATCCACCAATATGACTGAGAAAAATAAATGGATCAAAAATATTAATGACGCCAAGAGCTACCCATCTGTTAGAAAATGGCCTAATGGCTTGCGTTCCATATGCGTTAAAAATATCGACAAACACATGAATGAAGACAGCAAGAAATGTCCATAACCAAAGGTGGAGCCAATTTGTTTCAGGAAAAAACACCATTATTCCGCTGCTAATAATGATTGGCCAGAGAAGAACTGCAGGAATGGAATGAGTAATTCCACGATGGTGTCGGATATAGACAGCGTTATTTTTAAGTTTAAGCACAGTATCAAAGTCCGGGGCCTGCGATCCTATTAGCGCTCCAATTAGAACGCTTTGAGCGGTAATGGGGTCCTGTGCAATAGCTGGATCTAACGTTGCAAGAGCTCCAATCCCCAGTCCCATGACCACATGTGTCCCAGTATCCATAGGCTAAGAATCCTCCTTATGAAACGTATCGATCGTTTAGCTAACGATCGTAAATAGACCAAAAGAATTTATGTCTATTTTGCATTCTTTATTTAGTTATACCCAATTTGAACGAATGTGAAAAGTTAAAAGGTGAATGAAAAGGTATGATGCGTTATTATATGTGATAGACGAAGGTTGAGGAAGTTTCTTAGTAAATTTAAATAAATCTTTTAACACCATTTAATATATCATATCGGAGAGTTGATCTATGACAGAGAAAGTGACAGACCTTTTACATTATTTCGATGAAAAGCAGTTCCAACAGGACCTTATTGCCTGGTTTAAAAAAGAGCAGCGTACACTACCTTGGCGTGAAAATCAGGATCCTTATCGTGTATGGGTATCTGAAATTATGCTACAGCAAACGAGAGTAGACACTGTAATCCCATATTTTGAGCGGTTTATGAGCCTTTTTCCTACTGTGGAGGCACTTGCACATGCTGAAGAGGCAGATGTATTAAAAGCCTGGGAAGGGCTTGGCTATTACTCAAGGGCGAGAAATCTTCAAAGTGCTGTTCGAGAAGTAGCAGAGACTTATAACGGTATAGTGCCGAATAATCCCAAGCAAATATCTGAACTTAAGGGAGTAGGGCCCTACACTGCTGGGGCAATTTTAAGCATTGCTTATGACATACCACAGCCAGCTGTTGATGGAAACGTGATGCGTGTTCTTTCGCGAATTATTGGGATTTGGGAGGATATTGCCAAACCATCAGCAAGAAAGACGTTTGAAGAAGTAACTCGACGAATTATTTCCGATGAGGATCCATCCTCATTCAATCAGGGGATGATGGAGCTTGGTGCGATTGTATGTACACCAAGATCCCCTTCATGTCTTCTTTGCCCTGTACAAGAACATTGTAGAGCCTTTGCTGAAGGATCGCAGGAAGAGCTGCCGATTAAATCAAAGAAAAAGGCCCCCAGACCTGTACCGATTGCAGCTATAGCTCTTGAGAATAATGAAGGCGAATTTCTTATTCGAAAGCGTCCGGAGAAAGGACTTCTTGCAAGCTTGTGGGAATTTCCAAACGTTGAATTAACAGAAGGTGGTTTGAAAGAAAATCAGCTCAAACACCATTTACAAGATACTTATGAAATTAACCCTAAGATTGAGAAGGAATTATCCTCGTTTAATCATATTTTTAGCCATTTAAAATGGCAATTAACAGTTTATAAAGGATCATTTATTGGTCATATCGATCATGAAAAGGTGAAAATGGTTTGTAAGAATGAGTTGCGTGATTATGCCTTTCCTGTAGCTCACCAAAAAAATTGTGAATCTGATTTTAGAAGGAGATGAAACAGATTGAATTTGAATCTTGAAAACAAACGCGTCCTTATTACAGGAGGCTCTAAGGGGATTGGAAAGTCGATCGCGAAGGTGTTCTATGAAGAAGGCGCGAAAGTGGGGATTTGCGGTAGAAATCGTGATGATCTCGAATTGGCTAGGAAGGAGATTGGTCAGGACTTAGCCATTTTTGAAGCGGATGTGACGGATGAGCGGAAGCGCGTCCAACTCATTGATTCTTTCATCATGCAATTTGGTTCACTTGATATCTTAGTAAACAACGCTGGGGGAAGCAGTGGTTCGACAATTATGGAGACGGATATATCTCAATTCCATAAAGCAATGGAACTTAATTACTACTCAGCGGTACACCTTAGTCAGCTTTCTGCCGAAATCATGAAGCAACAGGGAAGTGGCGCAATCATCAATATTTCTTCTATCTTCGGTCGTGAATCTGGTGGGAAACCAACCTATAATAATTCAAAGTCGGCTATGATTAGTTTTACTAAAGCTATGGGTGATGAGCTAATTAAAGACGGTGTCCGCGTGAATGGGGTTGCTCCAGGAGCCATTCTGCATCCATCAGGGAACTGGCAGAAACGACTTGATGATAATCCTGAAAAAATAGCTGAATTTGTAGATAAAGAAATACCAGGAGGAAGATTTGGGACAACTGACGAAGTAGCGAATGCCGTTGTTTTCCTTGCCTCTGAAAAAGCTTCATGGATTATTGGTGCGACAATCAACGTCGATGGCGGACAATCGAAATCAAATTTCTAACATATACTTAAACAACCTTCTGAAGAGTTTCAGAAGGTTGTTTTTTTGACGAAGAACTGGATTTTATTCGGGCATAAATGCTGAGAGTCCACCACGCTGTTCAATTTCTTTCATTATTTCTCGATGGATAGCTACACCTTCGCTATTTAAGTAAGGAGTAACCTGTTGAAGGCTATAGTGAAAAAAAGATAGTTCATCGTCCACCCATTCCTTTTTAGACATCATAGAAAGCTCTGTCATATCTCGATGATTCATCATTTAACCTCCTTCTTCTCCTTAGTTTGTATCATTGATTTGAACAGTATGAAGGGGAAGAGATGGAAGGCATGATGAAATGTTCATTTCTGATAAGTTATTAAGTAACAGTCCTATATAGAAGATTTTTGTTTAATTGCACCCGAAACAAGTTTTTCTAAAAACAATACATAAGAATCATGTAACTGGATATTCTATTGTTTGTGGGAGGTGATAAGCCATGGCAAAGAAACCAGGACAAACACAAGCTGGTGCAAACATTCAACAAGCGAAACAGCAGAACCAACAAGCTTCTGCTGGTAAAGCTGGTCAGCAACAATACGGTGCTGAATTTGCAAATGAAACAGATGCACAAGAAGTAAAAGCTCGCAACGCGAAGTCTGCTCAAAATAAGCAGCAAGCATCTGCAGGACAAGCAGCTCAGCAACAATATGGTGCTGAATTTGCAAGCGAAACGGATGCACAACAAGTGAAAGCTCGCAACGCGAAGTCTGCTCAAAATAAGCAGCAAGCATCTGCTAAGAACCAGCAGCAACAATAATCGAACTTCCCGGACAGGGCTGACTTAGTCAGCCCTGTTTTTCGTTAGTTAAATGCTGGTAGGGATTATAAGACCAGTGGAGAAACAATCTAATATAGGAAGGGGTGTTGGTTATGTGCGGACGATTTTCGCTAACGACAGAACTCGACGTGTTACTTGAAAGGTTTCAAATTGATCAAACGAGCATGGATGAATATATACCACGATTTAATATAGCACCATCTCAACAGATCCCGGCTGTGATTAGAGCAAATCAAATGAATCGAATGGGAACCTTACGTTGGGGGTTAATTCCATTCTGGGCAAAGGATGCGTCTATCTCATATAAATTAATCAATGCGCGAAGTGAAACAGCTCAGGAGAAAGCGAGCTTTAAGCATGCTCTTAAGCAGCGAAGGTGTTTAATATTATCGGATGGTTTTTATGAATGGAAGCAGACGAAGGATCAGAAAATTCCGATGCGGATCCAAGTAAGAAAGGGTGAGCCGTTTGCAATGGCGGGGTTGTGGGAAAAATGGAATGATGGCGACAAAAATCATTTTACATGTACGATACTTACCACAGAAGCAAATGAATTTATGAAAGAGATACATAATCGCATGCCCGTCATTTTAACAAGAGATGATGAGAGGATTTGGCTGGATGATACAGTAAGTGATAGTGAAATCTTAAGCAGGTGTATGAAGCCCATATCCTCTAAGGAAATGAATGCGTATGAAGTTTCGACGCTTGTGAATTCTCCTAGAAATGAACAACCAGAATGTATTGCTCCTGTAGGGAGTTTATGACAAAACTCCTGACTTCTCTACAGAAGTTCCCAAAGGATTTCACATGAGTTTATGGAATTTCTTTTTTGATGAAGGCTTGCTAGAAATCGGTAATGGTATTAGCTTGCTCCATGGGAATGTCACAAATCACAATTTGGAAGGAGAGGTTAAATGAAGGAGTTTGATGAGCTCATTCAACAGCAGCTTAAGCTTGCCGATCAAATGATTCGTACGAAGGAAGAAATTCTAAGCTTAGAGGATATTCTGGATGAAGAAAAGGGTAGAAATGCCATAATTGTAGAAAGAAAAGAGATGCTATCACTTATGGAGGATGAGTTTGAACGACTTATTTCGGACGTCATCTTTACCTTTGAAAAAACCCCTATTTATTAAGCTGAAATTGGGTGCCATTCTATTCGAGTGGCGCTTTTATTTTAATTTTATTTTGTTAAGCGTTATAATAGAGAAGAATATAGATGAGATGTAAGATTTTTGATAATAGCCATGTATTGAACGGTAAGAAAGAAAGGATGCTGTGAGTCTGCCTGTATGCAAAAGGCATTCATCGTTTTCCGGAATTTCTTAGGAAAGGAGAAGAAGATGAGTTTCCCAACGACCGGGACGAGAATTCAAATTCAAAGCTATAAACATCGCGGTACGCTACATCGTACTTGGGAAGAAAGCATTGTACTTAAAGGCACATCCAAAGAAATAATCGGCGGAAACGATCGCATTCTTGTGACTGAAGCTGATGGAAGACAATGGAGAACGCGTGAACCTGCGATTTGCTACTTTAGTGCAAACCACTGGTTCAATGTCATCGGAATGATCAGAACAGATGGGCTATATTATTATTGTAATTTAGGTACTCCATTTACTTACGATGAAGAAGCATTGAAGTATATTGATTACGATCTTGATATTAAGATCTATCCTGATATGACTTTTAAGTTATTAGATGAAGATGAGTATGAAGCACACCGCGAAGAAATGAATTATCCCGAAGCAGTCGATCGTATTATACAACAAAATGTAAAAGAACTGATGAACTGGATTCATCAAAGAAAAGGACCGTTTGCCCCTGGATTTGTAGATCAGTGGTATGAACAGTTCCTTCAATATAGGTAAGAAAAACCTGTTGAATGTTTTTCAACAGGTTTTTGCATGATATAAAAACAGCATGTGATTAACTAAAGGATGATGCCATCTGGGTAGTATAAAAAGGTATATGACCTTTGTAAGGCCGTATAAAAAACAAATTGGGATAACGATTGGAATTGGAATATTAAAGTTTGGTATTCCTCTTCTCCTTCCATTGATTTTAAAGTACGTCATTGATGATATTATCAATGCAGAAATGCCAGCTGGGGATAAGTATGAGCAGCTTCTTTGGTTGATGGGAGGAGCTTTCTTTCTATTCGTTGTTGTCAGACCACCGGTAGAATACTTCCGTCAGTATTATGCTCAATGGATTGGAAGTAAGATTCTATATGATATACGAGATAAATTATTTTCTCATATCCAACAATTAAGTTTAAAGTTTTACTCTAATAACAAAGCAGGGGAAATCATCTCAAGAGTAATAAATGATGTGGAGCAAACAAAAACATTTGTCATTACTGGGATGATGAATGTTTGGCTTGATCTCATTACCATCGTCATCATTATCGGTATATTATCATTTATGAATGTTTGGCTAACGCTTGCAGCAATTGTTCTTCTTCCTCTGTATGGACTGTCAGTTAAATTTTTCTATAAGCGTCTTCGTGATTTAACAAAGGATCGCTCACAGGCACTTGCAGAAGTTCAAGGTCATCTTCATGAACGAGTACAAGGGATGTCTGTGATTCGAAGTTTTGCCTTAGAAGATTATGAACAAGAGCAATTTAACAAAAGAAATACGAATTTTTTAGAACGAGCACTCGATCATACAAGGTGGAATGCCAAAACGTTTGCTGTCGTTAATACGATTACGGATGTAGCTCCTCTTATTGTTATCGCCTTTTCAGCGTATCTTGTGATTTCGGGTGGACTTCAAATCGGTGAAATGGTTGCGTTTGTGACTTATATGGACCGGCTTTATAGTCCTTTAAGAAGATTGGTGAATTCGTCTACCACATTAACCCAAGCCATTGCATCAATGGATCGTGTATTTGAATTTGTCGATGAAAAATACGATATTGTAGATAGAAAAGATGCAAAAAAGTTAAACGATGTTCGAGGAAATATCCAATTTGAAAATGTTTCATTTAAATATAACGAAGAGGATCTCCCTGTTCTAAAAGGAATTGATCTTAATGTACGTGCTGGAGAAACCATTGCGCTTGTAGGAATGAGCGGTGGCGGTAAATCCTCACTTGTCAGCTTAATTCCACGTTTCTATGATGTGACGGGTGGGAGTATTCTAATTGACGGTACAGACATACGGGATTATGAAGCAAGAAGCCTGAGAGATAACATTGGAATGGTTCTTCAGGATAACATCCTATTTAGTGAATCCGTTCGAATGAATATCATGATGGGGAATCCAAATGCCTCTGAAGAAGAAGTTATACAAGCTGCAAAGGCTGCTAACGCTCATGAATTCATCATGAACCTTCAAGACGGATATGATACGCCCGTTGGTGAACGAGGTGTGAAGCTGTCTGGTGGACAAAAACAACGGATTGCAATCGCAAGAGTATTTCTTAAAAATCCGCCTATTTTAATTCTTGATGAAGCAACGTCAGCACTTGACCTTGAAAGTGAACATCTTATTCAAGAAGCGCTTGAAGTACTTGCGAAAGATCGCACAACCTTTATTGTCGCACACCGTCTAGCAACAGTGACGCATGCTGACCGTATCGTGGTGGTGGAAAACGGCCAAATTTCAGAGAGCGGGAATCACCAAGAGCTCATGAAACGGAAAGGGTCCTACCATAACTTGTTTCAAGTACAAAATTTATAGTTATTCATCAAAAAGCATCTCTTTGAGGTGCTTTTTTTGTTTAAATTTGCATATTATCGCGTAAAAGCGTCAAAAAAAGACAGAAAATTACCTCAATAAGCGTTGCCAACTAACAAAAATAATGTAATAATGAGAAGCAGATTTTAGTTTAATTAAAAAATTCAGAATTTACGGAAAGGGGTGAGTGTATGGAACATCCAGTATTAAATGTTAGTGGATTAGAAACGCACTTTTTTACTGATGATGGAGAGATTCCAGCAGTAGACTCCGTTGACTTTCATGTAAATAAAGGTGAAGTACTTGGGATTGTTGGGGAGTCTGGCTCTGGAAAGAGTGTGACTTCATTGTCCATTATGCAACTTATTCAGGCCCCAGGAAAAGTTGTAGGAGGAGAAATTACATACAAAGGGGAAAACCTTCTTACGAAATCAGAGAAAGAGATGAGAAAAATAAGGGGAAATGAAATTGGAATGATCTTTCAGGAACCGATGACATCCCTTAATCCTGTATTTAGAATCGGCAATCAGCTCGTTGAAGGAATTCGAATACATAAAAAATGGAACAAGAAAAAATCCTGGGAGCATGCTATATCAATTCTTAAACTAGTTGGGCTTCCTCGGGCTGAAGAACTTATGAATGATTACCCTCATCAATTATCTGGGGGAATGCGGCAGCGCGTTATGATTGCGATGGCGATGGCATGTGAACCAGAAGTACTCATTGCGGATGAGCCAACAACAGCTCTTGATGTGACGATTCAAGCTCAGATTCTCGAGCTCATGAAGAAATTGAACCAAGAAACTAATACATCGATTATTATGATTACACACGATCTGGGTGTAGTCGCAGAAATTTGTGATCGTATTGTTGTTATGTACTCTGGCAAAATCGTTGAGCAGGGAAAAACAAGTGACATTTTTCAGCATCCAAAGCATCCGTATACGATTGGGTTAATCGAATCAGTACCTGATGTGAGAGTTCGAAAAGACAGGCTGTATTCTATCCCTGGAAATGTGCCAAAACCAGGTTCGATTCATAAAGGATGTCATTTTGCTCCACGTTGTAGTTTTGCTTTCGATAAATGCTTTGAAGAGAATCCAACGTTGTTAGATGCAGGACCAGGACAACAGGCTAGGTGCTGGCTTCATGAAGAAGAGAAAAAAGCAGCTATATTAGAGAATGTGAAAAGCTAAAGGGGGCGCCTATTTTGCAAGAAGCATTACTTGAAGTAAAACAGCTTAAGAAGCATTTCCCAATTCAGGGAGGCGTACTTAAACAGCAGATAGGAACAGTGAAGGCTGTAGACGGTGTAACCTTTACCTTACATAAAGGAGAAACATTTGGGTTAGTTGGGGAAAGCGGATGTGGGAAGTCTACAACTGGTCGTATGTTGATGAGACTTCTTGAGCCTAGTGAAGGGGAAGTTCTCTTTGATGGAAAAGAAATGACCAGTTTAAACAAAAAGGATCTTCGTCACCTTAGAAAAGATATTCAGATGGTCTTTCAGGATCCATTTGCATCGCTTAATCCGAGACATACAGTTGAGAAAATTATCGAAGAACCTCTTATCGTTCATCAGCTTGGTAATAAAGCAGAGCGTAAAAAAAGGGTAAGAGAACTTCTTGAAATTGTTGGTCTTAGTGCATACCATGCCAAACGTTATCCTCACCAATTCAGTGGTGGACAGCGTCAAAGAATAGGTATAGCACGGGCACTTGCAGTTAATCCGAAGTTAATTATCGCGGATGAACCTGTTTCAGCACTTGATGTTTCGATCCAAGCTCAAGTATTAAATCTTTTAGAAGATCTTCAGAAAGAGCTTGGACTAACATATTTGTTTATAGCTCATGATTTAGGAGTTGTTCGTCATATTAGCGATCGTGTCGGAGTGATGTACCTTGGGCGCATTGTTGAAATGGCAGATAGTGAAAAGCTCTATTTGGATTCAAAACATCCGTATACACAGGCTCTTCTTTCAGCGGTGCCGGTTCCAGATCCTGAATATGGGAAAGACAGAATTATTCTTACTGGAGATGTACCAAGTCCATCTAATCCGCCATCAGGGTGTCCTTTTCACACAAGATGTCCTAAGGCGATGGACGTGTGCAGCTCCGTAGTTCCCGAATTCAGGGAGATAGAACCTGGGCACTATACAGCGTGTCATCTGTATGAAGAAGACCATGTATAAATCACACACATGACTAAGGGGGAAGAACATGAAGAAGACCATTTTTTCATTAATGTTTGTATTGCTTCTTTCGATTGGTCTAGCCGGTTGCGGTGGATCTAACGAAACGAATGGCAATGGTGGGGGAGACTCCGGAGACGGAGGCGAAGAAGCAGGTGGAACGTTGATCTTTGGTCGCGGTGGTGACTCCGTATCACTTGATCCAGCGTCTGTTACAGACGGGGAATCATTTAAAGTAACAAAGAACATCTTTGATACTCTCCTTGATTACGGTGATGATAACACAGATGTACAGGAAGCACTTGCAACAGAGTGGGAAGTTTCTGACGATGGCAAGACGTATACGTTCACACTTCGTGAGGGCGTGAAGTTCCATGACGGTACAGACTTTAATGCAGACGCCGTTGTTTACAACTTCGAACGTTGGATGAATGGGAATGAAGAAGCTTTCTATTACTATAAATCCATGTTCGGTGGATTTAAAGGTGACGAAGGACACGTTATTGAAAGTGTAACGGCGAAAGACGATTACACAGTTGAATTTAAATTGAAGCGTCCACAGGCGCCATTCTTAAAAAAATATCGCGATGTCTCCATTTGCGATTGCTAGTCCAGATGCACTTGAAAAGCAGGGCGATAAGTTTGGTGAAAATCCTGTAGGTACTGGTCCGTTCGTATTTGATCAGTGGAACAGAAATGACAAAATCGTTCTAAATAAAAACGAAGAGTACTGGATGGGTGGTTATCCAAAACTTGATAGTGTTATTTTCAGAGCGATTCCTGATAACTCAGCACGTCTAAATGCCTTAATGGCTGGGGAAATCGATTTGATGGATGGCCTTAACCCTTCTGATGTTCAGCAGGTAGAAGACAATGGCGACCTTCAAACTTTCTTCCGTCCTTCTATGAACGTTGGATACGTTGGATTGACAACAAATCGTGGGCCATTAAAAGATAAGCTTGTACGTCAGGCGCTGAACCACGCTGTGGACAAGCAAGCGCTTATCGATTCTTTCTATGCTGGACAAGCTGAACCAGCGAAAAACCCAATGCCTCCGGTAATCGGTGGATATAACGATGATATTGAAGGTTATGAATATGATCTTGATAAAGCGAAGGAACTTCTAAAAGAAGCTGGCTATGAAGATGGTTTTGAAATGGAGCTTTGGGCAATGCCTGTTCCACGTCCATATATGCCAGATGGTCAAAAAGTAGCAGAAGTTCTTCAGAAAAGCTTCGCAGAAATTGGCGTAGATGCTGAAATCAAATCGTACGAGTGGGCAACTTATCTTGAAAAAGCTCGTAATGGTGAAGCTGATAGCTTCTTGCTAGGTTGGACAGGGGATAATGGTGACGCTGATAACTTCCTATATGTACTCCTTGATCAGGATAACATTGGAAGCAACAACTATACGTACTATGAAAACCAGGAGCTTCATGATCTTCTAATCGAAGCACAGTCGACTCCAGATGAAGAAGAGCGTAATAAGATTTATGCAGAAGCTCAAGAAATCATCCGTGAAGATGCACCGTGGATTCCTCTTGTACATTCTAAGCCAGCACTTGGTGGCTCTAGTACAATTAAAGGATTCTCACCGCATCCAACTGGTTCTGACAAGCTAACGAAAGTAACGCTTCAATAGGAAATAAAGAAGGGGAGTGATAAACTCCCCTTTTATTCTTCAAAATAAATTAGTTTTATACATATAGAACGGCATGTGATTTTACAGATGGAAGAAGAGGTGAGTAGATGCTTGCTTATACAGTTAGACGATTGCTAATGCTTATCCCGGTTTTATTTGGAATGACACTTATTGTGTTCTTTATGATTCGAGCTATTCCTGGAGATCCTGCCCAGGTCATTTTAGGTCAACAGGCAACAGAGGAAGCGATAAAAAGTTTAACCAAACAGCTTGGCCTCGATCAGCCGTGGTATCTACAATATATCGACTATATTAAAAACTTGTTTACAGGTGATTTAGGCACATCTCTTCGAACAAGTTCAGATATTAGTGGAGAAATTTGGCCATATCTTGCTGCTACTCTTGAACTGTCGCTTGTGGCGATGGTTATAGCTATTTTTATTGGCGTCAATGCAGGGATTATTAGTGCATGGTTTCAAAACTCTTGGTTCGATTACACGGCTATGGTACTTGCGCTAGTCGGTGTGTCGATGCCTGTTTTCTGGCTTGGTTTGATGGAACAATGGGCATTCTCGCTTGAACTTGGGTGGCTTCCATCAACGGGTCGCGAAAATGTGAGAAACCCTGTTGATGCTATCACACATCTTTATCTTATTGATACCTTACTTCAGGGAAGAATGGATCAATTTGTAGAAGTGGTTAAGCATTTGATTCTACCTGGTATTGCTCTTGGAACAATACCGATGGCTATCATTGCTCGAATGACACGCTCAAGTATGCTTGAGGTTATGCGCTCTGATTTTGTTCGAACAGCTCGAGCAAAAGGTACAAAGATGTTTTGGGTTGTGTATAAGCATTCATTAAAAAATGCATTTATTCCTGTACTTACTGTTATTGGACTTCAAATGGGTCTCTTACTAGGTGGAGCTATTCTTACTGAAACTATATTTGGTTGGCCAGGAATCGGTCGTTATATTTACGACGCCATTAATTTCAGAGACTACCCAGTGATTCAATCTGGTATTCTCATCGTTGCTGTCATCTTTGTTTTTATTAATCTCATTGTCGATCTGTTATACGCTGCAATTGATCCTCGAATTAAATACAACTAAAGGGGCTTCTAAGATGGCTGAAATTGCTCCGCAAAAAAAAGTTAATGTTCAAAAGCAACCAGATGAAGAAGTATTATCGCCATGGCGTGAAGCCTGGAAAGGATTCAGGAGAAATAAGCTAGCGATGGTCGGCATGGGGATTGTACTTTTTTTCATTCTTCTAGCGATCTTTGCAGGGGTCATCGCTCCTGAAGGGATTAACGAACAAAAATTAGGTGAACGACTTCAATCTCCATCAGCCAGTCATTGGTTTGGAACCGATGATTTCGGTCGCGATATTTTATCACGTATAATTTATGGGGCAAGAATTTCTTTATGGGTTGGCTTTTTTGCTGTACTAGGTTCAGCGGCGGTAGGGAGTTTACTAGGTATGGTGGCAGGTTATTACGGTAAGCTAGTGGATACGATTATTTCACGTATATTTGATATTATGCTTGCGTTTCCAAGTATTCTTCTTGCTATTGCTGTTGTTGCTGTACTAGGACCATCGCTAAGAAATGCACTTATCGCGATTGCGATTATTAATATTCCTAACTTTGGAAGGCTTGTTCGATCAAGGGTGTTAAGTGTGAAGCAGGAAGAGTATGTTATGGCGGCTAGAGCTGTTGGGATGAAAGATTCAAGAATCATTTTTCATCATATATTGCCAAATTCACTTGCACCTATAATTGTGCAAGGAACACTTGCAATTGCAACGGCTATTCTGGAGGCAGCGGCCCTTAGTTTTCTTGGTCTTGGTGCACAGGCACCACAGCCTGAGTGGGGGAAAATGCTTGCAGATTCACGTTCGTATATTATTCAGGCACCATGGACTGTATTCTTTCCGGGACTTGCGATTATGCTAACGGTTCTTGGATTTAACCTACTTGGTGATGGTCTTCGAGATGCGCTTGATCCAAAAATGAAGAAATAAAAAAATCAGCCGTATCGGCTGATTTTTTTATTTGGCATGAAGTTCCTGAATATCAACTTCATTTTCTTCCTGGTGATAGGAATGAAAGCTATCGACAAGTAAATCAAGGTGTTCAAGATGATCGTGGTAATCGATAATCATTCCGATTAGGGGGAATATTGTCATCCAAAGCTCGCGATTACATTCGCCATTTTCGTATAAGTCAACATAGCGTTCGGTTAAGGTAGACTCCCCAGATCCAACGGTGTTTAACATTTCCTCGGGAGACTGGTTCCTCACTTTTCCGATATATTTTAAATGGATGCGTTCGTGATAATTTGTTAGCTCATCGAGGTGAGTCTGAATCATCTTCCTGACCTCGTCAGGCATGATCAAAATCTTCACATCAAGTTGATCAAGCATTTTTAGTATAGCAAGTGACTTTTCTGTTGTAGCAATCATCTGTCTAAATAGGACGAGCTTACGTGCTTTTACAAAATCTCTGCGTTTGAAGTACGTACGCTCTTCTTTGTATAGAAGAAAATACTGATCACTTTTAACTGTATCTTCTTTCAACTTAATTAAGTTCTCTTTCAATACTTTATGTTCGGCATCGTTTCTAGTAGCAAGCCTGATCCACTGTGAAATATATTCTGTATTGCTCACAATTTTGTGGAATAATTTCGTTTCATATCTCGGTGGCACGAAAACTAAGTTCACAAAGAAAGAACTGATCACACCGACCATAATGACTAAGAATCGGTTTGTCGCAAAAGTGATGAATTCCTCCTGAGGAGCATTCATGATTAAAATAACAGTTACGATTGCGAGTGGAATCGTACTTTCGATTTTCAATTTAATATTAATGGCGATAATGATGATCGCACCTAGACCAATTACGATTGGCTGGTTTCCAAAGAGCAGAACGAGTATAACTGCAAGCACGGCTCCAATAATATTGGATTGAAATTGATCAATAACGGTTTGATAAGATCTGTAAATCGACGGCTGAATGGCAAATAATGCAGCTACGCCAGCAAAGGTCGGAGGCTCGAGTCCAAGCCATGTTGCAATATAAAGTGCGAGAGTAATCGCTAGCCCTGTTTTAAAAATACGGGCACCAAACTTCATTCTATTATAAGTCCTTTCGTCGAGTACTTTTAGTATAGAGAGTATCCTCTATTTCCTCTTTTAAACATATGAGACGTTCTAGTTATACATCGGAATGGTCAGGATAGCAAGCCCTATTTTCAATAATAACAAAGATAGTAGAAAAGACAGAATGAAGGAACTTCATTCTGTCTTTTCGCTAAGCCATTTGATGAAAGACGCGCTTTACTGCTTCAAGCGTATCATCGATATCTTTTTCTGTGTGTTCTGTTGTTAAGAACCATGCTTCATATTTAGAAGGGGCAAGGTTGATACCTTCATTGAGCATTAGTTTAAAGAAGCGGGCGAATTTCTCTCCATCGGAGTCTTCAGCTTGTTTGTAATTAATAACCTTCTCGTTGTTAAAGTAGACAGTCAAAGCTCCTCGGAGACGATTGATTGTAATTTGGATACCAGCTTCCTGTGCATGAAGGAGGATTCCCTTCTCAAGACGTTCTCCAAGTTTGTCTAAATGATCATAGACGCCCTCTTCTTGAAGAACTTCAAGACACGCAATACCGGCTGAGATAGAGGCTGGATTACCTGCCATTGTCCCAGCTTGATAAGCTGGACCAAGTGGTGCAACGTGTTCCATAATCTCGCGTTTCCCACCGTATGCGCCGATTGGAAGGCCACCACCAATGATTTTTCCTAGTGCCGTCATATCCGGTTCAACATTAAGTAAGTTTTGGGCACCACCATACATAAAGCGGAATGCAGTGATAACTTCATCATAAATAACGAGCGCTCCATATTGATGTGTGATCTCATTTACTTTTTCAAGGAAACCTTCCTCAGGTTCAACAATTCCGAAATTCCCAACAATCGGTTCAACGAGAACTCCGGCTACTTCATCTCCCCATTTCTCCATTGCTTCTTTATAAGCTTCAATGTCATTAAATGGTACGGTGATAACTTCTCTAGCGATGCTTTTTGGGACACCCGCTGAGTCAGGACTTCCAAGGGTAGCGGGACCAGAACCGGCGGCAACTAGCACAAGATCAGAGTGTCCATGATAGCAGCCAGCAAATTTCACAATCTTGTTGCGACCTGTGTAGGCTCTAGCTACGCGTATCGTTGTCATTACTGCTTCCGTACCAGAGTTCACAAATCGAACGCGCTCTAGAGAAGGGATGGCTTCTTGAAGCATCGAACCGAACCGATTTTCTAAGACGGTTGGTGTACCGTATAACACGCCGTTCTCAGCTGCTGTTGTGATGGCCTTAGTAATATGTGGATGCGCATGACCAGTGATGATAGGGCCGTATGCTGCAAGGTAGTCTATGTATTTGTTACCATCGACATCCCAGAAATAAGGACCTTTAGCTGTTTCCATAAAGACAGGAGTGCCTCCTCCAACGCCTTTGTATGAGCGAGATGGACTGTTGACGCCACCTAGCATAATATCGAGTGATTCTTTATGATGTTGTTCTGATTTCGTGAAATTCATGTTGACCTCCTTGTAATGCTTGTTCATCAAACTCCATTGTAGCATGACTAGAGTGTAACGAAACACTCTTGCCGCTTAAGTGAAAGCTCAAATATTGTTTATTACAAGCTGCTCTTGTAAACTAAGTTGGTGTGTTAAAAGGAGGAAGACGTATGGAAAAAGTGATTGATGTACAGGAACTGCGTAAAGATTTTAAATCTCACTCGAGTCGTTCTGGTTTAAAAGGAGCGTTTCGAGATCTTTTTACGCGTAATTATAAGGTTATCTCGGCTGTTAAAGATATTTCTTTTACCATTAATGAAGGTGAAATGGTAGGTTATATTGGAGAAAATGGAGCCGGGAAGTCGACGAGTATCAAAATGCTAACGGGTATTCTAACGCCCACTTCTGGAACTGTTCGTGTAAATGGAATGGATCCACATAAAGAACGAGAGAAGTTTGTTCGATCCATTGGAGTTGTATTTGGGCAACGATCTCAATTGTGGTGGGACATTGCCGTACAAGAATCATTTCGTTTGCTTAAAAAAGTCTATAACGTACCAGATGATGTTTATAACGAGCATATGAATCATGTAATTGAGTCTCTAGATATTGGTCCTTTACTTGATAAACCGGTTCGGAAATTATCGCTTGGCCAGCGTATGAGGTGTGAGTTAGCCGCAGCTCTTCTTCATAACCCTAAGCTTCTATTTCTAGATGAACCGACAATTGGACTTGATGTGCTAGTTAAATTAAAGATCCGTAATTTCTTAAAAGAGATTAATGAGAAGTATAAGACAACGATTTTACTTACGACTCATGATCTTACGGATATTGAAGCGTTATGTGATCGGGTTGTTATGCTAGATGAAGGCCAGATTATATATGATGGCAAGCTTGCAAAGCTTCGTTCTAATTGGGGAGAAGGGAAGCAAATTGAATTTCAATTTGGTGAACAGGTTAGTGGTGAACAACTTCAACCTTTATTGAAGGAACTTGAAGCAGAATGGACAAAAGGTGATCGCGAGAATGTGTGGATCGCGAATGTAGTGAATGAAGAGCATGTCATTTCCGAAGTAATTGGGAGAGTCGTAGCAGCAAACAGGATTACGGATATTAAGATTCATGAAATTTCGACTGAAGAGATTATTCGAAATATCTATGAAGAGGGCATGCGTAATGGGTAAGTACATTGAGATGATTCGCGTCCGCTTCTTAATGATGCTTGCCTATCGGACGAACTATTATAGCGGAATTTTAATTTACAGCATTAACATTGGTGCTTACTACTTTCTATGGAATGCGATTTACGGTGGAAAAGGGGAAATTGAAGGATTATCTGTTATTCAAATGACAACATATGTTGCTGTGGCTTGGATGGCAAGAGCTTTCTATTTTAATAATATTGATCGAGAAATCGCTCAGGAGATTAAAGAGGGAAAGGTAGCAGTTGAATTTATACGCCCCTATCATTATTTAATAATGAAGACGATGCAGGGGCTTGGAGAAGGGATTTTTAGATTAAGCTTCTTCTCAATTCCAGGGATGATTATTGTTAGCCTCATTTTCCCGATTGAATTTTCGGCTGCACTGTCGACGTGGTTGTTCTTTATGGTAGCAATTATTCTAAGTTTTATTGTTAATACTCAAATTAATCTGCTGACAGGCGTTATGACCTTTTTCTTCTTTAACAACGATGGACTGATTCGAGCAAAGCGCGTTGTGATTGATTTGTTCTCAGGGTTATTACTTCCAATTAGTTTCTATCCAGGTTGGGCACAGAATGTCATGGACTTTCTACCGTTCCAAGCCATTAGCTATATTCCAAGTATGATTTTCACAGAAGGTTTTACTGGAAGTGCGGTTTGGGAAGCGATTCTTTTCCAGCTTGTCTGGGCGGTTATTTTGATTCTTCCAATTCAAGCGCTATGGGTAATTGCCAAAAAACGCTTGATTGTGCAGGGAGGGTGACAAATGAAGCATGCTAGTATTTTCTTTCTATATGTCTCGCAATATATGAAAACGAGATTAACTTATCGTGTAGATATGCTAATGGAAATTATGTCTGACTTATTGTTTCAGGCAGTTAATTTGATTTTTATACTTGTCGTGTTTGGGCATACAAATATGCTTAGCGGCTGGTCGAAGGATGAAATCATCTTTATCTACGGATTTTTCCTCGTTCCTTTTGCTATCTTCGGAGCATTTTTTAACATTTGGGACTTTAACGAGCGGTATATTGTTAAGGGTGAAATGGATCGGATTCTAACAAGACCCGTTCATAGTTTATTTCAGATTATTTTAGAACGAATGGAGCTTGAATCTTTATTTGGGGTTATCACAGGAATCGCTGTTATGGTTTATGCGGGGAATCGACTTGATCTAAGTATGTCCTGGTACGATCCTATTGTATTTCTCTTTATGGTTTTAGGTGGTGCATTTGTGTATGCAGGTATTTTTATTCTACTAGCAAGCATTAGCTTTTGGTCTGATAGCAGAACAAGTATTATGCCAATGATGTACAATATCGGGAACTATGGGAGATATCCAGTGGATATCTATAATAAAGTGATTCGTTTTGTATTAACGTGGATCTTACCATTTGCTTTTGTTGGTGTGTATCCATCAGCTTATTTCTTAGGTCGTGAAGAATGGTATGGTTATGCTTTTCTTACACCTGTTATGGGAGTGGCGTTTTTTGGATTCGCCATCTTTATGTGGAATATTGGCGTCACGAAATACAGGGGCGCAGGTAACTAAAAAGTCCAGAGGGATCTCCCTCTGGACTTTTTGTTTATGATTAGACAGTTTCTAATAATGATAAATCGATCGTTTCTTTTAATTTTTTCATGCCAAGCCTAACGCGACTTTTCACTGTTCCAAGGGGAATCTTCTTTTTGGAAGCTACTTCTGCTTGACTATAACCCTCTAAGTAGATGAGTTTAAGAATTTCTTTTTGTTCTGTATTCAAAGTATTTAAGGCTCCATCAATCATATCTTTGTTTCCAAAGTCATCTTGAATATAAAGTTCTTTATCGACCAACTGGTGATCTTCAACAACTGTTTCTTTAAAATTACGCTGCTCTTTCTTAATCCGATCAATAGCTCGGTTTCGTGTGATCTGGTTAACCCACGAGGAGAGTTTACCTTTATCAGGCTTGAATTGATTTCGCTTATTCCAAACTTCTAAATAAACATCCTGAACGATCTCTTCGGCAATTTGCTGGTCATTGACTATGCGACGGGCGATGTGTAAAAGCGTTTGATGGTTTTCAATACAAAAGACTTTAAAATGCTCCTCGTTTTCACTATCCCAGTAAGCAATCGCATAATTGCCTTTACTCATTAGTTAGTTCCTCCTCCGAGCTTTGCTAGTAGCTCTATTCCCTTGAATTCGAAATAAAAACAATAAAAGTGTAAAAAAAGTGATCCGATTGCAAATATTTTGTCGTATTAGTAAATGAACAAAGGTTATACAAAAATATAACAAAAATTAAATAAAGGGAGTGGATTGAATGCTTAGGAAGTTTATGGCAGCCGCAGTTGCGATGGTTATGATGTTTGGGATTATTGGTGGTACGGCATTCGCAGATAATCATGAAGCAATGGTACGAGTGATTCATGCGTCTCCAGATGCACCTGCAGTTGATGTTTATGTAGATGGTGAGGCAGTTGTAGAAGGTGCTGAATATAAACAGGCGACAGAATACATGGCTCTTCCTGCAGGAGATCACGAAATTGAAGTATTCCCAGCTGGTGAGAATGGAGAAGGCGAGCCGGTTATCAGTCAGTCAGTGACGCTTGAAGAAGGCATGAAGTATTCTGCTGCTGCAGTAGGTACGCTAGATAGCATCTCCCTTTGGGCGCTAAGCGATGATATGGAAGCTTCTAAAGGAAAAGCAAAAGTAAGGGTTGTACATGCGTCTCCAGATGCACCTAATGTAGATGTAGCCGTTAAAGACGGAGACGTTCTATTCTCAGATGTAGCATTTAAATCAACGTCAGACTACGCTGAAGTTGATCCTATGACGGTTGATCTTGAAGTTCGACCAGCAGGTTCTGAAGACGTTGTTCTTGAGATTCCTGGTGTTGAATTAAAAGAAGGCTATGTTTACTCTGTTTATGCGGTAGGTCTTGTAGAAGGTGAACCAACTCTTGAAGCATGGCCGATGGTTGATGCGACAAATATGCCTTCAGACATGCCCCAAACAGGTATGGGTGGTACAGCTGATCAGTCTCATACAGTTGCATGGGCACTTCTTGGAGGAGCTATTCTAGCAGCAGGAACTGGAATTTATCTTCGTAAGAAGCAAACAGCTTAAATCAAGGTAGAAGGAGGAGCGCATATGCCGTTTAAAAAGCTTTTATTAAGTATGTTACTTTTAGGAGCAGCGGCAGGCTGCTCCTCTTCTTCTAATCAATCAGATGAAATGAAAGAAGTTTTACCTAATAATGAGGAAACACATCTGGTCTCTGCTCCAGATTTAACAGCATCTTCTTCATCTAAGAGTAACGAATCCGTTGAACCTGCTTTAGTAGGAATCATTCCAGCCCAATTATCCATTCCAGCTATTAATGTAGACGCAAAAGTGGAGCATGTGGGCCAATTAACAGATGGGCAAATGGATGTGCCCAAAGATGAACGTAACGTTGGATGGTATCAGCCTGGAGCGAAACCTGGTGAAAGAGGAAATGCCGTCCTTGCCGGTCACGTTGATAACAAAACTGGACCATCGGTGTTCTTTCACCTTGGAGATTTAGAAGCTGGAGATCTCGTTACAGTTACGGATGAACATGGATTGGCGTATGATTTTGAGGTGCATGCTGTTGAGTCTTATCCTAGAAATAAAGCGCCACTCGAGAAAGTATTTGGAACAAGTTCTAAATCAAGCCTCAATTTAATTACTTGTACAGGGACATTTGATCGAGATGCAGGAACACACGAGGAGCGGATGGTTGTCTACACGACACTTGTTTCAGAATAGTTCGTCCTAAATTCAACGAACACCTCATAAACCTATTATGAGGTGTTTACTAATGCTCTTATTGATTACTTGTGCTATTATTCTTGCCCTTATTAGTGTTGGGAGAAGTATGGTAGCTCTTATGAAAAGAACGAGAGTGCCTGGTAGTCTCCTGTCTGTTTATAAGATGTTTCTACTGTTCCTTGTTTATTTAACGATGATTATCGCTTTTGGGAGTATGTATTTAAGCCTCATTATCCTTGATATTCCTGTACTTCAAGAAGGTCAAATGGATCTTGCGGATATGACATTAACACCGTTTACAAGAGTTCAATCTGTCCTTTATTTCAGTGCGGTTACGCTTCTATCGGTTGGCTATGGAGATCTTACTCCAATTGGAGTTGGAAGATGGATTGCGATTTTTGAGGCGTTAATCGGTTACTTAATGCCAGCCGCATTTTTTGTCACGACCATCGTTGACTATCGTGAAAGCCCCAAGTTGTAAGTTCGAATGAATTTCGTTACGCTTATCTTAAGAAGATTTAAGGAGGCGTAAAAATGAGTGTTGAAATTGGTCAAAAAGCTCCAGATTTTAAGTTAGAAGCAAGCACTGGTGAGACTGTGTCTCTTTCAGACTATAAAGGAAAAAATGTTGTGCTTTATTTTTATCCAAAAGATATGACGCCTGGCTGTACGACAGAGGCATGTGATTTTCGAGATCATATTGAAGGATTCGAAGAACTGGATACGGTTATCTTGGGAGTAAGTCCAGACCCAGTCGAGAAACACAAAAAATTTATTGATAAGTATGACCTTCCGTTCCTTCTCCTAGCAGATGAAGATCATTCTGCTGCAGAAGCATATGATGTATGGCAGTTAAAGAAAAACTTCGGCAAAGAATACATGGGGATTGTTCGTTCTACCTTTGTTATAGACAAAGAAGGAACCCTTGTAAAAGAGTGGCGGAAAGTTCGCGTTAAAGAGCATGTGGAATCTGCACTAGGTTACATTAAAGAAAACTTATCATAAGCCTTTGTCTGCGGGACAAAAGACTATACCATTAGATGTTTGCAACATAGAGTATAGTAGATCATATCTTCAGTTGAGAGCGCATTATGCGCTCTTTTTTTGTTAGCGATGTTTCGAAGAGGTTGTTTTGTTTAAGTCATATTGGTCATTCAGCTATACTTAATACATGAAGAAAGGTTAAATAAATGGAGAGTGGTGAAATAATGCAGGTACTATCAACGGGGAAACTGAAGACAAATATTAAAGAGCGCCTTAGAGAAACATATCCAGACGTAACGTTTCATTTTTATCCATCAATGCAAGAAGCGGAGCCTAAACTTGCTGATGCAGAAATTCTTCTTACATATGGAGAGGACCTGAACGCAGAGTTAATTCAGAAAGCTTCTCACCTTAAATGGATAATGGTCCTATCGGCTGGACTTGAAAGAATGCCATTTCAGGCTATTAAAGAAAGAGGTATTCTCGTAACAAATGCACGGGGCATCCATAGCATTCCGATGGCTGAATATACATTATCTGTTATGCTTCAAGTAGCGAGGGATACAAAACAAGTGCTAGCAAATGAATCCTCAAAGATCTGGAAGAAAAAAACGCCTATACGAGAAATTACTGGTAGCTCGATAGGGGTTGTTGGTACTGGTGCCATTGGCAGTGAGATTGCAAGAGTGGCGAAAGCATTTCGAATGAAAACGCTAGGAGTCAATCGATCTGGACGTGAAGTAGACCATTTTGATGTGATATATAATAATGAAGAACTTTTATCAATGCTACCGAAATGTGACTACGTGGTAAGTGTGCTGCCTAGTACGAGTGAAACGGCAAATTATTTTACGAAAGAACAATTTGCAGCCATGAAAGAATCTGGGGTATTTATTAATATTGGCAGAGGAGATACTGTAGATGAGCAGTGTTTGATTGACGCACTAAATGAACATCAAATTGCCCATGCCGTATTGGATGTGTTTAAAGATGAACCACTTGATTCGTCACACCCATTTTGGGAGATGGAAAATGTAACGGTTACGCCGCACCATTCAGCTATCTCTGACAATTATCAACCTAGAGCGATTGAAATATTTGAGCATAACTTAATTCAATATCAAAAAGGAACGAATGACTTGAAGAATGTCATTGATCCGGATAGGGGGTATTAATAGTGAAAATTTATACGAAGACAGGCGATAAAGGAGAAACCTCTCTCGTTTATGGGCAACGGGTGTCTAAAAACGATATTCGAGTCGAGGCATACGGAACTTGTGATGAAGCCAATTCCCAGATCGGACTTGCTCTAAGTTATATTGGGGCTACGAACTTCGATGGTAAAGAAGAATGGGGGCCATTTTTCATAAAATACAAACGTGGCTTTTCCATGTGGGAGCAGAGCTTGCTACACCTAAAGGAAAAAAAGTAGGATGGACTATTGAAGAATCGCATATTAATGAAATGGAAAACCAAATCGACAGCTGGGAGCAGCAGCTTGAACCTCTCAGGAACTTTGTATTGCCAGGTGGACACTCAGCAGGAGCTTGCTTACATGTGGCGCGTACGATTGTCCGTCGCGCGGAGCGTCTTACGACAATGGTAGAAGACGCAAATCCTCTTGTCCTTTCTTTCTTAAACCGTCTCTCTGACTTTTTATTTGTAGCAGCTCGTTTCATTAACTACCATATGGGGGAGAATGAGTCGATCCTTCATCAAGAGCACAAATAAGAAAGAGGCCTATAAGCTTGTCATTATTGACAAAACCCTCTTTCTCCATGTACACTAATTATAAACATTACAAAGTAAGAATGCTTGTTGAAAGCGAGGTGCATGACGAATGGCTGAAGAAAAACTGCATGAAGCAATTGATGCTATGAAAAATTCAGGAGTGCGTATTACCCCGCAGCGTCATGCCATTCTGGAGCATTTAATCCAGTCCATGTCACATCCTACAGCAGATGAGATCTATAAGTCTCTTGAAGGAAAATTTCCTAATATGAGTGTAGCTACAGTTTATAATAACTTGAGAGTATTTAAGGAAATTGGATTGGTGAAAGAATTAACGTACGGAGATGCTTCCAGCCGATTTGATTGTGTCACAACAGATCATTATCATATTATCTGTGATGATTGTGGTAAGATTGTAGACTTTCATTATCCGGGATTGGACGAAGTAGAAACGCTTGCGGAACAGGTAACAGGCTTCCGAGTCGGTGATCACAGAATGGAGATTTACGGAAAATGTCCAGATTGCCAGCAAAGCAAACACTAATTTAAAGAAGGCTTCCACCATTAATATGGTGGAAGCCTTCTTATCTTTTACTGCGTTCTTTTTTGGGCTCTTTTCACATTGTATTTCTCATCAAATTCTTTGCCGTCCAAATTAGGGTCCATCGTTAGTGGTTGTTTGCAATGCATACAAGCATCTACACGTCCAAGAACTTTCGTTGGCTTTTCACAGTTTGGACAAACTACCTGGATTGCTCTTGTGGAGAGCATTCCGATCCAGAAGTACACAACCGCACTTGCGATCGTTGCAAGAAATCCAATCAGCATAAAGATGGTCATAAGCAAGACAGATGTCTTGAAGAATATTCCTATATACATAATCGCGATTCCAATAAACACTAGACTCAGTGCGAACGTACGAATTTTATTAATCTTATTAGTATACTTTAGTTGCATTGCAAGTCCCTCCTGCACACAATTATAGCATAACCATGAGGTGTAAGCACTTTCCTTATAAGGTGAATAACGTAATCTGCATTTCATATAGTTGGATATTTTCAAGTAGATAGTGGAAACTTCAAATTCAGGGATTGCTTATTTCATTACAGGATTTATAATATGGACTGTTGAATACTTAAGTTAACGTAGGAAAAGGGAAATTGAATATCGTAAGGAAACAAAAGTATAAGTACTTCTGGAGGATCGAATTATGGAAAACCTTTTAAGACCGATTTATCAAGAGAGAGCTAGTCATCCTGATACACTGGGTGTACTAGTTATTGAAAAGACAAAGCCATTTCACCCGCTTACTGATAATTTTGATGTTGTCCTACTAATCATCGTTCAAAATAACGAGAAACCATGGTTCGTCAAACATTATGATTTTGAAGGAAAGAAAGCTGCTATGCACGTTATAACAGAGCAGCAGGTTAACGAATGGCTAATCTCTGGTAGCCACCGTCGTCTTGTGGCATGGCTTGTTAATGGAAAGATCATTTTTGATCGGAACGAGTACATAGCGGGATTGAAAGAGAGAATTAGAGATTTTCCATATGAAGAGCGCACTCAAAAAATTGGAGTGGAGTTTGCAAGACTTATTCGAAGATATACAGATGGGAAAGAACTTTTCGCTTCTAAGCAATATATGGATGCATATAACTTTATTCTTCATGCTTTGCACCATCTTGCTCGCTTATCTGTTATTGAGCATGGGTTCCATCCTGAAATTACTGTGTGGAATCAGGTTAAACATATTGAACCTGAAATTTTCAAGTTGTATACCGAGCTTTTATCTGGAGAAGATCCTCTTGATAAACGACTGGAGTTATTGCTATTGGCTAATGACTTTTCTTTATCTTCAAAATCAAAAAACGCAACCGTTCATATAAGGAACATCATGAATGAACGTGAAAGTTTATGGACATATCAAGAATTAATGGAAGAAGAACAGCTAAAGGAATACGGGATAGACCTTGGTGCGCTTCTAGAATATATGATTGAAAAAGGGCTTATCGAAGTTCACCGAAGCGAGACTAAAGGTTCTGGTATTTTCATTCGAGAATATAGCGCTGTATAGGTGATTTATAAAACGGAGAAAAAATATCAAGAAAAGGGTTGACCGTATTTTTTCTCCGTGGTATATTATTACTTGTCGCCGCGAGAGATTAACGCGACAACGAAAAAAACTTTTAAAAGTTGTTGACGTCGACCGAGTTAATGTGGTACATTAATAAAGTCGCTGAAAACGACGTTGAAAGAAACGAATTGATC